>CAJWLW010000005.1 GCA_913042885.1 uncultured Lentisphaeria bacterium | reverse complement strand
CGTAGCCGGTCCAGTAGATGTCCAGCAACCCATCCCCGTCAACGTCCGCGATCGTACCGCCGTCGCTCACCCGGCAGATCCGCTCGGGTTTCTCCTCAGCCCCGGTGAACTCACCCTCGCTGGAGCCGAACATAACCGCGCCGCCGCCGGCGCCGAAGTAGTCGAGCCAACCGTCGTTGTCGATGTCACCCCAGGCGCTCAGTCCGCTGCCTGAGCCGGACTTGACAAACTTCATGCCTTCCTCATTGCGCCAGATGTTCTGTCCGTCCTGGAGGTCGGTCCAGCCGTCGTTGTTGTAGTCTACCCAGGCGCCGTGGCCTTTACCCATTCCCCCGAGTCCCATCGCCTCGGTGACGTTCTCAAAGACAACTATCTGTGAACTGATTACGGCGCCGCGCAGCGGGATCGCAGCTTCACCCGTGGCCATGTACAAGATTGCCGGATCGGGGGTACCACCGTGCACGACGAATTCTGCCGGCGTAATACCACCGGTGCTGACCGAGATCTCGCAAGTCGTGTTCTTCACGGGTGCCTTGCCCCACTCATGCATGCCCCACCAGTGCACCTCCCACGTGCCGGTCGGTACCATGCAGGTGCCCGCGGGCGCGTGGATCCGGGACGAGTTGTCCAGTGCGATCATCTTGCGGGGATCCGCGTCTGTCTTCCAGACGATCTCGACCGTGTTGATTTGCAGTGCGGACGGCCCAATCCGCTCGACGGTCCCAGTCTTTATACCGTTGCCTTTCAGGGTGGCAATATGGCCGTTCTCGTCCGTTGTGAAGACGACATCCTTGTCCGCCCTCTCGATGAAATCGACGTTGTATGTCCCGTTCGGCACGGTGGGCACGGTCACGATGCCGTTCGGCCGATTGGTCGCCCCCCGCGCATCCCAGGTGCCGGTGAAGAAGATGGCCTTCTCGCCGTTGGGCCCCTCGAGGTTCGTGCCCGTGATCACGCCACCGTCGGCGTACCCCATCGGCTGCCACCCGTTGAAGTCGATCGTCACCGGTTCTGCCGCTGCAGTCAGGGCGGCGCTGCAGGCTGCTAATACGATGGTGGATAGTATTACACGCATGGGAGCTGCCCGCCTATCTCTCGCTTTGACTGCTCATTCCTCGTCTTTCGGGGCGTACATGAACAGACGCGACATCAGGCCGTTGGCAGCCTGCGCAGCGTTGAGTCCGGTGCCGACGCGGATCGCGATCACGTTCGTCTTCCCCGCTTCGACGGCCGCCGTCACGTCGAGCTCCATCTCAGCCGGTCGGATGTACGCCTCGCGGTATTCACGGTGACCGACGTACTTACCGTTCACCCAGCTCCACGCCTCGGTCTCGACGATCGGGGCATAAAGCATGATCTTTCTGCCCGCGAACTTCTCGGGAACGTCGACCTCGAGTCGGTACCAGATGTAGCCCATGTAGGGATATCCCACCTCGTCCATGTACCCCTGCCTGAGGAACGATTTGGACGTGAGGATGGTCTCCCAGTCACCGTCATGAGCCTCAGGATCGAACCACCCCGCGAAACGACCCTCGTCGCGCGGGTCGGTCCGGAACTTCGCCGCCGTCGGGAGGAGCGCCACCAGATCCCCGGTCTCACCTGACGTCTTCGCTGCCAGCGACTCGTAATAACGCTTGCGGTGGGTCACCCCCCAGTACCAGATCCCGGACGCGGAAGTGTCTTCATCCGGCAAACAGAAAACGGGGCTGATCCCGCTGAGTTTTTTTCGCACATCCATCATCCGCCCGGCGTGCTCGGCGGCCGCGGCGAAGTCGGCTTCGAACTCGGCGCCGCGCATGTCCATGTACCGTTTAAGGTGCTCGAAGATCAGCCGGTCCACCTGCACGTGCAGTTGCGTACGATCTGTGTCCGCTAGCTGCTCCGCTTTCGCCACAGATTTCTCCAGCTTCGAGAGCAGCGCCGGCGTGTAGACACCGGGCATGAAACGGTCTTCGTGGCCGAGCATCGGCGTCTCTTCCATCGTCTCCTCAAGGGCATCCCAGAAATCGCGTGCGGGCACCGCGGCCCTGCCGTACCACTTCTCGAAGTAGTCGTCCAGGATCGCCTCGACGTCCGCACCGGCATCCCACTGGAGATTGGCACGCACGTACCGCGTGGTGATCCCACTCTCCATCCAGGCGTTGCGCGTCTCGGCGATGAAGCCCATTATGCCCCATTCCTTCATGAGCGGGAAGTCGTGGGCCAGCTTGCGCACCCGTGGCACAGCCGTCAGTGCCGAGACGAGGTTGACGTAGTTGTAGTCGTATATCCAGACGTTATCGCACTGGCTCGTCCACGCCTGCAGCATCTGGCCCTGGCGGACGGTCTGCCAGCTTTTTGGATTGTCGTAGGCATGGTAGGTGTCGCACCAGTTGGCGCAGAACAGGATCACCAGGTGATCGTCCAACGTGACGCCCTGCGGCGGGATGTTCCGATTGGCATAGCCGTTCGTCGAGATGTAGATATCGGGAAATTCCTTACGAACCTCGGCGGTGACCAGGTTGACGAATCGGAACCATTCCTCGCTCGTGCTTGCTTCGGCCGGGACGCCGTCCCGGCCCATCAGATCGGTGAAGCCGTGGTGCCACTTCAGGGTCTCGGGATCCCAGTCACGCGGCCGGCCGTCGTCGGGCGCCATGGCGTAGGCATTTTCCTCCGGGTTATCGCGGAAGTGCTTCTTGATGATCCCGGCGGCAATCTCGACCGCCTTCGGGTGGCTCAAGCTCGGGAGGTACTCAGTGCGTGTGCCGTCGGCATTCATCGCGAAGTACTCGGGATGTTCCTTGAACAGTGCCTTGTCGATGACCGTACGCACCGAGCTGTCCCCGCCCATCTTGAACTGGGACACCTCGTGCATGGGGCTCATCTTGTTTCTGAGCTTCCACTGTGAATCAAGTTCATTCGCCTCAGGCACCAGATGCTGCCCCATGAACCACCGGCTGCGCATTACGAAATCGGGTGTCTCCCGCACCTGAACGTCGGCGAACTGGATGGTGGCCAGCTCAGGCACGATCTCGCCGAACTCGCCGGGCATGAACCACCGAACCCCCAGGCGCTCAAGGAACTCGTAAACGGCGTACTGCGTCCCGTGGTAGGAGCCCTGGTTGTTGCCGGCGAGGATCAGCCTGTCGCCACGGCAATGGATGACAAAGCCCTCCTCGCGCCGCGCGTGTGTCAGGCCCGATGGGATTTTGACGTTCGCTGCATCGGTGAGCTTGCTCCTGCCGACCAGGATGACCGGTCCTTTCGTGGCGTCCCCGTCGGTCACGAGCGGCAGTTTCGCACCGGAGATCTTTTCGATGTAGCTCCGGAGTTCCGCCGCTGCCGACCGCACCTTGTCGCCGGCGTCGGCCGAGATGACGATCGTGGCGGCGGGCGTCCCGTCCTTTGCGATGACCATCGCGTTTGCCGTCCCTCCGGCAAGGCCCGCAAGCAAAATACCTGCCAGCAGGACGAGTCCTGCCTTTCTCAGACTGTATCTGGACATCATTCGAATACCTCCTTGTTTGGTAATAGATTCGATCTTCGTTGCGAAATCCACAGTTTCGCTGATCCGGTCTTCGTTTTTCCTCTAGTCAATCACCAGGAAATCACCTACATCCATCGGCAGACGCACCGTCGGTCCGTATTTCCCCTGAGTCACTTTCAGATCGCCATGCCGCAGGCTCGTGATCTTGCGCGCTCCCGGCAATCCCGGGATGCTCACGGTCAATTGAGGGATATCCCTCTTCCGGAAGCTGGTCAATGTAACGACGGCCCCCAGTGGTCCTTCCTGGAGCGTTGCATCCACAAGCCGATCCGATGTAAGAACGTATCTATGTACCTGTGCTGCCTTGGCCCAGCTCGAGATCAGTCGGCGCACCGCCGAGGGATACGATTCGGGATAGTGATCGTATTTCTGGGCACTGGGGCTTTCGGGAATCCAATTCATCGCCGGCCGCAAATATGCCAAACCCAACAAGCCGCCTGACAGCACAGCTTGGCCTCTGCCAACCCTGCGCTCCACCGCCGCCGGCGACCCATCGGAATAGGTGGCTATTACCGATGCTTGTGCCGTGGGCTTCATGGTCTGCTTGTAACACAGCACGGGGATGCTCTTGCTCTCCCGGCCCGGTCCCGCCCGAAATGTCATGATGTCGAGGGGCTCCATACGCTCCAAAGAGAAATCATAGCCCCCAAGTCCTGCGATAACCCGGATTGGACGCTTCAGGTTGGCGCTCTCCAAACCGTACAGGTTATACATGGCGGGCATGGGTTCACCATGCTGATTCAGCAATCCGCCGCCGCCACTCGATACCAGAATCCCGCCGTCCTTCACCCATTGCGTGAGATTCGGCACGGATTCGGACAGTAGATACTGGCCCGTGAGGTAGAGAACCTTGTATTTCGACAGCTTTCCCGCAGCCACATCGTCATCGGTGACAATGTCCACCGGAACATGCGCGTGTCTTAAAGCGAGGAAAAGCGACTTGCGGTCCCAATTATTGACGTAGGTCGGATGCTGTCCAAGGTTGTCGACAACATCCTCACGGTCCCAGGCATCGGTGGCCTTGAGCATGAGTATGGCTGCCTCGGCCGGGCGCATGCGAGCCCGGTACAGGCGCTCGTCGATCCTGGCAACTGTGCTGGTAATGCGACGGATCACAGGATAGTTGGCAAGACCCTGCATAAAGTCCAGATAGACACCGTGATGCCCGTAAGCCTGGTGGAAAATCGCGTAGTGATTGATGAACTTGACCTGGTTGCCCAAGGCGTAGTAGTTCATCCGCAGCACTTCATTTGCGGGATAGAGCGGAATGGTGTAAAAGGAAACGGGCGCATTATTATAGTCTGCAGCATGGCGAAGCGCGGCAAACATGAAGCCGTGATCCTGTACAGGGTTGGCATTCAGCCCATACCAATCCTCGGACCAGGGCACAGTCATTCCGCCGTCACGCACCATATTGATGAATCGGGGTACATCAGGCCAGCTGGCATCAGGCGTGAAGTTTATCCCTGTTTCCGTATCCTCGGGGAAATACTGCTTGACCAGCCGGGTGAACTCGGCATTTTCCCGCGCCCAAAACTCGTATCGGAACACATAGGCCTCATACAAGAGCTTCGGCTTCCGCGCCAGATTCTTGTCGCCGCCAAACTGGGCGGCGCTGCCAAGATGAACTAGTTTCCACTGTTCATTCTCCGGTTTCCCGGCGGCAGCCGCTTCGTCTTCAGGCCTGATAAAATCTCCCGGCTTGAACCCTTTCTGTTTGAGATGCGCCACGAACGCTGCATCCTGCTCCTCCGGTGTGGAGACGATGCACTGCACATTGTATTCGTCGCCGAGGCTGACCATTCGCACAAAATCCAGCAAACCGGCCTCTCTCAGCTCGCGGGCCTGCTTTCGCAGAACAGGCGCAAACGATTGCATTGACCCCAACGGCGCCTGCTTAAGACTGTGCCCGATCAATGTGCCACGCACCGGCTTTATGCCCATGGCCTCCATTGCCCTGATGTCTTCAGCGTCTCTGGCATACTGGGTGAGGTTGTTGTAGCCCAGTCGGCGCGCTATTTCGATTTGCATCTTCTCAAGGCGTGAAGGATTCTTAAAATTCGCCTTATCGTGATGGTTACGTCCCATATTCTGCAGGGATGCAAACCACATGTACCGGCATTTCTCATAAGGCGCTCCGGGCTCGAACCCGATACTGTCAAGCTGCGCCTGGGCAGCCTCCTCGAGTGTCCAGATGCGATGGGGACCGGATGGATCGATTGGTATGAGAAAGCCCTGTGTCGGCAACTTGGGCTCCACGCTCAAGGACACCCCGACGCCGAAAAAAGTCAGATCCGGATCCGATACATCTACTTTACGAACGACTTCTTTCTGCGGCCCCCGCGCCAGTTCGACGATGAAGCCCTGGTTCGCAGCTTCCTTACCGGGGGCCCGAACCGCCGGCTGGTCACCTTCAGACGCCACGCCGTAGATGACGCTGCCCAGTTCACGGCAGCCCACCAGATTCGTGAACTTCCCAGGGCTCAACAGAAGAGGCTTCTCTATGTCGTTCGCATCAACTCTCCACAGCCCGCCGGATTTTCCCGCGGCAAAAATGTGACCGTTCCGGTTCTCGCCCTCTGCCCAGTCCTTCCACAAGATGCTGTACGTCGTGTTTCCTGCTTTGGTAAGGGCTGCCGTGTGCCAGACGTTGTCTTCACCCTTCCAGCACTTGTCTATACCGCCGCCTGTCTTGGCGCCGAACACCGTATGCGCCATGAACGTCGCTGCATCACCGACAGCATATCCATCGTCACCGGTGATGGAATTGTACACTGTATCGTTGATGTGCGCCGGCAAATCCAATAACTCGGGATCGCCGGCCCAGGTGAAGTAATCCAGGCCCTTCGGGCCGGCGCAATAGACCATCTGATAGTATCTACCAAACGCCAGATCCGTGTATAACTTGTCCGGCTCATAAAGGCCTGAAGGACCAGCGGTATGATTCCACGTTTCAAGCCCGCAGTTTTTCCTGTCCCCGCCCTGGTAGTAATCGTCTGCAGTCGCCGGTGCTGCGAACATCAGGGGCTGGAGCGCCTCGGGTGACAAATCGGAATAGTGCCTGGTGCCCGCGTTTGCCAGATTGGTTGTGGTCCACTTCCCTTCCCCAAGGCTCATTACATCCAGGCCGCCGGCTGCTTTCGCACCGAAGGCTACGCCAGATCCCGCTCTGTAGCCGACTACCCGGTTGTACGCGGTGTCGCTGATACTGGTAAAGATCCAGTTGCCGCTGCTGCCGTCTATGACATCTATTCCGCCGCCGGGCCGGGCGCCGAAGAAGTACTTTTGAGCCCTGTCATGGGCGCTGCCGAGATCGGTGTACTTAGTCTTGCTGATCTGTTCTATCGTCCCGGCGCGGGTGTCTATCCTGATCAACCCCGCAGCCTCGACATCGTACGGCGCGTACATCGCCCCGACGAACACCCCGATCAGATCATTCGTCTCCGGTTTTTTCGCAGGAATATGGACACCGATATCCGTCCAGTCGCTGCTTTGTCCGGGTTCCAGCCAGTGGCCCACCGTAGGCATGCGTTTTTGTTCACCGCCCCGGCCTATATAGATTGTGTCTCCGCCTCCCGGTATGCCAACAGGATTGACGTACACACGAACGCACAGCCGGTCATGTGCATCTGCAGAGTTGGTTACCCGCACATGCCAGAGATCCGGGTCAAGGCTTTCGTATCCCGCTGCGTTTTGTGCAGCTATGATACAGACTGCGGTCACCAGTGCCAGCGCTGAGATGAAACGCCTCATAATGCTTCTCTCCTTCCACATGGTTCCGATCCTTTCGGATTAATTGTTTTGCTGAATGAATCTAACTTGGGCTGCAGTTCACTCAAGGGAAAACTGGCTGAATCTCAACACGCAGATGAAGATGCTTCTGGAGACAGTCGGCGACATCGTCTTCGTCTAACTGGCAAGGGCCGGCCTACAAAACGTTCCCGTAAATCCATTCCCTTGGAAAGCGCGCGAGCATGAGTTTGGCATGACGGTTGTTTTCCTCTTTTTTGCAACGAAGCTCGAACTACATTGACCCGCAACACGACAACCGCACCGATCCACCGGCTGCGGGCCGGCGCCAAGCACCGCGCGTCTCGGTGTTCGGCCCAAAAAAGCACGTAGATGATTGGATCCAAAATGGCACACGGCAATGAACAACCACTCATCCCGGATCCAAACTTTCCACTTATTCAGCTTCCAGGCGAGTACGACTCTCACCGCAGCACAAACTGCCTCCAGCTCAGCGAAGGGGAGGCGTACAAGCTGATCGATGCCGAGGGCCCCGGCTGCGTTCGGCATTTCTGGATCACCACGTCTGGAACGTCTGAGCTCGAAATAGAAATCATCTGCGATGGCGTTCAGCAGATTCAGATGATGATGTCCCAATTCTTCGGCGTCCTACTGGGAAAGGAATTCTATCGCATTGAATCAGCCGCGATCAATCTCCTGCCGCAAAACGGGTATAATTCATACTTTCCCATTCCCTTTCAGTCCTCCTGCAGGATAATCCTGCGCAACACAGATCCGAAAACGGCATCGATCTGGTCGATGGTCAATTGGCAGAAGTATGACAGTAAGGTCTCACTGACGCCATACCGGCTGCATGCCCTTTTCAGCGAAGAAAAACCAGCGGCACCGCTGGGAACTACTCTGCTTGGTGCAATTGACGGCAAAGGATTCGTCGCGGGGATGTTCCACGCCATCGTACGTCATGATCACTGCGATATGATCTGGCATACCGGAGGGGATACGTGGCTGATCGATGGAGAAACCAACCCACATGTCCTCAGGGGGATTGGAAGCGAGGACGTCTTTGGCCATTCCGGCGGTGTGTATAAAGACTTGAGCCAATGGATGGGCGGTGTTCATGTACTTGGCGAGGGTGATGATTGCTCGGAAATGGTGGCTTATCGATTCTTCGGCATGGACAGCGTTGTCTTCAAGTCGTCCATGGTTCTTCGTTTCGGGACACGAGCCAACGACGTCGAGAACGTCTTGTACTACTACAAGGCAATCGGCACGGACGTGGTCGAGGTCGAATCCCCTGAGACATGGACGCTTTCCGGCCCGTTTGACGTTTCAGACTACAAGCGTTTCGAGCAAACGCAACTTCCGTCGGAAGTGGCGAAGGGCACGCCTGGAGAGTGGGACTGGGGAAACCGAAAGTTGTCCACCGTACAGATGGAACCCGAACACACCTGGGTTGATTTCGCGCGCTGGTTTCGCAGAAACGAGATAGGCAACACAGGCACCCAGCCCGACAACTGTGCCGCCTATGCAAGCACTGTGATCTCGTCCCGAGAAGAAAGAAACGTGATACTTCGCCTTGGCTTCGACGACTGGCTGAAGGTGTGGCTGAACGGAGAACCGGTCTCAACGTTACAGCACGATACCGGTTTTAAGGCAACCGAATTGCCGATCATCCTCAAAAAAGGGAACAACAAGCTTGTCATCAGGCTGAGTAATTTCAACAACATCGAATGGCGCTGCTGGGCATTCAGTTGCGTCATCAGAAATGCCTAGTCCTGACACCTTACACCCTATTTTTTCAGCGGAATCCAGAAAGCAGTCCAAGTCATAAGCCGCCAGCTTGGTGGGCCGGCCTTTACTCATTTGGACGTCTTGGCATCAGCGCGGGGACTGCGCTGAATTGGTGATATCCCGGGCGAGAGTTTTCCGGCATAAGCTCCCGAATCACACTCAGCTGTGGTCCAATTCCCAGATGGGAAAATAGAACGGGAACAGGTTCAGTATGTCTGGCACGTCCACCGGCCGCTCTGAATGCGCCCCGAACACGATCGATGTGAATTCCCGCAGGGACATCTCTACGTGTGGATCCAACCGATCACTCCCGAGCTTCAGGCCTCGCCCTGTGAACTCGAAGCCAACCAAGCCTGCAGTATCCGTGATGCCTACGGAAAACTTTCTGGCAGTGCCCGCGTTTGTTTGTTCTAACCAGGGCGCGATTTTTCCCATGAAGCGGCAAACGTCATTGATGCGGATCATCATGCCGCCCTCCGTGACAGGAGTCCTGCTCTCGGGCATTCTCTCTTCAAACAGCTCTCCCAACACTGTTGGTGTCAGGTTCCCATGGACCTCGAGCGCCGTTTTGTCGTCAAGCTCGTCCAGGACGTTGTTGACAAGAGTTTCGACCGCCGCCTTTTCGCCACCCGCCTCCAGCAGCCCGGGCTTGTTGGTCGCGCGCGAGACCAACAGATATCCGATCGGCTCGTTGTTCTGCAGCGCAATGAGTGTCTTCATCTTCGGCAGACTGAACAAAGACGGATAGTCCTCGGCAGACCTGAGAACGCCGAAGACCGCCTTCTCATGCATCTCTCGAATGTCTGTGATATATCGCTTTGATTTGGGGTCATATTCGACAATCGAATGGCCATTGTTTGCGAAAAGTCCGGCATCTGTTTTTCTGCACGAATAAAACCACTTCTGGCTGCGGACAGCCTGATATTGCGCATGTTCATAGAAACGAAAAGTCGGAATCTCTGTCCACAGGACGGAAAGATCGATTCCGTCCGTTGTCATCTTCTCGATGCCGGCATTGAGACAGTTAAGGCCATAACCTTTTTTGCGATGATCAGGTGATGTGGCTGTCGGTGAGATAATGCCTATTGTAAAGCGGCATCCATCGATGGCGATGTTTCTGGGGAAGTACGGCACGACGGAAACTATTTCTCCGTTCACCTTGTTAATGGAAATGTTCTGCAGGTTGCTGTCGCGATAGACGAGCGGGTAGTCAGTAAGAAACGTCTGATCGCTTCCTGCTCTCATTACTGCGTCCACAAGGGCGATCATTTCATGCAGTTCATCGTTCCTGCAGGCCCGTGGTCCGTCAATTTCCAGCGTGTGCATTTAAGCCTCCTGTCTTCTGAAATTAACATAGCTTGATCTGAAAAAATCCCATAGGGGAAAATAAAGGCTGCGCACCCGCTCAACGATTTCGACAGGCGGTGCAGGCACCGGCAGTGTTGCACGGGTATCGATCCGAACATGCCCCGGCCCGGCCCGGCCTTGTATCCGGCAAGCCAGCCAACGGCGAAGGCGGCGGCAATGGTGAAAATCACGGCGGCAATGGAAAATGGCTTTCATGAGTACAGGACACACCCGTGTCCAGGGAACATGTTTTCCGGGGATCCCCTACCGTATCCGAACGCTAATTGACCGCAGACGAGCAGCCGCGCATTCCACTGCCGCTTCTTTACCCTTCCGCATTGTCGCGGAACAGAATACCGCTGTCCGCCCTCCCCTCCAGGCCGCTTTTTTACACTGTGACTTGACTGTGACAGAACCTCAACACAATATTGAGGCAGTCACCGAGATGGACACGCAGTACATCAACAAGCGCGGCGGCGCCTGGCACATTCTGCTCAGCAAAAACCTGTGCGTTGACAGCGGAAGTTTTTGCCAGTCAGCTTTAAGGTTCAACCCAACCCTGGAGACACCCCGAAAATGAAGTATTTGCACACCATGGTCCGCGTCCTGGATCTGGACAAGTCACTGAATTTCTACGTCGGCCTGCTGGGCCTGAAGGAAATGCGTCGCCGCGATAGCGAGGGTGGTCGTTTCACCCTTGTGTTTCTGGCCACCGCCGAGGGCGAACCGCCACTCGAACTGACTTACAACTGGGATCAGGCTGAACCGTATCCGGTGGGGCGCAATTTCGGTCACCTGGCATACTCGGTGGAGAATATCTACGACCTATGCACGAAGTTGCAGGACGCTGGAGTGACTATTCTGCGACCGCCGCGCGATGGTCGCATGGCTTTCGTCCGCTGCCCCGACAATGTGTCGATCGAGCTGCTGCAGGCTGGGGAAGCACTGCCGCAGCAGGAGCCGTGGGCCTCGATGCCGTCACAGGGCGAGTGGTAAAGGCGTGCTGATTCGCCGTTTGGGCGCATCTGGGGAAGCGCTTTGTTGTGAGGCCTTACATCTTGAGATCATGAATCAGAACATCCTCTCGACCATCACGATTGGACTTCGCAAGGACATCACCACAAGCCGAGTAGACCACGCTGCCTCCCATGCAGTTGTGCATCCAAGACAGACCGGTGCGGTTTGTTACAAGCATGGGAGCTCCGATAGTAGTCGCCAGGTCGCCAAAGACCTCGAAATCGGGAAGCCCACATCGATTGTTAGGATAGAACACAACCTCCGGTGCCAGGGCCTTCGCACGCTGAATGCATCGGGGTGACTCACCGTCGGCACAAATGAAGCATGTTGCCTTGAGGCCATCAAAATCAAAGGCTTCCGGGCCGCTGCCGGGATCATACCTTGCCCACTCATTTCTGTATCCTTCATCGTCAGGCTCAAGCCAGAGCCATGATTTGCGGTACCGGTATATGAATCCCTGAGGCCCGACAAAGACTTGGGATATGAAGTACCGCTCACCATCGACTTCAGAAAGGCCAAAACTGATGAAGCAGTCGTGCTCTTGCGCCAGCCGGGTCATCAACTGTGTCGATGGACCGCCGGGAACCGATTCAGCCAAGTCAGCCAAACGCGGCGTATAGTCACAGGTGGTCCCCTCATGAAACATGATCCAGCGAGCTCCCTCACTCAAGGCTGCGCGAAGGAGGGAAGTCATCTTGGTCAGGTTCTCCTCCACCGCCTCTGGCTGGGCATCAAATTGAATCAAGGCAACACGTCTTGCAGTCATGTCAGTTATGTTCCCGGTCATCCTAACATCCTGGGCAACCTATAATCGAGTGTAACAAGAATTTCAGGTTCATCCCATAGTTGGGTTTCTTCAATTTGTTTGTTTGACAACGTCCAATTGCCCAGCATAACGGTTTGAGTTTTGTTTGTCCATATTTCTTTTAAATTTTCCCCAACGACTCGTCAGGGCGTACCGTGCCTGGCGTGTGGGTTAAAACAAGTCATGACTCGGGTAGCTGTAATTGCTGGTATAAATATCCAGCCCAAGGCTTACCATGCGTGCTTCACAGGATTTTGTCGGGCAAAGGGATGTCCGGAAGGGTTGCAATTCGATAAAAAAAATCGCATAATGCAATCGGCGGCACCGGAAAATCCGGCAGCACACCACCTGCCTCGAAAGAATCCGATAACAGAGAAAAGAAATGAGACCACTCGCAATCGCAATTGTCGCAATCCTGATGGCGGCCAGCGGCTTCAGCCAATGGATCCAACTGGGGAGCGACATTGATGGTGAGGCTGGAGGGGATCGCAGCGGTGAGGCAGTCTCGCTGTCTGCTGATGGAAGCATTGCAGCTATTGGGGCAAAGTGGAATCATGGAACTGGAGACCTCTCCGGGCATGTGCGGATTTTTCAGTGGAGTGGGACAGGATGGATCCAAAGAGGAAATGACATTGATGGTCAGGTTGCATGGGATCGGAGCGGTGAGGAACTCTCATTGTCGGCTGATGGAAATATTGTAGCGATCAGTGCAAGCGAGCATGGTGATTCCGGGCATGTTCGTATTTTCCATTGGAATGGGACAGAATGGATCCAAAGAGGCAGTGATATTGATGGTGAGGCAGCCGATGATGACAGCGGTTATTCAGTCTCATTGTCGGATGATGGAGGCATTGTAGCTATTGGTGCGGTGGAAAACGATGGCAATGGAAATAAATCCGGGCATGTGCGCATCCATCAGTGGAACACAACCGAATGGGTTCAACTGGGAAACGATATTGATGGGGAGGCTGCAGAGGATAGCAGCGGCTGGTCAGTCTCACTGTCGTCCGATGGAAATATTGTAGCTATCGGTGCAGCGGGAAATGATGATAATGGCACAAGTTCCGGGCATGTGCGGATTTTTCAGTGGACTGGAACGGAATGGATCCAAAGAGGCAGTGATATTGATGGAGAAGCAGGAGCTAATAATAGCGGTTATTCAGTCTCATTGTCGGCTGATGGAAATATTGTAGCGATCGGTGCGCCGGGAAATGGTGAAAATGGTCAAATCTCCGGGCATGTACGGATTTATCAGTGGGTCGGTTCGGCAGATGGCTCGGACGGCGTCCCCGCCAGCCCGCTGCCGGGCTATGAGGTTGTCCACGAACCGGTCGACGTCGAGATCGCCGAAGACACAGGCCTACTCAGCGCGTTTCTGGAGGGCTTCGAAGCCGAGGTTGTCAAGACGACGCCGCTGTGCTCCGGCGGCCAGTGGCAGTTCAACCGCCCCGGCAACGGAGTCGCGGTCCGCCACTACGTGGTCGAGGACATGGACCTGGCCGAGTCGGGGCTGGGCATCGGTGCCTACATTAAGGCCAACTTCACCTCTGGCGACTCCACGCTCCCGCACCACAACTTGTTGTGGGTCGGCAGCCAGATCGACCACGACGGCAATTCGTCCTCGAGGCGTACGGCGTTCAAGATCCTCGGCTGGACGACAGGCGGCGGCGACGGCTCGCCCTTCAACTTCGACGTCTCCAATTCGGCTAACCCGATCACCTTCAGACTCGACACCGACGGCACCTTCAAGTGGATCAAGTCCGGGCAGACCAACTGGGCGACCAGCACGGTCGACTACGACGGGCCTGATGGCAGCGCAGCCACCGGCGTGGTCCCGGATGGTTGGAGCGTCTACATGGCGTACGCCGCCAAGAACTCCCCAACCAGGACGATTTACCCCTCGCCGCTGAACGTCATCCACGAGAACTGCAATACGTCTTCGGGGACAATCGAGAACGAGATCGGGGATGGAACGGAATGGATTCAAAGAGGAAGTGACATTGATGGTGAAGCACAAGGTGATTTTAGCGGAAGGTCAGTCTCATTGTCGGATGATGGAAATATTGTAGCGATCGGTGCAACGGGACATGATGATTCCGGGCATGTTCGTATTTTTCATTGGGATGGGACGGAATGGATCCAAAGAGGCAGTGATATTGATGGTGAGGCCGCAGGTGATGATAGCGGTTGGTCAGTCTCATTGTCGGCTGATGGAAATATTGTAGCGATCGGTGCAATCGGGAATGGTGGAAATGGACACCTCTCCGGCCATGTGCGTATTTACGAGTACTCAAGTCCAAGTGGCCCCTGCGAAAGCTGCGACGATCTCGGATCACAAATCCTCAATGACATTTGCGACGGTGAATTTGCCGCGTGGCCGAGCTCGTTGCAGGAATTACAGAAAGTCATCCAGGATGCGATCGAAGCCGCCCTCAATGGCAAAGTGCTGTGCGACGGCGATGCCGCCGGCTGCAGCCAGCAGATCTACAACCAGATCACTGGCAGCGTTGTCCCGTAAATGCACCACCAAATGAATTCCGGGCGAACGATTCCGAGGAACTGACACGGGCGGAGCGGCATTTGAAGGTTGACCGCAGCGAAGGTACTATTTGGGTAAGCAACAGGGGCTTACGAGAAAATAAGGCACCTACCAGCGCAGCGTGCCGAAAGTATCCGAAGATTATCGTCGGTGCGGATTGTACGTACTCCGACGGTAGTTTCTCGAACTCTGCGCCGGCCCGATGCGGGAGTCCACGGATTCGATTCCTGCCCGGTTGAGGGGGATAACCTTCTTATAGCGAATAGAAAATGATCAAGACCGTCTGCGGCGAAATTTCTGATGACCAGCTCGGGGCAACCCTGGCGCACGAGCACTTGTACGTCAATTTATGCATTCACAGCGGCAAGCCGGACAACATCGTGACCGACGAAGCGCTGGTCATCAGCGAACTTGCCGCTTTCCGGGAGGCCGGCGGCCAGGCAATACTTGAGATGACCTCGATAGGGCTCGACCCGAATCCGCAGGCTCTGCGACGCATCAGCGAGGCGTCCGGCGTGCATATCGTCCGGGGGATCAGCTTTTACCAGGCAACCACCTACCCCGAATGGGTACATACGGCAACCGTGCCCCAGATAGCCGACTTTTTCGTGAGCCAGATTGAAGAGGGAGACGAGGGCGTCTGCGCCGGGTTTCTGGGTGAAATCACGTCGCACAACGAGGACACCCCAAATTTCTGGGAATACACCTTTCACGAGGGTGAGGCGCGTGTGTTTCAGGCAGCGGCACAGGCCCAGCAACGTACGGGCGTGGCCATTTCCACGCATGCGAGCGCAGGACGCGCCGGCCACGCACAGCTTGACCTGTTGGAAGGCAGCGGCGCCGATCTCTCCCGGGTGGTGATCGGCCACTGCGACACCTACGGCCATGAGGACGAAGAGCAGGACATGCGCTATTACCACCCAATCCTGGAACGCGGTGCCGTGGTCGAGTTTGACCTCATCGGTTGGGACGGGGAGTGGTTGGGAATCATGACCGATGACCTGCGGGCCGAACGGCTGGCAGCGCTGATACGTCAGGGATACGCCGGACAACTGGTGATCTCCACGGACACCTGCCGGCTATCGCAAATGCGAGCCAACGGCGGCCGCGGTTTCGACTACATCTGGCGGGATTTCCTACCGCGGTTACGTCGTTTGGGCGTCACGGAAGGAGATATTCAGTGCATTCTGGAGGAGAATCCCCGGCGCCTCATCTCGATCGGTTAACTTAAGGATCGACACAGAAATTCGCACCTGATCGATTATAGCGGAGAGTGTCCGGCTGCGACGCGATACAGTAAAGGGGAATGGATGGCAGACTACAATCGACAGGCAACCAAGCAGAGTTTTGACCAGGACGGATACACCGTCATCCGCGCCTTTTTCTCTACCGAGGAAATCGACGAGATCCACGGCGAGATCGCCCGCTATGTTCGCGACATCGTGCCGGGACTGCCGACAAAGAGCGTCTTCTATGAGAGTTGCGACGACCTTTCCACGCTGAAGCAGCTCGAACACATGAGCGGCCACGACGCTTTCTTCAAGCGTTACTTCGAGGATCAGCGATTCTTCGAGCTGGGCGAATTGCTTCTGGATGGCCCCGTCACTGCGGAGAACCTGCAGTGGTTCGACAAACCGCCGGCCCTGAGCTCACCCACGCCTGCCCACCAGGACGGTTTCTACTTCTGCCTCAAGCCCAACGAGGCCTTGAACATGTGGCTGTCCCTCGATGAGATTGACGAGAGCAACGGGTGCATCCGCTATGTAGTGGGTTCACACCGCCGGGGGCTGCGCCCTCACTTGAACACGAACACGCTCGGTTTTTCACAGGGCCTCTCCAACTGGGGCCCCGAGGACAGCGCCAACGAAGTGGCAGTCACCACCTCGCCGGGCGACCTGATCGTCCACCACAGCCTGACAATCCACCGAGCCGATGCCAATCAAAGCTCACGCAGGCGCCAGGCGATGGGCGGCATCTACTATTCGCATCGGGCCAAGCCCGATGCTGAAGCGCTCGACGCCTACCTGCGCAACCTGGACGGCTTGATCGAAGCGAGTTCGTCCTGACAATCGGACCGCCCCGTCCGGTATTTTCAAATCCAGGTTTCACCATTGACTTGGATCGGCCAATTCGGCGACGCGTTCATCCCAGTCATCCTGGGATTTGCCGGGCACCGTGCTGAACTCACCGCTGCCGGGGATGAAGGGGAAGCGGTTTTTGATGTCATCGGTCAGTTCAATACCGAGTCCGGGCTTGTCGGGCGGCAGGACCATGCCATCCTTCATCTGCAGGGAATCGCCGATGATCAGGCTGTGCAGAGGGCCATAGGCCGGCGGGACCTCGAGGGTAAGGGTGTTCGGGCAGGCGAAGCCGACGTGGACATTCTGCATCAGCGAGGGTCCGGCGCCCCAGGCGTGCATGGCAACGCCCCGGCCGCGCTCGGCCAGTAGGCCGGCAACTTGCACGCAGAGCTCGAGTCCGCCGGTGAAGGAGGCGTCCGGCTGGCCGATATCGAATGCGTCCAGGTCAATATACTGCCGCCATTCCGTGAGCCCCGTCAGGCACTCGCCGCCGGCGATCGGGATGGTCGTGCTGCGCGCCAATTCGGCGTAGCCCCAGGGATCATCGTAGTGCAGCGGTTCCTCGAAAAAGATCAGGCCGAACGGTTCAACGGCTTTCATCACAGCGATGGCGGTCTCGACCGACCACAGTTGGTCGGCGGACGAGGGGTTGCCCATATGTGCATCCATCATGATGTTCATGTCGTCGCCGAAATGATCGCGCAAAAAGGTAAGTTTTTCGACTTCGAAATCAGCCGCTTCAGCGGCCTCAACCGGCTGGCCCCACGTGCCGTCCTCCGAAAAGTAGCCGGTGCCGATCTTGGCCGCAGTGAAGCCGTGTGAGCGGTAGAACTCGAGCTTCTCTGCCAGTCGTTCCAGCGGGTAGTTGGACAATCCGCCGGTGGCGTATCCCAGTAGTTTCTCGTGGCGGCAACCGCCGAGCAGCTCGAACACCGGCTGCCCCGTCGCTTTTCCCTTGAGGTCCCACAAAGCCGCCTCGATGCCGTTGAGCACGGTCAGCCCGAAGCCGCTGCGGCACCAGAAGTTCTCGCAATCGTACATCAACTTGTAGAGACCGCTGATATCGTCGACTGACTGGCCGATGAGGATCGGTTTGAAGTAGTCCACTGCGGTCGGAATCATCTCGGCGCAGCGGTAGCCGTTGTAGTTTTCGCCCAGGCCCACCAGCTCGGTGTCGGTGTGAATCTCGATGAAAGCGGCGCTGCGGAAAGGCCGGATCGCCTGGATGTAGGGATCGCCGGAGCACGGGCCGGTCAGCAGTACGGTTTTGACATCGGTGATTTTCATAGGTTACGCCTCGGACGACAACTGCTCAGTGGTCAGTTCGTTTAATAAGGTCTCGCCTGCCCGATACCGCGGCAGGTTCCCGAGAAAAATGTCCCAGACCCGCGGCAGGTAATATGGCCCGGACTCGGACCCTGAGATGTGCGGTGTCATGATGACATTGGGAAAGTGCCAGAGCGGGTGATCCGGCGGCATCGGATAGTAATAATGTGTGTCCAGTGCAGCACCCGCGATCCACCCCTGGCGCAGTGCTTCAAGCAGCGCGGCTTCCTCGACCAGAGGCCCGCGGGCGGGGTTGAGCAGGAAGGCGTGGTCCGGCAGCATCTGCAGCTCGGCCGCGCCGACGATCCCTTCGGTAGAGGCGTCCAATGGCAGGGTAAGGATGAGGAAATCCAGACCGTTGAGGAATTCTTCCCGTTGATCGGCAACGAATACGCGATCCGGCAGTTCCCCCTCCGCATCGCCGGTATCCGCAACCCGGTACTGATCGGGTTTGGCGTGGGCACCGTCCCTGGTCAGGGCGTGCACCGTCACGCCCATGGCGTGGCACAGACGCGCGGTCTGCCGCGCCAGCGGCCCGTACCCCCAGAGTCCGACGACCGAGCCACGGATTTCCTGCTGAAATTCGCCCGACCTGTCCCAGGCACCGCTTTCCTGGTTGTGAATCATCTGGCGCAGGTTGCGCTTCAGGTTGATCATCATCGACACGTTCCACTCGGCGATCGGCGCATCGAAGAGCCCGGTGGAGTTGCAAGCCCGGATACCACGCGCCGGCAACCCGAGTCCCAGGAGCTGCTCATAGCCCGCCGAGCTGATCTGCACCAGCTTCAGGTTGGTCATCGCCTGGAGGTTGGACGGCGGGAACGTACAGAAAAGAACCTCGGTTTCGGCCAGCACATCTACCGGCAGCTCACGGGAAAACTCCTCCGACTCGTCCTCTCTGAACATGTCGATGATGCGCACCGCGGGCATGGCTTCGAGCCGCTCGCGGGCAGCCGGCTCGGTACGGACGTCGACAAGAATGTTCAGCAAGGTCTCCTGCTGTGCCATCTTCTTTTCTCCAGGAAAGGCGTTCACGTTCGCAGATAAACCGCATAGAGGTGTGGATCTACCGTGCCTTGGCGCTCCATCTTGATCCGCAGTCGCACGGTCTGACCGCCGAGCTCGGCAAGGTTATTTTTCGGCCAATGAACCTCGCAGTCCAGGCCGCCGCTGCCGGCAGGCTTCGCGGCATTCTCGGCGCTGAATCCTGGCAGCAGAGCGAACCGCTCATCGGCGATTTCAATATTTATGCCGGCGGCGCCATCGGCGTTTATCACCACGTCACAGCCCTTATCCGGCAACTGTACAGGTGTTGACCACACCTCGCCATCCTTATGGTCCGGATCGATCCTGAGGGCGCCCCAGCGGTCCCGGTCAATCGTCGCCAAGGCGATTTCAGACGAGTAATGGCCGTCGACAGGTCCGTCGGCATTCTGGCCATTCAGCCAGCGGCCGTGATAGATCAGTGTTTTATCACCGACATTGAGAATGCCGTTGCCCTGGTTCAAGCACGTATTGTAATCGTACCCGGGTACAGGGGTGTGCGGCGAATCGTGGCGGTCAATCCACACATAGCCCTTGATCGGCTCGCGGAAGTGGATGCCGTCGTTGCTTACCACCAGCCCGAGGTCGGCGGATATCTCACCGAAATAAACCTGATACGGCGCATTGTGCCACAAACCGTAGATGCCGATACAGACATTTCCGAAACTCGCCGCACCCACACCGATGTGGACCTGATCATAGCGGCCGTCGGCGCTGCGCTCGGCGGGGTCCGCAGGTTCGGGAAGCTTGAACGATTCGGCATTGGCGTACAGCCAGTTATCGAAGTCGGGCGAAACGAACGCAAACGCCTGCCGCCCCATCAAGGCGCCGCCTTCACTGTGCACGTGCCTGGTATGGGTATGCCCGTTGACGATGTAGAGTCCATTATGCTTATACAGCGAACCGTTTTCCAGATAGCAGTCCTCCGAAAGCGGATTACGGGTGTTTTTCCAGACAATGCCGTCCTCACTCACGCAAGTATGAAAGTGCGTGTTTGCGATCATGGTGTCGCTGCCGGACGGCCCGCACATTGGAATCTCACAAGCCATCTTATAGCGCCTGGACGGGTCCGGGTCATCGTCATCCCGAATCACATTGACCGTTGACGGCATCGGGTCCCCGATGTCAAAGACGTTATTGTCCGTGCTGCCCTTGAACATGACCTGGCCGAGGTTCGGCCTGAACCAGTTTATTCCGTCTTCTGATTCGGCATAACGGGGCGGCCCCGTGAACCAGGGCCATTTGTGGTACGACACCATTTTTGCATTTTCCCCTTCCCAGTCAGGGTTGCACCCCACGTACTCGGGCAGGTACCACATGCGGTATTTCCCTCCGAAAGGCCCGTCCTCATGCAGCACAGTGCCGGCGAAGTGCACGCCGTGGTTTTCGCCCGCGACCGGGTCATCCATGATCGGCTTTAAGACCGGCTCCGACCGTATTTCCGGCCGGGTCATATACAGACAAAGGCGTCTGCGAAACGGCAATGATACGGTATCAATCGGCAGCAACATTGCCTGCTTGGCAACCTCGACCCCGGTCTCTGTAAAAAAAATTCCTGAACCCATAATTCACCCTTTGGTTACTGTCCGGCTATTCGAGATATGGCTGAACCTCGATGAAGTTGCAAATTGTCTCCTGGCCGGCCGGACCGTCCGGTTCCCTGCCGCCGGCCCAGTCGGATATGACCAACTGCGCCTGCCCGGACGTCGCGCGAAAAACGACCCGGTGAAGATTCATCCAGTAATAATATGTTCCACCGCGCGCGCCCATGGCGCTGGGTTCATTACTCCGCCATTCTTCCTGGAAGGACTTCTCGGCGATGACCTCCGCGCCTTCTATGCTGACGGATAACGCGAGTATTTTTTTTGCATCCCCCCCGTTCAACAAGTCGGCATAGTCGCCACTGAGAGCCTTGACCGAGTATAGCTTTCCGGGCTGCAGATTCCTGATCTCCTGCGAGCAGACGTTGGGCCGGAGCCTGCTGCTCTTCATCCACAGGAATCGGTTGCCGTGGTCTGGTGCTTGTTTGTAGTTGTAATATCTGCCCTGAAGCGAGCCAAAGGCGTCCAGGTACTTCACCCCGATGCTGTCCTCTCCTGCGCCGGATACGGTCCATCCCTTGAGGCCGTTGTCGAAGTCGGGGTTCTCGATGTGGGTGAGGATGTAAGGGTCCGAAGAAAGCAGGCTCGTCTTGCCTTCGATGCAGTAATGGCGGAAAAGCTTCGCCACCCAGCGAACGTACTCCTCGTCGGCGTAGGCCGCGTGATACTCCTGGATGCCGCCGAGGCCGAAGAATTCCGGATCGTTGGCCAGGAGGTTGAACATCATTTCCATGTACACCTTGAAGTCTACACCCGGGTTTACGTTCGTGGACAGGGGCGGGGCGCTCAGCAAGTGGGCCAAGTTCATTATCAGATATCGCTCGGAGCCGGGGATGGCAGCCTTCCAGCCCTGCACATGTACCTTGAGTTCCTTCTCCAGAAACTTCCTGGCACCGTATTCAGTACGCTGTTCCGCGAGGTAAATCTCCCAGGAGAACCAATAGCCGAAATCCATGCACATCCGGAGAAACTCAGCGCCCGCGCTATCCCCGTAGAGGGCGCCGCAGTACGGGTATACCCCCCGGTTCGCAAACTGTTCGTTCGCGTGGATCTTCCTGACCGCCCCGCTCCATGCTGCCCACTCGGCAGCGCTGCCGCCATGAAACTCATTCCCCATCACGCCGTTCACGAAGGGCAGTTCGAAACCGGGCTTCTTCGTCCAATACTGGTAAACTTCTTCCGTTGTCAGGTCGTGCCCCGCCTTCGTCGAGTACGGCAGCGATACATCGTCAACCCACTTTTTGCCCTGCCCTGCCCACTGTTCATACTTTGGCGCGAGGTACGGGTGAACCCTGGCGACAATCGTGTTGACATTGGCCAGGATATTCTGCTTTTCGAGATACTCCCAGTCATAGGGACCGTAGTTCTTGATTGCCGACGTACGCGGAAATCCGCTGTATGCAAGATGTGGAATCGCCCGGACGACGAGCTTTTCGAGCACCGGCCCGCCCTGGCGCCCGATTGTCAGGCGATGGGGGCCGGCAGGAAGGAACCGCATCGCCTCCACGGTCGGCGGCTGTCCTTGTCCATGCTCGATGATCACCTCTTCGCGCGCTTTCGCGCCTACACCGATCCAGAGCCTGGCGCCGGTGTTGACCTTCGCCGTGGAGGCGACGAAAACCCAGCCGGCCCGCGGGTTGGTGAACGTGTATTCAGAGTCGTCCGGAAGTTTCACGTCGAGCAGCTCCGTCACGAAGTTGTTCAAGACTTTCATCCCGGCTGTCTGGTCGGGCCAGGACGGTTCCTTCGACCAGGTGAACGTCCCCTCGGAACCGGTGCCTATCTGTTGACCGTCCTGGTTAACGACCTTCGCCCTAACCTCGTACTCGCCCGCAAGGAGCTCCAAGTCAGTGAAGGTCACGCTCGCTTCGAGCGATGCCGTTGGAAGTTCGATATTCTTTTCATGTAACGCTCCGGCATTCCCCTGCCTGCCAAGGGCGACCACCGCCCGGGAGCCGGCAGGCAGCTCTCCAAAACCACTGAAATCGAGGGCCACAACGACCCGCTTGTCCAGGTCGTACGTATCGGGTTTGGCAAGGAGTTCATTGGTGAACGCCAGTTTCCTTACCTCCTCGGCGAGGATCGCCGCGATTTCCTCTTCCGTCAAGCCGGGTTTCTCCGTGAAGGCATGCGTTATCTCATCTGCAGAGAGCGCCCGATCATAAATCTTCACGTCGGCGAGGAGGCCCTTGAAGCAGGCTTCCCTGAAACCCGGCGGCGCCCCGCCGATGCGGAACGCGCCGTCATTGCTGATTTGCTCGCCAAATGATTCACGGGCATGCCTGAGGCCGCCGTTGACGTACAGCTCCAACACCTTCCCATTGAATGTCATGGCGACATGATTCCACTGCTTACGGCCCATGGGCGCGCTGCAATAAACGCGATAGTTGGGCACCGCCCAGGCGAGAACGGATTGGAGCATAATGCACTGATACAACCCGAACGCGCTCTCCTTTCGGCCGACAATCTGGGAGTGCTTATCGGGAACCGACTCCGGATAAATCCAGGCGCTGATGGCAACGGTATCGGTGAACTTCAACCCGGGCGCATCACCGAAATCCACGTAGTCTGTCTCGCCGTTGAATCTCAGTGCCGAGCCGGCTTTTCCCTTGATGAATTTGGCGCCGTGGATTTGGCCGTTGTTGCCGTTTCCGGTAGTATCGTTGACCACCTCCCCAGCCCCTTCGGCAAATGTGTAGCGGGCGACCGGTTCAGTCGTCTGAGCCCATGCGGCAACGCCAAGGCACAACGCGGCAGCAACTGCCATTTTGATATTGAACATCTCTTTTCCTTCGGGGGTACTCAAAGGCAATCAATCGCAAGCGGCGCTGCCCGTTTATCAACCTCGATTTTCGTCGACGTCGGGGAGACACTACATATAACCGCTCCCACCTCAAAAACAGCTATTTTCACAAAAGTCGTCATGGTTCACAAACCGGTTGCAACCATTGGCGCAGACCCTACGTTGGTCTGCTCATGAAACGCCTCATTTTATCAGATATTCATGCTAATTATCATGCCCTGAAGGCGGCACTGCAGGCAGAAGCTGGTGTCGACGAAATCATTGTGCTCGGCGATCTTGTTTCGTTCGGCCCCAATCCGGCAGCCTCCGTGGATTTGATTCGATCACATTCGTCGACAGTTGTTTTGGGTAATCACGATGAGGAAATTGCTCGATATCGCCTGGATGCCAATGCTGATGACCAGGAAACCGATGGCACAAAATGGGCCCGCTGGAGTGCTGAACAACTTACAGACGATCAGGTGGATTACCTGATCAACCTTCCTGAGAAAATTAAATTGCAGTGGGATGGCTGTCAGATACTGCTGAGGCACGACCTGCCCGTACCGGGCCCCGAGGCAATGCCGGATACCCCCGCGGAACTGATAGAAAAGCGATTAGGTGATGTTGATTTCGACTATATGTTTGTCGGACATGTTCACCGGCCATATTTACGTGAATTGCGGAATTGTCGCCTGGTAAATGTCGGAAGTATCGGCCAGCCTGAACACGGTGATGCGCAGGCGTCCTATGTGCTTTGGAATGACGGCAGCATCGAGTTCAAGAAAATCCCCTATGATGTGGAACGGACAATTGCCGAAATGAAAGCCTTGCCGCTCTCGGCCGCCTATATCGAGTTATGGAGCCAATTTTGGCGGCAAGGCGTTGTCGACCGCCAGGCTTTAGCCGATCTTGAAATAAGTGGAGACCGTGATCTCTTTCAATGATTCCCCAAAAGGGTCAACGGTCAGAATAACAGATACCAAGACGGCTTCCGATTAAAGTATTCCAGGGAGTTGCTTTCACTCATGTCTAAATCACAAACCTTGTCAGTGAAGCAAAGCCAGACCGACGAGTATGTCGAGCAGATCAGGCGCGATGGATATTGTGTCGTCGAGGGCATGATCGGTGCGGACGATCTCGACCGCGTCCGCGACGATGCGATCCGCGTAACGCACAAGGACAAGCGTTACCAGCCCGAGCTGGGTGGCATCGCGGTGGCGCAGGACCTGATCAACAGTTCGCAGGTCTTCGCACCGTTTCTGGTAAGCCCGCCGTTGATCGCGGTGATCAAGGCACTGCTCGGGCCGCTGCCGCGGGTCAACTCCGCATCTGCGCTGGTCAGCTATCCCAGCAACCAGCAGGGAGACTGGCACACCGACTGGCCTTACAGCGACGAATTTTCCGAGTTCATGCCCACCCCTTACCCGGACATGACGATGCATCTGTCGACGCTGTGGATGCTGACGCCGTTCAACAGCATGACCGGAGGCACCCGCATCATTCCCGGCAGCCATCGCTGGGGCGACAGCCCGCACCACCGGGAAAATTTCGACCCGTTTTCCACGCACCCCGATGAGGTGCAGGTCGAGGGCGAAGGCGGCAGCGCATTGGTCTGGGACACGCGGGCGTGGCACGCCATCGCGTCGAACCGCAGCGACGAACCGCGGGTCGCCATCGCCGCGCGCTACATGCCCTGGTGGCTCAACAGCAACGCCCAGGTCAACGACTCGGCCGAGCGGTTAAGCATGATGGGCGAAACAGGCCGCACGGACGGGTTCACGCGCGTCAAGGCAGAGGTTTTCGAGGCCCTGCCGGATGATGTCCAATCAATGTTTGTAAACAACATCGAGAGTAAATGAACAAACCAAAGGAAGTAAAGCGATGTCAAAATTAACCGTTGTTGATTCCGGTGTCATGTATCGCAATCCACTCGCCGGTCATGAGGCAGTGGCGGCGATCTACCCGTGCATCCTGCCGCTGTCGGAAGACGAATTGTTCGCTTCCTTCAGGCACGGGCAGGCCATGTGTTCGCGCGACGGCATGATACATCTTCTGCGGTCGGCCGACGGCGGTAAAACCTGGGATCATGAGGGACCGTTACGTGATCGTGCTCAAGACGACAAAC
This sequence comes from uncultured Lentisphaeria bacterium, assembly GCA_913042885.1. The sequence continues at coordinate 27,761 of CAJWLW010000005.1, read as the reverse complement.
CATATCAGTACTGTTTCGGGCTGATGACTGCCCTCGGCGACGGCTCAATCCTTCTCTGCGACCAACGTGCAGATCGCACTGACCCGGATCGCCTCTACGTCCATCCGGAAACCGGCGGGTCGCTGCCCCTGTCCTTCTTCAGCATGCGTTCAACCGACGGTGGCCGGAAGTGGTCCGAACCGCTGGTCGCCAACCTGCCGCCACTGCCGGAGGGTCTTGTACCCATCGCCAGCGGGCCGGTGCTGGAACTTGCGGACGGTCGCTGGATGCAGTTGTTTGAAACCTGGAATGCATATGACAATGCCGACCCGTTCGACATTCGAACCTACGTCCTTTTTTCCAGCGACGAGGGCAGGAACTGGACCGACCGAACAACTATTATTGACGGTCAAGCCGAAGGCCGCTGCTATTTACACGGGCACGTCGTCCCGCTCCCGGACGGGCGGCTCTATGGCTTGTTCTGGGGCGCCAACATCGAGTTGAGCGAGTTTTATGGTCTGTATTCGGTGATTTCCAGCGACGCCACCGGCAGTGAATGGGGCGAACCTCAAGCAACGGGGATTCCGGGACAGACGTCGTGTCCGGTCGTCCTTGACGACGGTGTCATGGCGGTCATTTACTCGCATCGCGAGGAAACGGATCAACCCGGCATCAAGGTGGTGCTCTCGCAGGACTGCGGCAAAACCTGGAATCTTGACGACCCCCTGGTCGTCTGGGATGCCTACGGCAAGGAGGAACTGGGCGTGCCGCGCACCGATTCATACCCGTCAAATCACGATGTGATTGCCTACGGTGCACCGCTGTTGACGCGCCTTGGCAACAACGACGTAATGGCCACCTTATGGTGTACTCAGGGTGCGGACACCCATATCCGCTGTTACCGGCTGCGAGTCGAGAATTGACCCGTAGCAGCCGCCGCAAACATTCCTCGCGTGGTCTAAGACAATGGTCGAGATAATAGATAAAGGTGTGATTGTTAAAAACCCAAAACCGCACCTGTATGCTGATCATGCAACGATGGCGGGTTTGGTCCCTTTAAGTGAGGACGAATTTTTATGTGTTTACCAGCGCGGTCCCGCGGCTGAATCTCCGGATTCCTACTATGCCAAGTGCCGATCACTTGATGGTGGCAAAACGTATGTGGATGAAGGTCCGCTATGGGACAAGAAGAGTGAGGAAAAACAGTATAGCTATATCTATGGTTACCCCATCCTCATGGAAGACGGGACATTAATACTGGGCGGTTTTCGATGGGATCGCTCCGGTCCTGATGAGGATGTTTATAATCCGGAAACAAAAGGGGCTGTGCCCTGTGAAATACTGATTTCCCGTTCAATCGACAAGGGCCGGACCTGGACCCTGCCGCAGATCATTAAATCACCTGAAGGCCGCACTGGCAATTCGAGCAGTCGGATCATCACACTCCAGGACGGACGTTTGCTGATGCCTGTGGAAACCTGGAAAGCCTGGGATGATCCTGAACCGCCTATGCAGTCTTCCGTGGTGCTTTTTTCCTCTGATAAGGGCGAGACCTGGGATGAATATTCCGTCGCAGCGCATGATCCGACAGGTCATGTTCTGTATTGGAATGGCATGTTCACCCGCTTACAGGACAAACGTATTTTTGTCATGTACTGGGCCAAGGATTACCATAGCGGCCAGGATTGCAACATAAAGGCCACCTGGTCACCTGACGAGGGCCGGACCTGGCAGGAACCCTATGACACGGGTATTGCGGGCCAGATGGGCAGTTCCATTGATATCGGCCGCAACCGGGTCTTGGCTGTTTATAACAGACGTGATTTAGAAGGACCCGGTATTTACGTGAGCATTTCAGAGGACGGCGGAGAAACCTGGCCGGCCTTTGAAGAGCATACCCTGATATGGGACGCCCGTGGGCGGGATATTCTGGGTGACCGCGACCGTGAACATACAAGTATCTATGACGAGGGGTTGTTTGCCTTTGGCAAACCAGATGCTGTCCTGCTGCCTAATGGGCAGGTTTACATTGGCTTTTGGGTTACTGTCGCCTTTGTCCGTCATTTACGTTGGATTAAATTGCAGATCGAGTAGGCCCGCTTCGGAGCTTTAGATAAAAGTACGCATTGTGGGTTGCGGATCGATGGGCAAACGTCGTGCTCGTTGCTTCAAGGCCAACAATATTGACGTGGCGCACATCCACGGGGTGGATGCAGCACGAGTACAAGCGGTGACCCCAAATGTTGCGGCGCTACCTTCCCTGATTCTTGATCTTCAGTACGTAGGCATGCTTGCAGGGTTTTTCCGGCGGCAGCTGCACGTGCAGGCCACTGGGATCCGCAGCCCATTTCAGGCTGCCCGCATGCCCCAACAGGGTTACTTCCGCCGGGTTTTCATTTGCCAGGGACTTGATTGTGAGCTGCTCTCCCGGCCAGGCCAGCATTATGGCATAAAGCGTGTTTCCGGCGCTTGTGAAGCGGATGTCCGCGGCAGTGAAGCTTGATCGTTCGGTATCGGTGAAGGTACCATCCGACACCTTGGTCGGTCCTTCACCGAAGCACCGCCAGGGACGCGTGCCGTAGATTGCCGCGCCATTAAGGTCCAGCCATTCACCGATTTCGCGCAGCATTTTTTCTTCCGGCCCAGGAATCGTGCCGTCGGGGGCCGGACCGACATTAAGCAGGAGTGCGCCGTTCTTGCTGACGATATCAACGAGGTCGTGAATGATGGACTCAACCGACTTGTAGTCGTGGCCGTTGATGTATCCCCAGGAGTTCTTCGACAGTGCTGTATCGGTCTGCCAGAAATCATTACGTACATCGCTCAGCTGGCCGCGCTCAATATCAAAGACAGCCGTACCCTCTTCAAACGCACCGTACTTGTAATTGATGGCCACGCCCTGCTCCCATTGCGACGCGCGGTTGTAATAGTAAGCCGCAAATTTCCGGAGATACGGCGCGAACGCCAGGTTCTGGATCCACCAGTCGAACCAGACCAGTTGCGGCCGGTATTTGTCCACCAGCTCACATGTGCGCAGGAGCCAATCATCCAAAAACTCGGCAGTCGGCGGGCTGTCGGTTCGATCCTCGGTGTCGGCCGGCCCGGGTTGTGCCGGTCCGTACAGTCCGGCATTGGCCGGGTCCTTCACGTCCGAATCAAACTGCATGCCGCCGTCAAAGAACCAGAAATGTTCGGCCCGATGACTGGACAGGCCGAACGTCATGCCCGCGTTGCGGACGGCGTCGCATAACTCCCGGATGGTGTCGCGTTTCGGCCCCATTTTGGCCGCGGTCCATTCCGAGAACGCGCAGTCATACATGGCAAAGCCGTCATGATGTTCGGCGACCGGCACAACAAATCCGGCGCCGGCCTTCCTGAAGAGCTCCGCCCACTGCGCCGGGTCGAACCGTTCGCCCCGAAACTGCGGGATAAAATCCTTGTAGCCGAACTCTGTCTGTGGACCATAGGTGTCAATGTGGTGTTTGTACTCGGGAGTATCTGCCTTGTACATCTCGCGCGGATACCACTCATTGCCAAACCCAGGAACGGAGTAGACGCCCCAATGGACGAAAATACCGAACTTCGCGTTGGTGTACCATTTCGGGACTTCGTAGCTTCGCAAGGAGTCCCAGGTGGCGGCGAAAGGTCCGCGGCTTATCGTTGTATCGATTTCCTGCAGGAACTTATCCATACGCATGTCCCATCTTCAATCTTCCAGGTAAGGCGCCAACTCGATGGAACCAAACATCAACTCCTGGCCGACCGGGCCCCCGGGTTCGGTCTTATTTTCCCAGTCGGATATGCGCAGCGTCGAGGTTTCGCCTTTGGCGCGAAACACCCGATAGTGAAAGTTTATCCAGGGAATTGCTTCCGGCTCGAACGGCGGATGCGCCCGCCCAGCCATGTCTTTGACATAGCTGAAGGACACCTCGGGAATGATCTCGGCGTCATCAATCTCGATTGACACGGCATGCGCCTTCTCGACGGACTTCCCGGCGGAGAAGTCACCATAGTCAGCGGTGATCACTGTGACTGAATAGAGTCGGTTTGGCTTCAGGTTCTCGATTCTCTGAGAAAGCTTGTTCGGCTTCTCCGCCACCCGCTTCATCCAGATGAAATCGTCACCTTCGCCGGGGGTCACCGGCCAGGCCCCGTGCATCATGCTGCCCGAGCCCGACATGCTCCGCAGCGCCATGCTGCCCGCTGCGGCGGGAGACAACGTCCACCCCGTCGTGCCGCGATCGAATTCGCCGTTGCGGATGTGATCCAGAGCGTATTTGAACCCGTACTTTTCGGATAGCATCGACGTGTTGCCCTCGATGCAATAGTGGCGCCAGAGCTTTGCCGCCCACACCAGAGATTCCCTGTCGGCATGGTAGGTGTTGTACTCCATCACGCCGCCGAGACCGCGGAAGGCGGGGTTGTTGGCTACGATGTTGTAGCGCATGTCCATGAGGACCTTGAAGTCGACATTTGTACACGCATTAAGACTGGGATGCGGGGTGTTGAAGATGCCGAAACAGATGATGAGGTCCTGCTCGGCGCCGGGCACACTCCGCCATCCGTGCATGGTCTGGATCAGTGAGTTGTTAAGAAAGAGGTATGCCTCCATCTGCGTCGGCTGCTCGCGCAGGTACCGCTCCCAGGCGTACTTGCCGCCGGTCTCCCGGATCGCCTCGATAAACGTGTGGCCATGACTGCCGCTGTATAAGGCATGAACCCAGGGATAGAATTTCTTATCCGGATAACGCGCGTGGACCTTGCGTACGGCTGCCGCCCAGGTCGTGAGCTTCGGGTCGTCGCCGCCGAAGAACTCACTTGCGATAATGCCGTCCACGAACGGGTCCTCGAACTCGCCGTCCTCCATGATGTAGTCGGCCACCCCGTCAACGGTGAACGGTTTCCCTGAGATATTGGGGACATCGAAACGGCCCGCAAGCCAGCGGCGCCCCTCCCGTTTCCAGCGCTTGACGTGATCGCGGTCGCGACAGTCATTGTAGATGCGGCTGACAACGCAGTTGGCGTTGCGGAATATGTACTTCTCCATGAATGCTTCATCATACGGCCCGAACGGGCGGACGAACGGTCCCGAGGGATAGTAGGAGTAGACGATCTCGGGAATCGTGCGAACGACGAGACGCTCTATCGAGGCGCTACCCCGAGACGTCACCTGAACGCGATACGTACCGGCGGACAAGTCCCGCATAATCTCCAGCGACTCGCCGTTTCCCGGCTCATTAAACGGCTCAATGGCCGCAGGTTCCTCATCCGCGGCGCCGAGCGACAGCCTCACCGTGCCCTCCCCTGCCGACGTGGCGGAGAGGAAAACCCATCCATCGCGCGGGTTGGTAAAGGTGTAAGGCTTGTCCTCCTCAGGATCGTTCACCATCAGCAGCTCCGATACCAGATTGTTGCGAACCTTCCCGCCCTCTACGGACGGTTTGTCGGGCCAGACGATCGTCTTGGGGAGTGCGGTTGCGGTCGGCGCATCGCCGGGCTTGCCCACGAATGCAGTCACTTCATACGCCCCAGGCTGCAGGTCTCCGACGTTAATGGTCGCCCCATCCATATTGCTGCCCGGGCGCAGTTCAATCGACTTGCTGAAAAGGACCCTCCCCTCCCCGACCGGCGAGATCGCCACGGTTGCCATGGTGTTTTCGTCCAGGTTACCCAGGCCCCGGTAGTCGAGCACGGTGATGACGTCGCCTCTGAAGTAGTACACCGTCGGAACGATACTCAAGCCGTAGGTCTGACGCGTGTCGTCGTAATGATTGCGGACCTCGTCCTCGGACAGGGCTCTGTTGTAGATCCTGACCTCGTCGATGATCCCGTAAAAATGTTCCCGGTGTCCGTCCCAGGGCGACCGCGATCCGATGAACAAGCTGTCGTCTTTTCTTATTTTCGCCGGGCCGTCCAGCAACAGGGAGCCTTTCAGCTCGCCGTTGATATAGAGGCGGATATTGAGGCCGTCAAACGTGCCGACGATGTGCTGCCAGGTCCCGGGAACGAGCGGGCCGTCGGCAGTTTGATGGCCGTTCGAAATGTACAGATGGCAGTCGCCATAGACATAATAGGTCAAACCGTAGCTGCCGATGCCCTTACCCAGTATGCCCAGATGCGCCGTGGGCATCGCCGCCGGGTAAACCCACGCCTCCAGACTGACGGTCTCGGTCAGGTCAAAAGCCGGTCCGTTGCCGCAGTCGACAAAGTCATCTTTGCCGTCGAAGCGCAACGCATGGCCCTTGCCCACTTTGACAAATTCGGCGCCGTGTATCTCGCCGTGATTTTCGTTTCCACTCTGATCACGCAAGGTATCGCCGCTGCCTTCGTCGAACGTGTAGTGCGCAACCAGGTCGCCCTGCGGTTTCGGGTAATCTCTCTTCGGCGGTGGCGGTGAATCGGCCAGATACAGGTCTCGCGTCGCGTCGTGGCGTTTGCCGACTTCGAAGGGTGACAGGGCCCGATGATAGATCCTCACCGCGCCGATTTTTCCCTTGAAAAAGTGGCTGTCCTCTTCGCTTATCCTGCCTATCCAAAGTTCCTTTATCTCCTTTCGCGGCCACAGCGTGTTGGTCTTCGACATGGTGGTGTCGACCAGCTCACCGTCCATGAAAAGGTTCATCTTGCCGTTATCGTACGTGCCCACGACATGATGCCATTGGTTCGGGGTCAGGCCGTTTGGGGGGGATGAGGCAGTACCATGCCCTTTGGGCGCGTACCAGATGCCACCGCCCGTGCCACCGCCCTGGCACAACCCGAATACCGGCCATTCGGCGACAATAACCGTTTCATTTTCAGCATAGTCTGCGGGACGGACCCATACCTCCACGGTGATCACGTCCTTCATGTCGAGGCTGGGGGTGATGGGGCAGCTCACGTAGTCGTCGGCGCCATCGAACTCGAGGGCGTAGCCATCGCCCAGCTTGACGAACCTGGCGCCGTGGATCTGCCCGTCGTTTCCCTTGCCGCTCTTGTCCTTTACGACGTCGCCCTTCCCCTCATCGAAGGCGTAACGCAGGACAAGCGTCTCCTCCGCCGCCGCCAACTGGTTCGCCGATGCCGTAGTGCCGGACAGCAAAACGACAACGCCCAACATGATGAGTTGTCTCATTGCTGATTTCCGCCTTCATCAAAGGTTGTATTGATTGCCTGAAATAAGCGTGGATTCGGTGGGATAAGTCATTCTCCTGCTATTCGAGATAGGGCTGAATCTCGATAAAATTGCAGATGATCTCCTGGCCGATCGGCCCGCCGGGGTCCGCATCGCCGATCCAGTCGGAGATGACCAGCTGCGCCTCCTCGGACGTCGCCCGAAACACAATGCGGTGAAGGTTCATCCAGTAATAATACGTCCCGCTACGGGCCCCTAAATCGTTCTGGTAGTTGCTCCGCCATTCTTCCTGGAAGGACTTGTCGGCGATCACCTCCGCGCCTTCTATGCTGACGGATAACGGGAGCATTTTCTTGACATCCTCGCCGTTCAGCAAATCGCCATAATCACCGCTTAGAACCTTGACCGAGTAGAGCTTTCCGGGCCGCAGATCTCCGATCGCCTGCGAACAGGCGTTGGGCCGGAGCCTGCTCCGCTTCATCCACAGGAAGTGATTCCCATAGTTGGGCGGTTCCGCATTATTCAGATACCGGCCCTGAAAGTAGCCGAACCCGTCCAGGTACTTCACCTCGATGCTGTCCGCTTCCGCGGCGGCTACAGTCCATCCCGAAAGGCCATCGTCAAAGTCGGGGTTCCTGATGTGTGTGAGGGCGTAGGGGTCGGGAGAAAGCAGGCTCGTTTTTCCTTCGATGCAGTAATGACGGAAAAGCTTCGCCGCCCACCGGACCAGCTCCTCATCGACGTATTCCGAGTGATAGACCTGGAAGCCGCGAAGCCCGAAAAACTCCGAATCATTGGCCGCTAGGCTGAAGATCATTTCCAGGAATACCTTGAAGTTCACACCCGGGTTTACACTGGTGGACAAGTACGGGCAATTGAAGTAGCCGAGATTCAAAACCAGATAGCGTTCCGAGCCCGGAATCGTGGTCTTCCACCCCAGTAAATTTTCCCTGATTTTTTCGTTCAGGAGCTCCCTGGCACCGTACTCCGTCGGCTGTTCTCCAAGATAAAGCTCCCAGGAGAACCAATAGCCGAAATCCATGCACATCCGGAGAAACTCAGCGCCCGCGCTATCCTGGTAGAGGGGGCCGCAGTACGGGTATACCCCGCGGTCCGCAAACTGCTTGTTCGCATGGATCCTCCTGATCGCTCCTGACCATGCGGCCCATTCGGCAGCACTGCCGCCATGAACTTCATTACCCATCACGCCATTCACGAAGGGGAGCTGGAATCCGGGTTTCTTCGTCCAATACTGGTACGCATCGTCCGCCGTCAGGTCCTGACCGGCCTGCTTTGAATACGGCAGCGAGACATCGTCCACCCACTTCTTGCCCTGTCCGGCCCACTGTTCATAATAAGGCTGGAGGTAAGGGTGAATCCGGCCCACCATCGTATTGGCAGTGGCCAGGATGTCGTGCTTCTCGAGGTACTCCCAGTCATACGGCCCATGGTTCTTGATCCTCGACGTGCGCGGAAACCCGCTGTAGGCCAAATGCGGAATGGCACGGACGACGAGTTTTTCGAGCACCGGCTTGCCCTGGCGCGCGATGGTCAGGCGATGGGGGCCGGCGGGAAGGAACCGCATCGCCTCCACGGTCGGCGGCTGTTCCTCCCCATGGTCGATGACCGCCGCTTCGCGCGCCGTCGAGTCGACGCCGATCCAGAGCCTGGCACCGGTGTTGACCCGCGCCGTAGAGGCGACGAAGACCCAGCCTTCGCGCGGGTTGGTAAACGTGTACTCAGAGCCGGCCGGAAGCTTCACATTGAGCAGTTCCGTCACCAGGTTGTTCAACACTTTCATCTTGGCCGTCTGGCCGGGCCACGACAGTTCCTGCGGCCAGGAGAACTTTCCGCTGGAACCGGCGCCTATCTGTTGACCGTCCCGGTCAACGACCTTCGCCGCAACCTCGTACTCACCCGGAAGGAGCTGCAGGTTGGTGAAGGACACGCTCGCTTCGGGCGATGCCGTTCGAAGAGGAACATCCTTTTCATGCAACGCTCCGGCATTTCCCTGCCTGCCGAGGTCAACCACCGCCCTGGAGCCGGCAGGCAGTTCTCCCAAACCGCTGGTATCGAGGGCGACAACGACTCGCTTGTCGAAATAGTACGCATACGGTTTGGCGGCGAGCTCATTGGTGAACGCCAGTGCCCTGGCCTCCTCGGCGAGAATCGTCTCGATTTCCTCTTCCGTCAGGCCGGGTTTCTCCATGAAAGAGGCGTTGATTTCATCTGCAGAGTGCGCTCGATCATAAAGCCTCACGTCGGTCAGGAGACCTTTGAACCCGTCTTCCTTCCTGCCCGGCGGTGCGCCGCCCATGCGGAACGCGCTGTCGTTGCTGATTTGCTCGCCAAATGATTCCTTGGAAGTCCTGAGTCTGCCGTTGATGTACAGCTTCAGCACCGTGCCGTCGAAGGTCATCGCCACATGACTCCACTTGTTTCGGCTCATGCGGGCGCTGGCATAAACCCGATGGTTGGGCACCACCCAGGCGATAGCGTATGCGAGCATGCTGTGCTGAAACAAACCGAACGCGCCGACCTTTCGGCCGACGATCAGCGAGTGACAGACAGGGACGGACTCCGGATAAACCCAGGCAGCAATGGTAACGGCATCGGCAAACTCCAACCCGGGCGCATCGCCGAAATCCACGTAGTCTGTCTCGCCGTTGAATCTCAGTGCCGAGCCGGCTTTGCCCGTGATGAGTTCGGCGCCGTGGATTTGGCCGTTGTTGCCGTTTCCGGTGGCATCGTTGACCACCTCGCCAGTCCCTTCGGCGAATGTGTAGTGGGCGACCAGTTCAGCCGTCTGGGCTACTGATGGAACGCCAAGGAACAACGCGACCACACATGCCAGTATACATCCATCCTGCATCTTGCATCCAGTATCGCCGGTTTCGTGGAGGAGGGACCGGAAATTTGGTTAGTTTGTATATTTATACCCCACCAATACGGCTGGCAGGGGATCGCATTCAATGGGAAGCTTGCTGCTCGACGGACCACTGCAGGGGGTCGTCGATGTCTTCGGGGCGCATCCAGCTAACATGACCGTCCGCCCAACCGATAGTTACGGTCTCCATGTGCCGGCTTTTCACGCCACCTTCTTCGAACCAATCGGTGCCTGGGTAGTTTCCAAGGACCAGCGCGCTCAAGATAGAGTCCCAGTCCTGGCTCGCAGTATTAGAGTCAGATCCGAGAAATTTATTGTACAAGTCAAGCAGGACGATGGTATTCGAGGGGTTCACGAATTCGCCGAGCTTGACGGTCCTGAAGTGGTCCGTTATCAGGATTTCGCTGAACACCGGCGTTGGCGACCCCGGATCGCGATGCGTGTCATTTGAAGCATAGTTGTGATCGTAGGAGCCCAGGGAATCCGTTATCTCCCAACCCCATGTCCTGACGGGGCACTTGAGTACCTGCCTGTCGTTCGAAACATAGGGCAAGGTGTACGCCCACCAACCGCCTACATCAAGCGATTCTCTGGGCGACATATGCGAGTCATTGTCGTCACAGTAGAGGGTTACCCCCAGCATCAATTGCTTGAGGTTGTTGCCGCAGACAATCTTCTGGGCGTACCCCTTGGCTCTGCTCAGTGCCGGCAGCAGCATCGACGCCAGGATCGCGATAATCGCGATGACCACTAAAAGCTCGATTAAAGTGAACCCCGATCGGGTTGTCCCGTTTTTGTTTGCAATCCGCATGATTCACCTTTTCCCCCGAGCCTGGATTATTCATACCCCAGACTAAAGGGGTGTCATGTTTTTCCCGACAATTTTCGTTCTTCATGACTCGCGATTCCGCGTCTCGTGCTTCGCAGCGATACTTCACAGAGTAGCAAGTATAGCTGCGAAGCACAAGACGCAGGGCAAGCATTTCCCGACAAAAACCGAGGCCGTCGGGGGAAAACCATACAATCGCACACTACCATACCCAGTCGTTCTCGAAAACTGGGTCGGCAGAGACCGTTGAGCTAACGGCTGCTAAGGAATATTCCATAGTCCGTTGGTTGCGCCTGACTCCCAATCAGTTACATGTCTCCATTTCACATGTCCATCGGAGAACAAGTAGTTGGCGCCTTGGCTGTGTCTTTCTGCGTCAGCGAAATTAAACGGATCAGTGGTGGCTCCGCCAAATGCATTAAAACTGGAGTCAGGTACGCCGTTGAGATTCCAATCGTCCAAAATGACCCAGGGGGAGTATGCAGGATGGTAGATATAGCGATTTCGGGCATCGGTTATGAGGAAGCAGAGCGGCGGGACATTATGCAGTTTTGTTGTTGGATATGGAGTGGACTCGTTCCAGGTACTTGTAAATGGATAAGCAGGTGTAGTCGGCGCGGTCTTAGATGAATGTGCAAAAAGGCAACCGTAAGTTGTTGTATCCATACCGCCTAAGCCTGGGGAGCCTGTATAAGAACGGCATACAAAAAGATTACCCCTCGTGGGATTGCTCCACCATTTCAGATTATCCCAGTCAGGGTCGCTCGGCTGTATTCCAATATACGGGGCATAAACAAATTGCCATTCCCACTCCAAAGGGTAAGGCGCTAACCTTGCGCCATACGGCAGATTACTGTCGTTATCATCTGTATAAAACATCGTCACCATGCCGATCTGCTTCAGGTTGCTCATGCAATCTATGGCTCTTCCTTTTTCTTTTGCCATCTGCAATGCCGGCAGCAGCATCGACGCCAGGATCGCGATAATAGCGATGACCACTAAAAGCTCGATTAAAGTGAACCGCGATCGGGTTGTCCCGTTATTGTTTGAAATCCGCATCATTCACCTTTTCCCCCGAGCCTGGATTATTCATATCCCAGACCAAAGGGGTGGCATGTTTTTCCCGACAATTTTTCGTCCACATGACTTGCGGCTCCGCGAACTGTCGCTACGCAGCAAGAGACACCGGCAACAGCATTTTCCGATAAAAACCGAGGCCGTCGGGAAAAACGATAAACAGTACGATACCATATCTTCTCACCCTCGCCAAAAGTAACTATTTTGAAAGATTTTCGTACTTGCTCATAATCAGGTGGCAGCCGATGTGGCCTGCGACGAACCTGGTCGAAGAGCGCTGCAACTGGACGTGCAAAGCGCCATTCAAAACTGAACCAGCTTATCACGTTCGCAGATAAACCGCGTAGAGGTGTGGATCAATCGTGCCTTGGCGCGCCATGTTGATCCGCAGCCGCACGGTCTGACCGCCGAGCTCGACAAGGTTATTTTTCGGCCAGTGCACCTTGCAGTCCAGACCGCCGCTGCCGGCAGGCTGCGCGGCATTCTCGGCGCTGAATCCTTCCAGCAGTGAGAACCGCTCATCGGCGATTTCAATATTTATGCCGGCGGCGCCGTCGGCGTTAATCACCACGTCACATCCCTTATCCGGCAGCCGCACCGGTGTTGACCACACCTCGCCATCCGTATGGTCCGGATCGATCCTGAGGGCGCCCCAGCGGTCCCGGTCAAGTGTCGCCAGGGCGATTTCGGCCGAGTAATGCGCTTCGATAACGCCGTTTGCATCTTCGGCATTCAACCAGCGGCCGTGATAGATCAGGGTCTTGTCGTCGACATTGAGAATGCCGTTGCCCTGGCACAAGCACGTATGGTAATCGTGCCCTGGCACAGGGGTGTGCGGCGACTCACTGCGGTCAATCCACACATGGCCCTTGACCGGCTCGCGGAAGTGGATGCCGTCGTTGCTTACCACCAGCCCGAGATCGCAGGATATCTCACCGAAATAGACTTGATACGGCGCGTTGTGCCAGAGACCGTAAATCCCGATACAAACATTTCCGAAACTTGCTGCACCAACACCGAGGTGGACCTGGTCATAGCGGCCGTCGGGACCGCGCTGAACAGGGTCGGCAGGTTCGGGAAGCTTGAACGATTCAGCGTTGGCGTACAGCCAGTGGTCGAAATCCGGCGACACAAACACATAGCCTTGTCTGCCCATCACCGCACCACCTTCGCTGTGCACGTGGTTGGTATGCGTGTGTCCGTTGACAATGTAGAGGCCGTTGTGCCGGTACAGCGACGCGTTCTCGAGGTAGCAATCCTGCGACAGTGGATTACGGACATTCTTCCAGACGATGCCGTCTTCACTGACTGCCGTGTGAAAGTGGGTGTTGTCAACCATGGTGTCGGTACTGTCACGCCGCAACGGCACCACCTCATAAACCATTTTGTACCGCCTTGACGGGTCCGGGTCATCGTCGTCACGGATGACGTTTACCGTTGACGTCATCGGGTCAGGCAGGTCAAATGCGTTGTTATCCCTGCTGCCCTTGAACATCAACTGGCCGAGGTTCGGCTTGAACCAGTTGACGCCGTCCTCCGATTCGGCATAACAGCATGGCCCCATGAACCAGTTTTCTTTGTGGTATGCCATCAGTTTTGCTTTTCTTCCGGCCCAGTCCGGGTTGCGCCCCAGGTGTTCGGCATAATACCACATGCGGTATTTTCCTCCGAAAGGCCCTTCCTCGTGCAGCACCGTGCCATAAAATTGAGCACACATATTGTCAGGCGCATTTGAATCTCTCCCGCCCGGCCGTAAAACGGGTTCTTGCTGCACTTCCGGGCGGGTCATATACAGACCAAGGCGTCTGCGAAACGGCAATGACACGGTATCAATCGGCAGCAGCATCGTCTGTTTGCCAACCTCGATTCCGGTCTGTGAACTGCGGTTCACAATTGATGAGTCCGGTTGAGTTCTTTTTGTGGCATGGTTCATTTCGCCGGTTCACATGTCCGTCGCGTCACTCCACCACCAACCGGCTCCAGCAGACTTGCATCTTCTCGGCATCGCCTTCGTAGTGCAACACCAGTACATCGCCGTCCGGCAGGACGTCCGCAAACGGCAGGCCGTAATTCCAGATACTCATCTCGGCGAGCAATTCGCCCGTGTCGCCCTCATCTGTCGCGCTCCCTGCAGGTTCCGTTTCGAGTTTATAAAGCTCAACTTCGGTTTCCGGCAGAAATGGCGCCTCCGGTGTCACCGACATCCGCGCCTTGATCGACTGCGACTGGAATCGATCGACCCAGGCGAGGACAACCCGGCCGTCGGGCAGGATCGCGGGATGCGACGCTTGATCGGTAATCCCAATATCTTCGGGCTCTGTCCAGGTGGTGCCCTCGTCGCTGCCAAAGCTTCGGTGGATGTTCAGATATTTTTTTATTTCGCTGTCGTACGTCCAGCTGTAGGTCACGAGCCGGCCGTCGGGACAGATGCCGGCGCGCTGATCCCAGTAAAAAACGCGGCCGCTCGGGTCCTGACTGACGGTTTGGCGGTCATTCCAGGTCTGCCCGTTGTCGTCGGAGAAGAAGTAATCGACGCGCTGATACCATTTACTGCTGTCGTGATAGTGCTTGTTGTTCTCGAGACTCATCGCCAGCCGCCCACTGGGCAGCAGCATGACAGGATTCGTCAGGCTCGGCGGGCCGACATCGTCGGGGACCGGCATGATGCGCCAGTCCGTCCAGGTTTTGCCATTGTCGTGCGAATCTTTCAGGGCGATCGATAGTGGCAACACGCCCTCAGTTTCCTCGTTGAACAGGCCCTTGCCCGGGTACGTTTCTCGATCGACCATCAATGCAACAGCCAGCAGATGGGTGCCGCCGAGCAGCGTGATGTAGACTTCCTTCACAGAACTGCCCATGGCATGGGGCGCCGGAAATGGCGTTTCGGGCTCGCTCCAGGTGCGCCCGCCGTCGTTTGATCGCCGCACCTCGACCATCTCGTCTGCCGAGTCCTTGGTGGTACCGACGCGATAGGTTGCGAACAGTGATCCGTCGGTGAGTACTGCAAAGTTTGGAAATGTCGACATCGCGCGAGGCGTGCCGGCTTCGCCGCAGTTCAGGATGCCATGATCAACGCGTTTCATGATTTCACCAATTTAATGACTGAGTTGAACAGCATAGATCGATTACGAGTGAACGCAAACATCGGAAATATTTTCTTCCCGATGTCGCTTGCTGCCTTGGGAAAAATAGAGCGGTGGTATCGGCACCAACAATATCCGATCAGGTCGCGGAGGACGCTTTGGGCATTGGAGGTGTCGGCGAAAACGATTTCATGCTTGCTCTTCTGCACCGCTCGGACTTGGCGAGCACGATCACGGTCAATGGTGCGACCGACATGGGCGAGGATGAGGCAGAACACCCGGGCAGTCATTGGCGAAGGGCAGCATAATTATTCTTCGAAAATTCTTGATATTTGTTCAAAAATCATTATGTACACCGAGCGCTCACATAAGAAGGAAAAGGAAAAAGTTGATTGCCTGCGCGCAGTTTTCTGAATTTGGACACCGTTGCGTCAGGGCTCCATTCACAATATATAGGAGAGCACCCTATGCGTTACCCGCAAGGCATCCTGGTCTCATGTGAAATCCCGTGGGACGAAAACGAACGTTTCATGGCGGACATCTTCCGCGAAGAGGTCCGAGCGATGATAGCCAAGGGATATCGCCAGATCTACATCTTTGGCACCTGTGGAGAAGGGTACGCCGTGGATACGACCATGTTCCGGGACATTGTTACTGTCTTCCGCGAAGAGACTTCGGGTGAAGACGTGCTGGCACAGGTTGGTGTGATAACACTTTCCACCGCAAACGCTGTCGAGAGAATCGGCATCGCCCATGGCCTGGGATTTCGAGTTTTTCAGATCGCCCTGCCCTCTTGGGGGGTCGTGGACGATGACGAGATGATGGCGTTCTTCCAAGATGTCTGCGGCACGTTTCCGGACTCGAAATTCCTGCATTACAACCTTCCTCGTGCCAAGCGCATCCTAAACGGCCGCGACTATCGCCGTGTCGCCGACGCAGTGCCCAACCTCGTGGGCACCAAGAACACCACAGTTTCGCTCCGCAGCATCGGCGATCTCATGCGTCATGCACCGGACATGCAGCATTTTCTCTCTGAAGGAGGCTTTCCGTATGGTTGCCTGTACGGCGACTGTTCCATTTTGGGTTCCTTCGCCGGCGTATCCCCGGCAAAAATGTGGCAGCTTTTTGACACGGGCAAGTCCGGAAAAATCGAGGAGTCCTTTCGAATCTCACGCGCCTTTGACGATGTATGGAGTGACGTGTTTTCACCCACGGAGTACCGCCAGGAATCGATCGACGGAGTGTACGACAAGATGCTGGTCAAATTCAGCGGTGTGGACATGCCGCTTCGCCTCCTCTCGCCCTACAAGTGTTTTCCGGATGAGGTCTATGAGCAGTGCCGGAAAATCCTTGTAGAGAAGTACCCCGAGTGGCTTGCTTGACACGACCGGCCCGGCCCAAGGCCTTTGCCTAACAAGACAGATTTCTAAAAGGAAAACTGAGATGAATAAGACGAAGAAAAAAAACCTGTTGGATGTGGGAACAAATAAATACCTCATGTTCGACGACGCGCTGACCGAGGAGAAGAAAGGATTCGTGCTCACGATGAATCCAGCCGAGCGCTCCCAGAAGCCCGTCCTGTTGCCAGACCAGCGGTGGGAAAGGGGCAGCATCAGTGGCGACAGCTTCACCACCGTGATGGAAGACGAGGGCGTTTACAAGCTGTGGTATGGGGTGGTAAAAGCCGGGGCGGAGAAGAAACGCAAGAACTATCTCTCAGCTGCCGAGATAAAGACTTTGGACAAGAAATCGATGCTCGACTATCTCTCCGAAGACCTGTATATGCTCTGCTACGCCGTTTCAAAGGACGGGATTCAGTGGAAAAAACCGAACCTGGGCATCCATGAGTTCGACGGCAGCAAGAAGAACAACATTGTCTTGGTCGGGGGTGGTGGAAACACTGTTTTCAAGGACCCGACTGCCCGTCCCGCGAGCCGATACAAGATGATTTGCGGGGGCGGCCCCAGGATGATGCACAATAACCGGGGAATACCGCCATACGCCGGTTATCGTCGCGTCTACGGCGTTGCTTCCGCTGACGGCATCCACTGGAAAAAACCCCGGTCCATAATGTCGTGGTACACTGACTGTACCAATGTTTGTTACTGGGACGAACGCATCATGAAATACGTCGCTTTTGTCCGGTACAACGAGACCATGTCATGCAGGAACGACGAGACGTTCCGGACGAAAGGAAACTTCTACAGGGCTGTGGGCAGAGCCGAGAGCGATGATTTCTGGAACTTTCCGCAACCTACCAAGATACTGAAGCCTGCCGCAGCTGACCTCGCCGGCCGTGAGGATGCGCCGGGCATGGACCGCATGGAAATCTACAACACATCAGCGGTCAAGTATCCATTTGCCGCCGACAGCTATTTCATGTTTCCCGGCCACTACCATCCCCATAGCGAGATGACAGATATCGGCCTGGCCACGAGCCGCGACGGGGTCAACTATACGCATTGGCGCGAACCGTTCCTGGGCGTCGGGCCGGGAAATGCTTTCGATTCCGGGATGGTGCACATGGCCACGGGAATGATTCGCGGAGATACGAACATCACGATGTATTACATCGGTTCGGATTTCCTGCATGATATCACGGAAACACCCCGGGAAACTGGCGGTGTTGGCAAAGCCGATATCCGTCTCGACGGTTTTATCTCGCAGGATACCAACCGGTCGGGGGGGAACCTTGTCACCATTCCGCTCAAGTTCAGCGGATCGCGCCTTGAGCTCAACATGGACGCCGGCGCCGGCGGGCGCCTCAAGGTGGAGCTTCTCACCAGGTCATGCAAACCGATTGCCGGTTACACCAGACAGGACGCCGACTGCCTGCGTGGAAACGACCTGCGCAAGACAGTCACCTGGAAGGGGACAAGCGATCTCTCAGCACTTCGGGGGAAAACTGTCCGGCTCAACTTCATCGGCAGGAATGTCAAGCTGTATGCATTTCAATTTCCGGCATGACAACCAACATAGGGCCCGGTGTAAAAGGAGATCCGTTCGATGTCAAGACCCGTATTGAATCCCGGAGCCGTGCTTTGGAGCGGAGAGAACTCCTATGTGCACCTGCGCGAGGAAGAAGGCGGCAAGGACCTGACCCGCCTGTGCCTGTTTCGAATTGTCTATTCACCGGTGGGCGAGGGGCACGCGGCTTTTGTCATCAGCGACCTCGAGGCCAACGGCCTGGATGACGATCCGTGCGCTATATACACGGACAATCGCGACCTTGCCGGATGGCTGTCTGCTGAAGTCATGCAGAATCCCGTCTGGAAAGAGCGCCAACTGCCCGTCGTCGACGCCCGCTTCGGCTTCACCGGCGACTCCCGCCATTCCCGGTCCGAGCACATCGAAGCGGAGGACCTTGTCATCGACGCCACGTGGTCGAAACTGGATCGGCCCTACATGTACGAGGCGCCGGCCGGACTCGTCAGTGACAAGTTCGATCTGTTCTGCCTGCTCATTTCGGCCTGGCAGGTCGAGATAACAGTCAACGGCCGCAAAGCAGCGGGCCAGACGTTCCCGATGGCGTTCCAGGGTCAAAATATCAGCGAATCCTGTCTATCCCTCTCCGAGACCTGGGCAGTACCGGAGGAATGATCGCCGCAGTTGACCTATTCTGCAAGATTGCGCCGACTGTAACCGATTTCGCCGAACTGCAGCGATGCAAAATGCATCCGAATTGATATCGGGATCACTATCGAGATCTGCCACACGCAGTATATTGAGCCATGCTTCACAGCAGAAAATACATACACAAGTTTACCCTTATCGAATTACTCGTAGTCATTGCCATCATTGCGATCCTTGCCTCGATGCTGCTGCCCGCCCTGAACCGGGCAAAGGCGATGGCGCATAAAACGTTCTGCATGAACACCCAGAAGCAGCTTTACCTGTCTTTTGCGCTGTACGCCGACGACAGCGACGACTTTTTCCCTGCCCATGGTCACAACGGAGGCTCGATGGAGGGTGGGGGCTCCGATGAAAACTATCCATGGGGTCATTGGGCCAGGCGCCTGGCCAAACTCGGCTACCTTGGCGAGGGATCCCACCCCTACGGTCCGGTCCTCCAGGGATATGGCTTCCAATTCGAGCGATGGAATATACCGAGCTGCCCGGCAGAGACCGCGGGCATCCCCCACGGCACACCACCATACCTGCCGGACTGGAAAGGTGTCGAGGTCACGAATCATGACAATGATTTCATGACCCTCAGTTACACGATGAGCCTGGGCGTGTCGCACTACTGGAACGGCGTCGACGATGGAGCCGGATTGAATCACTGGATATGGGCCGAACGCCGTGGCTTCTCTGCACCAGAACTGGTGACCCCGTCCCAGGCGCCTTTGCTCATGGACGCACCGAGGTTCTGGTGGGGTTGGCAAACGCCTTACTTCGACGGAATTATTGACAATGCGGCACATGAGGGTGTATTCGAAGCCTTTCGACATCTTGACACGGCAAACCTCGTCTACCTCGATGGGCATGCGTCATCTTCGCGTGCGAAATGGCATACCGGAGAAGCTGTCTACGTGGATATGTGGACAGATAAGTGAGGCCGTTCGTTGACGCAGGGCCGAAGCGCACCTGTAGCCGGGGGGGGGATGCTTTCTGCAGGGCGTCTGCCGTATCAGGGAAAAATGAACAGCGGGCGAGCTGCCGCGCCTATCGCACCGGCTTTATCGGCATTCCGCCGTGCCCTGGTTATGGTTGCCCATAAATAGCCACAGCTCCCGCTACGTCGGCTGCGCCCAATCCTGAATATGTATACGTACCACCACCCATGACCGACTCGGAATCCGAGTTGTGAGCAAATCCCAATGCATGACCAATCTCATGCATCGCGATCTTCTTAAAGAAGAAACCATTGACATTGTTCCCGGGATTTATCGTATCATCATCCCAGACAAATGCAGTATCTCGAAAACGCACGTCCAAGGATCTGGAACGATTAACAGCGTTGTTCACCCCAGCCGATGGATCAGGAATGTATGTTGTCGAGGCAAAAACACTGCCTGAAATGACGTCGTCACCGAAAACCATGAACCGAATATGACCTACATGTGGATTTGAAGTGCGGGCAATAATGTCATCCGTGCCTCCCACCGGAACATATTCTCCATTCAATTGTGTTTCCTCGATGTATCCAAGATTGATAATTCCTGAAACATCGCTCCATGCGGACATTGCTTCATCCAAAACATTCTTGTAGTCATCAAAGGTGGTCAAGCCGGTTGCGTTGATGTCTGTGAAAGATTTTGTATACCTTTGTGGATTGTAGTCATTTCCCCCTGGATAATAAATAGACTTTACGCTGGCAGGGACCATGCTCCATGAAAATGATGCAGGCTGCGGGTTGTTCAGTGTGGGGTCTCGGACTGAGAGCTGGTCACTGCCAAAAACCCAGGCCATATTTTGATGTTTCCACGCAGCTTCAGTCGTGTCATCGTCCGTGCAGGTGATCGTAATGACCTGATCCGCTACTGCGTCGAAGGCGTCGTCCGAGCTGGCGTCATCGACAGCGACCGTCACCGTCGTCGCATCGTCACGGTCGAAATTGTCGTCGACACCGGTCACCGTGACGGTCTGCGCAACATCCCAGTTGTTGGTCGTGAACGTCAAAGTCGCAGCGCTGACCGTCGCCTCGGCGGTGGACTGGATGGAGAGCGTCAGCACCACGTCCGACGCCGGCTGCGCGTCGAGCACCACGGTGAACGTGTCGGTCCCGGCGTTTTCCGCCACGACAGTCGAGCCGGCTGATTCGGTAATCGTGAAGCCGGCCTCGGGTTCCGGTTCAACAACAAATGTTGTTTCAACAGTACCCCCTATTTGGGAATGGTTGGAACCAACTGCATAAACTGTCAAGTCATATGTTCCGGAGGAGGCAACCGAAAACGTCGTACTATTTCCAAAAACCATTGTCATCTGCCCATTATCAAGATAATAATGCCAATGATGCGCATTAGAAAGATTGACAGTTACAGTTACGTCCAGTCCGGAAACTGTTATACTTTCGATTGAAATATATGATTCCGGTTCCGGGCACGCCACTGTTACTGATTCTGATACGGCTATACCATAATCAGAACCGTCATGCGGCGTGCCAACACATTTAACAATATCGTCATCAACAAAATTCGATGAATTAAGTACTGATCCGGTAGCCCCAGCGACAATGACGTCATTCACAAGCCACTGATATGAAACTGTAACAGCGTCCATGTCTGCATCACTCACAGTAACTGATGCTACAATTGGGGTATCACACGGGTCACTTGGAGTTAATGTTAAGTTGTCGATGACCGGCAGGTTATTTTCCGGCTCTGGTTGACCGCCAACGCCATCCAGTTGAAAAAACAGCAGGACAAATTCGGCACAGGCTTGAGACCCCTCGGCCCCGTCACTGCCGTCGCCACAGATATCCACGCTATACAGGTCGCTACCGGCAAACATCGCTTCAATGAGTGCGCGCGCATCCGCGAAGTTGGTCTGCTGGTTGAGCTGCAGTGCATCGCACGCCTGGGAAATGTAATAGTCACAGGGCACACAATTGCAGCCGGACAGGACCTGTGGGGCATAGCCAGAGTTCAACTGGAAGCTGGCGCTGCTTGACGAGGTGCCGCCGACACCGCCGACACTGTCGTGCAAAATAAAGCTGGCGTTCGCAGCGTTTCCACCGCCCTGTGACACCGTGTCCGGGCACACATCGTCGGCGTTGACATGGAGGACAACCACGAGCGCCACGCCCAATGCTGTCCACATCCTGCCTGTATATTTCATCATACCCTCCAAATTTGGAGTGAAATAGAATTTCTCAGCAATCTTTCCGAACCACTATACCTGTTACATGTATAAGACTTTTCGCGTGTAATTCCAAGCAAAAAATCAACACGGAAAATTCGTACTTTCTGAAGTTTCGCAAATATCCCTACATAGGGGATTGCAGCGTTTTCAGCATACCATGGATCGCAAGCACCGTGGCTGCTCGCAGCCCTTGGAATTGTCTTTTTCTTATTCATCATAAACAACTACAAAAACGTCAGGGGCATGATCATTTCGGGTGCTGGATTCCTGGTCTATCTGCCGTGCATCTTCACGCCGCTGCATAAGATGCTCGAACTTTACATGGAGCATGGCTTGGAAATTGTCATTGCCGGGATTTTTCTTTTCAGGGCCGCAGGCAACTGGGCCGTTTACCACGCTGCCGAGAGGTGTCTTTACGGTTTTGCAGGGTTTTACCTGATTTTCGAAAATATCATATTCTCTTTTCAACTACTATTTGACAGGGGATACCGTGCCGTGTATTTCGAAGGAATTGCCCCGGGCCTTCTCAATGACTTTTTCCGTAGCTGGGTTGAACATCTCAAAACTGCCAGTTTCGACCTACTCGTTGTCTTCCACTTCCTGACAACGATCCTCGGTGCGATCATCCCCATCGCACTGCACATACTCATTCGCCGGCGAAACCAACATGATGTTTAACAGTAAAGATTGTACAACGTAAGATCACCTATTGGTGACAATAAATATCATCGTGCGCAATGGTCAGTGCAGACACTGGCCGCTGCCCGGTCACGTCGCCGCAATGCAGCGCCTGGCCGATGCCCTCGTGAAACTTGTTGCCCTACAGCCATGGGACAGGAGTTTATATCGAAAAAAAACAGCTCCAAAAGAAGAAATGCCGAAAAATGACCTTGGGTATTTTTTTCTTGCAATTTGATTTTTCTTTTTGTATACCACGAGGCGACCGATGCGCTGTGGACATGTTTCCTGATGGCTTTGGCAGATCATGCGATGGGGCGCATGATGGTCGGAATTCAGGACGAAATCTGTCGGATTTCAAGCGCGATACAATCCTGAAGGCCAGATGAAGCCTAACACTCGCGATCAAGTCGCGTTGAATTCAACCCAAGGCAGCTGCGCATGCGGCTGCGCAAACAAACATTGTAGGGGATTCGAGATGGAAAAGATGTACGTCAGACTGCAACGGCAAGAAGCGAGAATCGGGCGCGCGACACGGATGATCACAGTGATGTTCAGCGTTGTTGCACTGCTTGCGATCACCGCCGAAAAAATTGGCGCGCAGACTTTGACCATAAGCCAGGACCGGACGGAGCGGGACGTCAACGGAAATGGTGTCATCTACAAACGCGCGCTGCAGGCGATGGAATTAGATCCGACTGGGGTGTTTTCGGCCGTGCCGGTCATAAATGAGCGAATGAATGTGGGCGTTTTCGTCAAGCTCGACCTGGTGTCGACTGGTGGTCCGGTGACCAACATTCAGTGGACGGTGCCCGGCAACGCAATCAAGGATACGACGATCATATCGAATACCGCGACGGGGGCGGGATACCGTACCCAGTGTGAGGAAGTCATATTGTTGCCGGGCGACCTGCAGCAGTCTTCAATACAATTCCTGTGGAAAAATACCGGATCGCGTACGGTTACATTGAACGCCACGGTTGGCGGTACCCCACTTGTGGCAACGAAGGATTTCGAGGTGCGCCGGAACCCGAAAGCCGAAATCTTCTGGGTGACGGGATTTGGGAACACTCCGAGCTCGGACCCGGGTCAGGTTCGGGACAATACGCTGTCCGAGCATTATTGGTGGCACGTAATTGAGCCTACCGTGCCGCATGGAGAGTTTTTTCGTTTTCATCGTGGTTTCATTCAGAAGGGCAATTGCTTCCGTGCCATCTTCGGCTATGAGCCGGTGAAAGTGTACGCGACTGCTCCGAATTATCTGCCGCAGAACACAGCCACCTACACATCGGACCATGCGGGCACTGTGGGTGGGGGAAGCGGGGTCGTCATCGAGCCTCGTCATGCCATTCCGAACAATATTTATACCTTGCCGGACCGATTCACGCTGACTGGGGACGGCAGCACCAAGCTCGAGGATTTCGCCAATGAGAATGCACTGTCAATCAGTATCATTGGTTATCACAATGCCCACCACAGCCGGTTGTGTTCGTTCGGAGATTTTCTACGGGTAAACGTGACGCCGGCAGATCCGATTTTTCATCGGTTTCACTGGATGCTGACGAAAGTGCATGAACTATGGCAGCTGACTCAATTGGGAAAACCGGGTGCCGGCATCACAGTCCCGGCCGACAGTGCCCTGGGTGCGACGGTCTACTATCCGGAGACGGCCATGGAAGTCCCCGCGACGCCAGCCGAAGGAACCGTGCAAATCTGCACGCCGGCATCGGGTTCATTCTTTTTGACCGGGACAACCTATGTCAACTGTACGTTGACGGACGTCGAGCTGCTCAATCCGGATCCAAATGCGCCGTTCCTTGGCGGCATCACGCAATCGATCACATTCCCGGTCACGGTCACACCACAAGGCTCTTTGAACTCCGGTCCGGTTGACGTTTACTTTCTGGTAGACTTGTCGGGAAGTTTTTTCGACGATCTGCCGCTTTTTAAGACCGAAGTTGCCGGCGCGGGCGGTGTCATTGACGACTTGTTGGCGGTCAACTCGGATTTCAAGTTTGGTGTGGGTTCCTATGAGGATTATCCCATCTCGCCTTTCGGCTGGACCGGTGACGCCGCCTATCGCCGAGACATCGACCTAACTCTCAATGCGGGCAACGTGAAGGCGACCATCAATGGTCTCACCCTCCGTTACGGCGGTGACCTGCCGGAAGGTCAACTGCCGGCCCTCTACCAGGCCGCCAGCGGCGTTGGCCAGGTCGTGCCAGGCCACCCGCAGGCCGATATTCCGGCGAACCAGAATGCCAATTTCGACGATATCAGAAATGGCCAGCCTGTGAAAAAGATTTTCCTGTTGTGGACCGATGCCGACTTTCACAATCCCGGGGATGCCGGCTCTATCCCGTATCCCGGACCGTCGTTTCAGCAGACGGTGAATGCCGTTCTGGCGCTCGATCCGCCGATGGTCCTGGGGTTGTCATCCGGCGGCGGCGGACTGGAAGATTTACGAGCGATGGCCCGGATGACCGGCGCATTGGCAACTTCGATTGGCTGCGATTGCAACGACGACGGGAGAATCGACATCAAGCCCGGGGAACCGCTGGTCTGCGTTATTCCCGATTCAGGAGAAGGGGTGGGCGCGGCAATCAAAGGCCTGCTGCTGGCCGCGACCGGGGCGCGCACGTGTGACGAGATTGCGATCGCCGTATTTGATGCATTCTGCTTGTCCACCAAGACGCTAACGACGTCAGTGCTGGAACTTAAAGGGAATTACGAGGCGATCGCGCGGGCGATCGTGGACGCTACACCCATCATCAATGACGGCACCGGGGCTTCTCTCAGCACCAATGCGAACGAGGAATGTTTGGTTCAGATATCAGCGGTGCTTGACAGCGTCCTTGGATATGAAGTTGAACAGGAAACACCGGAGCCCGAGCCGGAGGAGCTCGAGCTGGAATGGGCCGACACAGGCCATATGACTCTGGATGGGCGCCTGGTGACAGGCGGCCATAATCAATTATATGCCCTCGAGGTAGACTATCTCGATATCGATGCGAACAGCAACTACGTCTATGCCCTGATGACCCTGGTGTCACATCTGCAAAACGGTGAAATATCTACCGGCCAGATGCGCTGGCTTTACGAGCGCGCCATAATGTCCGCTGTGCCGATCGACCTTATTGCTGAATACATGGCCTTTCCACACAGCACGGCAAATTTAGAGGATCATATGATAGGAAGCGGCGGGGACTCGATCGCACGCGTCCTCCTGTATGACATCACACAGATGATCATTAACGGTGACCTGTACGACGAAAGTCCAAGGTCGCGCAATACATACGACGGACTTTTTGACCAGGCAGCCCAACAACTGGGCGTATCCGGAGAGGTGTCCGCACAAATACGGAACACCGTCGATGAGGAACTTGCTTTGCTTGGCAACAAGAAAGAAACCTTCTGGGCAGAGATACCGTATGCGCCACCTATCGTCATCGACACGACGCCCGATGAGGAATGGACCACTGGAGGAGGCCATATGACTGTGGATGGTCGCCTGGTGGTAGGCGGCCATAATCAATTATATGCTCTCGACGTCGACTGGCTTGCTATCGAGGCGAACAGCAACTACGTCTATGCCCTGATGACCCTGGTGTCATATCTGCAAGACGGTGAAATACCTCCCGGCCAGATGGGCTGGCTTAAGGAGCGCGCCTATATGTCGGCTGTGCCGCGCGCCATTATTGCTGAATACATGGCCTTCGAGCACCGCACGGCAAATTTAGAGGATCATGTGGTGGGAAGCGGCGGGGACTCGATCGCACGCGTCCTCCTGTATGACGTCTTACAGATGATCACTCACGGTGATCTGTACGACGAAAATCCAAGGTCGCGCAGTGCATACCACGGACTTTTGAGCAAGGCAGCCGAACAACTGGGCGTACCTGAAGACGTGTCCAGAGAAATACAGCGCTTCGTCGATCAGGAAGTTTATTTGTTTCACAAAAAGAAAGCTGTCTTCTGGTCAGAGACGCCGTATGTGCCACCTGGCACCGTCGTTGTGCCACCTGACGACGTCGACGTACCACCTGACACCGTCGTTGTGCCACCTGACGACGTCGTTGTGCCACCTGACGACGTCGTTGTGCCACCTGACGACGTCGTTACCAACCTGGGAAACAACCTGCCCGTCATCGACAAGGTAACATTAACTCCAAATCCATATCAAAAAGAACCAGGTGCACCGTGTGACTCCCCAATTGCAGCATCAGCTACTGTGAGTGATGCAGATGGGGATGCTGTTACGGTTTCATATCAGTGGTTTGTGAATGGTTTCATGGTGCCTGGGCTTGTCGGATCAGTACTTGCTCCATCGGATTTTGTTGATAGAGATATTGTTAAATGTGTTGGTATTCCGTATGACGGGACTGATTACGGTTTTATTGTATCAGAATCAGTAACCATAGGGTGCCCGCTACCCGACCACCACCTATTCGGGCCCGATCCGCAACAGCCACTTGACGACCCCGATGGGCCAGGTCACCACCACGATGACCCGTATGACGACGGCGATGACGACCACGACCACGGTGACCACGGTGACGACGGTGACCACGGTGACGACGGTGACGACGGTGACAACGTCGTTGTGCCACCTGACGACGTCGTTGTGCCACCTGACGACGTCGTTGTGCCACCTAACGACGTCGTTGTGCCGCCTGATAACGACCTCGGCGACCTCGGCGACATCGGCGACATCGGCGACCTCGACATCGGCGACCTCGACATCGGCGACCTCGACTTCGGCGACCTCGACATCGGCGACCTCGACATCGGCGACCAAAAAAGGGAAAATTATCAAAGCCTCGGCAAATAACACGAAAGCCCTGAACAAGATTCTCGATTCCGATCCGGGCGCACGCTACGTCGGGGAATTCGCTATCGGCTTTAATCCTGAAATCAAGGAACCGATGCGCGATATACTCTTTGACGAAAAAATTGCCGGAAGCTTCCATTTTACACCGGGCCAGGCTTATGAGGGCGTTGCTGACAACGGCAACCGCAGCCAAGTACACTGGGACATGGTCTGTATTCAACGCCCCGACTACGGCGGTGGTGAGATCTTCTTTGACGGGAAACTCATCCGCAGAAACGGCAAGTTTCTTCCCAGGAACCTCGCGGTATTAAACTACTAGCGCAGGCCACACCAAGAACATGCGCCAAATCCTCGCAAGGCAGTTGTTGTAAGTTTTGATGAATGCATACTATGTTCCGCATTGCATCATGAAATACATTGGCTTTAAACCCCTCCTTATTGGCGCACTGCTCACCTCAACCATTTTCCTCGGCGTGGCTGCT
>CAJWLW010000004.1 GCA_913042885.1 uncultured Lentisphaeria bacterium | reverse complement strand
GTTCAATGGTGTCTCCAGCGTTCTGTCAACTTTCCGTTCATATTCAATGGCCCAGATTCCCTGGGATTCATCCAGCAGTATGGCACTGGTCGGGTTGGCATTCGAGCTTCTTTGAAAAGGTAGTTGAGTGGCATGGGCAAATGCAAGTGGAATCAGCGAATTTTGCTCACGCCGCCCCCGGCCGGCGCATCGGTGTTGGTAGAGTGGGAGATGCGGGATGGGGCAGGAAATTTGGCTGAACCTGCTCTACTTTATCGATCGTGAAATCCCCAGGCAACATAAACCAATTGCAAATTGCCCAGGTGCGAGGCCGGTCGCGTCTTGTCGGGTGCCGGACTGTGCCCCCGCTCAAAATTCTCAATCCGCGATGCAGCAGCAGTGCCTGCCATGTTCTGGCTTCCAACTATGGTGGTGGACTGGTGGGCAACGACCATATCCAGCTTGACATCGACTGCGGACCAGAGAGCACGTTCTTTTTCGGCACGCAAGCCAACACGCGGGTCTACAATAGCGGCCAGGGGGCAGGTTCGTGCCAGCACACGCGAGGCCGCGTAGCTGCTGGCGCCCTCGCCGTTGTCGGCGTCGACCCGCTGGTCCTCCACGCCGGCAGCTGCTTCAAGCAGTCCCAGACCTGGGATGTGGCAGCAGGCGGGGCGTTGGGCCTGGTTGATTGGGTTGTTGCGGGCCGTCTCGATATTGGGGAAGAATTTGCTTTCAAGAGATACGAGTCGACGATTCGTCTGCATTACGACGGCCGTACTATTCTGCTCGATCCATTGCGCCTTGCTCCCGGTGTCCGGCAGATGCGCTCACCGGCTGTGATGGGGCGGTTCAATCACTTGTTGTCGATATATCTGGTTGGTCGCAGGATTCGCGATCTTGGGCGTGAACTGTTCTCGGCCGGGACCGACTCGGGCAGTGATTTGCTCACTGCCGCTACTGAAATCGACGAACTGTATGTTTTGCGCGCGGTATCCGCGTCACGCGGGCCGCTGCAGCAACTGCTGCAACGGCTGTACGGGCGTCTGAGCGAGCTGCAGTGGCTGGGGTTCGACCCGACGGCACGGAAGTATTGAGCTGCCTGGTTATCTCTGCGCCGGCCAACGGCAGCACAGCGTTGGCGGTCCGCGCCTGTCGAGCGGTACTATTTCGCCGGTTGCGCAGCCGCCAGGGCGGCAGTGCGGGCCGCCTCGAGATATGCGACGATATCGGATAATCCGTGACCGGTCTTGGCGTTGGCGAATACGACAGGACCGTCGCCCCGCATCCGCGCGGCGTCCCGGGCCATGACATCGAGATCGGCCCCGACCATCTCTGCGAGATCGATTTTGTTGATCATCAGCAGGTCCGACTGGGTGATGCCTGGGCCGCCTTTGCGGGGGATTTTGTCGCCGCCGGACACATCGATCACGTAAATGGCGTAGTCGACCAGCTCCTTGCTGAAATGCGCCGCGAGATTGTCGCCGCCGCTCTCGACAAAGAGCAGGTCGAGCTGGTTGTCGAACCGTTGCATGAGGTCTTCGAGCGCGTTTATGTTCAACGACACGTCGTCGCGGATGGCGGCATGCGGGCAACCGCCGGTTTCGACTCCGATGATGCGATCCGGGGGCAGTGTCTGGTGCCGTACGAGGAACTCAGCGTCTTCGCGGGTGAATATGTCATTGGTGACGACGGCGATCCGGTACTTTTCCCGCAGCCGTTCGCAGAGGGCTTTGAGTGTCGCTGTCTTGCCGGTGCCCACGGGGCCGCCGATACCGACTGTGAAGGCACGCTGATCGAATTGCCGTTCAATAGTCGCCAGTTCGCGCAGCCGATATTCGCCGGGCGAATCGAGGTGCTCGTGGGTGTGCGGATGATCGTGATCGTGGGTATGGGGCATGGTTTTGCAGCCTCAGTTTTGGAACAGTTTGGCGTAGACACGCTGGTGTGCCGCCTGGGCCAGTTCGAGCACGGGAGAACTGCGGAAAGCCTCGGTGAAATCACCCGGCGGCTCGGTGGCGGAGTCGGCGCAGAAGTCGTGGAGCATGGCATGGGCATCGGCCGGGCCAAGCAGCCCGAGCCGGATGGCCGCCGTGATTTGATCGCGGACGCTCATATAGCGCAGCAGCGTCCGGGCATCTGTCGAACTGTAGCCGGCGAGCCGCATGGTCAGGGCATAGACAATAGTGAATTGCGGTTCGATGTGGTGCCGGCCAAACCAGTCCCGCAGGTTGTCTGCACGGACATCGGGATACAGCCGCTCGAACAGGTGGAGCCATATCCGCGCCGTCGTCGTACTCCAGCGTCGTGTAAGGGGCAGCCACGTCAAGGCGTCGTAGGCCTCGACAATCGGCAGCAGGCTCTGGTCGGGAATCGGTGTTGGCGCGGCAAAACAGGCACCGATAAACGGCAGCTCGCAGTCGGACAACTGCAACAGAAACGACTCGACATAGTCGCGGAACTCGTCGCGGGTGCGGATCAACCCCAGTTTCGCGGCACTTTCGAGGCCATTTGAATAGGCGTAGCCACCAGTTGGCAGCGCGGAGTCCGCAAGATGCAACAGCTGCGGACTTATAGTGGAATGCACATGGCACCTTCAGTCTGTCTGGCGGTCACGGAACCATCCATTCAGAACAGATTATAAAGTTGAGCAAGCGGTAGTTTGGCGGCGGGTTCGCATGTGAGGTGCTCGCCATCGACAGTGACCCGGTAGGTTTCGGGATCGACGTCGATGTCCGGCGTCATGTCGTTGAGCCGCATGTCGGTCTTGCCGATGCTGCGACAATCCCTGACCGGCACAAGCTGTTTACCCAGGTCATAGGTGGAGGCGATGTCCAAACCCGCCTGTGACACGAAGGCCACCGAATTCTTCTCGATCGCACGGCCGAGGGCACCGAACATGGGGCGCGAAAAATACGGTTGCGGTGTTGGAATCGAGGCGTTGGGATCGCCCATCTGCGCCTGGGCGATGACGCCGCCTTTGATCACGATCTCCGGTTTGATGCCGAAAAACGCCGGCTTCCACAGCACCAGGTCCGCCAGTTTCCCGACTTCGACGGACCCGATCTCCGTGCTCATGCCGTGGGCTACGGCTGGGTTGATCGTGTATTTGGCAATGTACCGGCGGACCCGATAATTGTCGGCGGCACCGTCTTCGGGCAACGCGCCGCGCTGCAACTTCATCTTGTGAGCGGTCTGCCAGGTGCGGCAAATGACTTCACCCACGCGCCCCATGGCCTGGGAGTCGGAGGCGATCATGGAAATGGCCCCGAGGTCGTGCAGGATGTCTTCGGCGGCAATCGTCTCGCCGCGGATACGGCTTTCGGCAAAGGCGACGTCTTCCGGGATGTTCTTGTCGAGGTGATGGCATACCATCAGCATGTCGAGATGCTCGTCGATGGTGTTGATCGTGAATGGCCGCGTCGGGTTCGTGGACGACGGCAGCACGTTGGACTCGCCACAGAGACGGATGATATCGGGGGCATGGCCGCCGCCGGCGCCTTCGGTGTGAAAGGTGTGGATGGTCCTGCCTTTGAAGGCGGCCCGGGTGTGTTCGACGAAGCCGGATTCATTGAGGGTGTCGGTATGGATGGCGACCTGCACGTCGTATTGCTCGGCGATATCCAGGCAGCAGTCGATCGTTGCCGGCGTCGTGCCCCAGTCCTCGTGCAGCTTGAGGCCGATGGCGCCGCCCAGGATCTGCTCGTGCAAGCCTTCGGGACGTGACGAATTGCCTTTGCCGAGGAATCCGAAGTTCAGCGGGTAATGCTCCGTCGAGCGCAGCATCATTTCGATGTGGGCGGCGCCAGGCGTGCAAGTGGTGGCGTTGGTACCGGTTGCAGGGCCGGTGCCGCCGCCGAGCATTGTCGTGATGCCGGAGGCGATCGCTTCCTCGGCCTGTTGCGGGCAGATGAAATGGATGTGGGCGTCGATGGCGCCGGCAGTCAGAACCATGCCTTCGCCGGCAATCGCCTCGGTCGTGACGCCGACGACCAGGTTGGCACCGACACCGGGCATGACGTCGGGGTTGCCGGCTTTGCCGATGCCGCTGATCCGCCCGCCTTTGATGCCGACGTCGGCCTTGTAGATTCCCGTATGGTCGATAATCAGGGCGTTGGTGATGACGACATCCAAGGCGTCCTGCTGGCTGACTCCGGCAGCCTGGCCCATGCCGTCGCGCAGGACTTTGCCGCCGCCGAACTTGCATTCTTCGCCGTAGACAGTGTGGTCGCGTTCGACTTCGACGATCAATTCGGTGTCGCCCAGGCGCAGGCGGTCTCCAGTGGTCACCCCGTACATGTCGGCATATGCATCCCGGCCGATCGTCGAGCTCATGTCGGGTCTCCGGTATCGGAGAATCCGGCATCCTTCATGCGCTCGATGGCACCGGCCTTGTTGGCGTCATCGAGCGCGCCGGAGATCAAAGCGTTGCCGCCATAGACGATGCTGTTGCCGGCTACATGTACCAGGGACACGGTTTTGGTTTCGCCCGGTTCGAAGCGTACCGCGGTGCCCGAGGGAATGTCCAGCCGCCAGCCCAATGTCTGTTGCCGGTCGAATGACAGGGCCGGGTTGGTTTCAAAGAACGGGTAGTGGGAGCCTACCTGAATCGGCCGGTCGCCGGTGTTGAGTACCTCGAGCTCGATGGCCTGGCGCCCGGCATTGAGCTCGATGGCGTCACTGCCGACAAACGTCTCGCCGGGCAGTGCGGCGCTGGTGTTGTCAGGTGACCACGGCGGCTGCGAGCAGCGGGTCAGGCCGGAACCGTACAGGGCCAGCTCGGCCTCGCCCTGTTCACGGCACACGGGGTTGTGGACCGTGACCAGCTTGGTGCCGTCGGGAAATGTGCCTTCGACCTGCACATCGTGAATCATCTCGCCAACGCCGTCGAGAACATCGGCGAGCCCAAGCAGTTTCTTGCCTTTCTCCATCAGGTCGGCAACGCCATCGCCGTTCCTGATGAATTCAAGCAACTGCGCGGCGATCAGCGAGACCGTTTCGACATAATTAAGCCGCAACCCCCTGGCATAGCGCTTCTGCGCCAGGAACCCGGCGTTGTGCAGCATTAACTTTTCTACTTCTTTTGGTGAGAGACGCATCGTGAACAAATGTACTGTCGTAAGTCGAAAATACGTCCATGTACCCTGAGAGGACATGGACGTATTTAAGGCTCACGAGCACCTCCGCCCGTGTCGCCGGGTTGGCGGACACGGGCGAAGACGCAGAACAGACCGCGTTGTCCTGGTCAGAACGTCAGGATGAGTTTGAGCGCCATGGTGTCGGTGTCTTCGCCGCCCTCGACTTCGTCCTGGCGATATTCGAAGATGGCATCGAGGTTGTCGGTAATCGTCACGGCCGGTGCCACGACCCAGGCGTTGGAATCATCAACCGCGGCGCCGGTAGCTGAGAGTTCCGATTCACGCTCGGTGTACCGGACCGTCACCTGCCAATCCTCGTTGATGGTGTAGTTGGCCATGGCGAGAAAACCGTCGACGTCGACTTGGCCCTCGTCGCTGTCGCGGTAGTCCTCCCCGTCCATGTATTCAGCGGCAAGCAGCAGATCGCCGGTTTTGTAACTTGCCCAGATGTTGAGGACTTCGATGTCGTCGCTCGAGTCCGCAACCGCCTGCTGGGCGTAGCCGAGGAAGATGGTCGCGCCCTCGGCCGGCATGAGCTTGAGCTTGGCCTCGTAGCCGCGATCGTCGGTATCGTAAGCGTTGTTGTCGTAGACGTCGCCCAGCACAGCCAGTCCGGCCTGGAACATGTCCTGATTGTAATCCAGGCGGACACCGTTTTGAAAGGCCGGATACAGGCCTTGCCCGCCGCCGCCGGAGATTTGGTAGAGGTTGATGACGTCAAATGCTTCCCAGCCGAGGTAGCTGAGAAACTTGCCGGCGGTGGCGCTGGTCTGGTCGTTGATCGTGTAGGTGAAGTAGGCCTGCTCGATATCCCCTTCGAAATTGTCGTCGCCGGGGGCGGAACCGGGGGTGTCTTCGCGGTTGAAGCTGATGTCAACGCGTGCCGTCAGATTTTCCGCCAGATCGAAGTCCAGGTCGAACTCGACCTCGTTGATGAAGAAGTCTTCCTCATTATCGGAGGCGGTACCGTCATCGACTCGTTGCCAATTCATGTCGATCCAGCCGGA
The DNA here is from genome assembly GCA_913042885.1 of uncultured Lentisphaeria bacterium. The sequence continues at coordinate 48,322 of CAJWLW010000004.1, read as the reverse complement.
GAGCGTCAGTTTCTCGTGCAGCTCGATTTGTGCGGACGCGAAGGTGCTGCACAACAATGCGCAGATGATGGCGGCGAAGGCCTTACGGCAGTGACTGGATTTCAGCATGATCAGTTTCTCCTTGTGGGTTTTTTTGTTGATCGTTCTCGCCCCAGGGTGAGGGGAGAGGTGTACCGGTTGGGTTGATTGTGTGGTTGGGTTGATTGTGTGTTTTGCGGGCGGATTTGAGGTTAAGCGGGAAGGGAGAGCAATTTTAATGCCAAACATCGTTGCATCCTTGGCGGAACATACGAAGGCGGCATTGGCCCTGAACCTGGTGCGGTTTGCAGTCGGTCATCTGTGCGCGACGCCACCGCCAATTGCTACAATTTTGGAATACCAATACCCCATTTATTTCAAATTTGTATCAGCATTGATTCATTTGTGCTTGGGGATTTTTCGACTAAGGCTGTAATAGCGTGGGTTTCCGTCTTCTATGAGGTTTTGGCATGATCCGTGCTTTCTCCGGCGTGAAATTGTTTCAGTGCATGGTTGTCTCGCTCGAACGTCATTTTATGCGGGTGGCAAGGGGAATCGGTCGAGACCGGCGCGCGACATGAGCAGTTTGGTCAGCCACAACCAAAACCGGAGGAGATCGTTTATAGAACTAATCTGTGCTGTGTTGAATTCGTTGAACCCCTGAAACCCTCTAATCCGGAGAATGTTTACGATGAGTATGCTCACCTACCTGTTGCGGACGCTGGCGGCACTGGCCGTCGTCACCGCGATCACAATTGTGCCGAATGCAACTGGCCAGGACACGGTCAAAATCGGAATCCTCCATTCGTTGAGCGGCACCATGGCGATATCGGAGACGTCCCTGAGAGACGTTGTCCTGATGGCTGTGGAGGAGATCAATGCTGATGGTGGCGTGTTGGGCAAACAGATCGAGACTGCGGTCGTCGATCCTGCTTCGAACTGGCCGCTGTTTGCCGAGAAAGCGAAGGAGCTGATCAAGAAGGAAGAAGTCGCAGTGACCTTTGGCTGCTGGACGTCGGTCAGCCGCAAATCCTGCCTGCCGGTGTTCGAAGAGTACAATGCCCTGCTGTTCTATCCGGTTCAGTATGAAGGCGAGGAGCAGTCGCTCAACGTCTTTTACACGGCGGCGACGCCGAATCAGCAGCTGGTGCCGGCGGCGAAGTACATGATTGAAGAAATGGACTCCAAGAAGTTCTACCTTCTTGGCACCGACTATGTCTTCCCACGTACGGCGAACAAGGTGCTCAAAGCTTATCTCAAGAGCGAAGGCGTGCCGGACAAGAACGTCATCGAGGAGTACACGCCGTTTCATCACCAGGATTATCAGACCATCGTCAGCAAGATAAAGAAGTTTGCGGCTTCTGGTGATGCCTGTGTACTGTCCACCATAAACGGCGACAGCAATGTGCCGTTTTACAAGGAATTCGCCAACCAGGGGCTGAGCGCCGACGATTGCCCGATCATGGCTTTCTCGGTGGCTGAAGACGAATTGCGTGCCATGGATGTACCGCCGCTGGTCGGCCATTTGACGGCTTGGAATTACTTCCAGAGCATCAAGACGGCCTCGAACAAGCAGTTCGTCAAGAACTTCAAGGCCTACTGCGAACGCAACAACCTGCCCGGCGGTTCGAAGCGGGTGACGGACGACCCGATCGAGGCGGCGTACTTCGGCGTTTACGTCTGGAAGGCTGCCGTTGAAAAGGCGAATTCATTCGACGTCGACAAGGTGCGCGAGGCGGTCTATGGCCTTGAATTCGATGCGCCCGGCGGTCCCAAGAAAATGCACCCGGACAATCAGCATACCTTGAAGCCCGTCTACATTGGTGAGATCAAGAAAAACGGCCAGTTCAGGATTATCTACGAGTCGGACGGGTTGGTCTCGCCGGATTCATACAGCAGTTACCTGCATCCCGACGGCGACTATCCGGCGCCTACCGGCGGGCCCAATATGGCAGGAAACTGATCGCTCGGTAATCCCGAATCACTCACAACCTGCCCGGGTTCGCCGGGCAGGTTGTCGTGATAACGAGGTTTCAGGTTTCAGGCATTCGTTTCCACACGTAATTGCAATGCTGTAAAAGTGCTGATTCCCTGACGCCTGATTCTTGATCTGTGCAGGTAATCGCGGTGCTCTGGCCCAAAGTTAAGCTTATACTTTTGTCAATTTCTTTTTTCAGATGGCCGGCCTGGAAGACGGTGCTGTTTTCTTTACTCTTCTGCCTGGGCGCACCTTGGTCGCATGCTGATGATGCCGGTATCCGTGCGCATCTGCTCGACTTGGGAAGCGACGATGCCGACGTACGCAAAGCCGGGCTGGACGCCCTGGTCCAGACCGGCGACCTGCGGATCGAGGCGGTCCTCGATTTCTACCGCATCGCCAGTCTGTACGTGTACAACGACCGTGTTGTGCTCTGCGAGGAAACTGTCGAGGACGACGAGTTAAACGAGTTTGCGCCCCTTTCCGATCCGCTTAGCCGTGAGCCCTTGTTGGACGGCGCCGGCAAGCAGTTGATCATACTGCTCGACGATCTCGTGGAAATCAGCCCCAACCGCAAAGAGCGGCGACTGGCGAACACTGCCAAGTTCCTTTTGCGTCTGTCATCACCCGATGCCGAGCAGCGGCTGTCGGGCGCCAAGAAGTGTGGGGACCCGCCCGAGGCAGCCAAGGCGCTTGACCGCCTGGCCGAGATGGCGGCGGAGGACCCGCATCCCAAAGTCCGCTACGTTGCACGTGAAAGCCAGTACTTGATCCGTTTCAGCGGGGCCGGGCCTGATCAGACACCGGAAGAGAGGGTCGAAGTGGTGCGGCAGCTCGGTGAGATGGCGAGCCTGCGATCGTTGCCTCGCCTGGAAACGTTGCTGGAAGAACTTTCCGAGATAGATGAGAAGCCGGACGGCGCCGATGCTCTGGAGACTGCCTGTCGCACGGCGATCGACCGAATTAGCAGTCACCAGACCTTTGTGAGCAGTTGTGAAAGCGTTTTTCACGGGCTGTCGTTGGGATCGGTATTGATCCTGATGGCGCTGGGGCTGGCGATCACCTTCGGGCTGATGGGGGTCATCAACATGGCCCATGGAGAGCTGCTGATGATCGGCGCCTACGCCACCTACGAGATGCAGCTGCTCTTTGTAAGATTGATCGACAGCGGGAACCTGTCGCCGACGGCGTACAGCTGGTACTACGCGGTTGCTTTTCCCATGGCGTTTCTGGCGGCGGCCTTCGTCGGGTATCTGATGGAGATTCTGGTCGTCCGCCATCTCTATCGGCGGCCACTCGAGTCGTTGCTGGCGACCTGGGGTATCGGCCTGGTACTCATCCAGATCGTGCGGCTGCGCTACGGCGACAATATCGGCGTCAACGCACCGGAATGGGCGCGTGGCGGCGTCGAGATCGTGCAGGATGTCAATCTGCCGTACGCGAGGATTTTCATCATCGTGCTGTGTCTGGCCAGTGTGGCGTTGATATACTGCCTGATGCGGTACACCACGATCGGCCTGCGCATTCGTGCGACCATGCAGAGCCGGGACATGGCGAAGAGTCTGGGTGTGAACACCTCACGCGTCGACCAGTTCACATTCGCATTCGGTGCCGGGCTGGCGGGCATTGCCGGATGGGCCTGGACGTTGATCGGCGGCGTGACGCCGGACATGGGGCAGACAAATTTTATTGTCGACTCTTTCCTGGTGGTGGTCGTCGGTGGTGTTGGCGAGCTCATAGGTGTCGTCTGTTCGGGCCTCGGCATCGGCATCCTGACCAAGGTCATCGAGCCCGGTACCGGATCGATCTGGGCCAAGATCATTTTGTTGATTGTCATTGTCGCCTTTATCCAGTTCAAGCCTGCCGGGTTGTTTGCACCGAAAGGAAGGCTTGCCGATGTCTGAGCACGCGACATCGCTGATTCGCCCCCTGGATCAATCCCGGGAATTGACCCGGCGGTACATCTTGTACGTGCTGATGGGCTTCGGTCTGATCGTCATCCCGGTGCTGTACCTGGCGGGAATAATCAGCATCGAAACGGTGAACCGGCTGGGGCGGTACATGACCTTTGCGATCATGGCCATTGGCCTGGACCTGGTCTGGGGATACACTGGAATCCTGAGCTTGTGCCAAATGTTCTTTTTCTGCCTCGGCGGGTACGCGATGGGTATGTACCTGGCCCACCACGGCGGTCCGGAAGGCATCGTCGATGCCGCTGGCTGGAAGATCCCGGCGTGCCTGTATGTCGTCTATCCATACGCGGTTGGCGAGGCCCCGGGCGATGCGTTAGTGCCGTGGTTCTGGAAACCGTTCTGGTCGCTTCCGGTCACCGTGCTGCTCGGCCTGGCCATCCCTGCCGCAATCGCTTTTGTGATCGGCTGGTTCGGGTTCCGCAGCCGTGTGCGCGGCGTTTATTTCGCCATTCTCACGCAGGCAATCACAGTGGGGGCGTTCAACTTTTTTTCAATGAACAACATGAAGTTCTGCGGTACCAACGGGCTCACTCGATTCGAACGTATCGGCGGGAGATTCCATCTGACCGATGCCGGCGTCCAGCTCACGCTGTATCTGGTCACGGCCGCGGCGTTGGTCGGCGTATACGCGTTGTGCCGGTATATAGTCAAATCGCGGCTGGGCCGGATTCTGATCGCCGTTCGCGACGACGAGAACACCCTGCGGTTTTCCGGTTACAAGCCGTACAACTATAAGCTGTTCGCCTTTGTCCTGGGCGCTGCGATTGCAGGACTCGGCGGCATGCTGTATGTACCGCAGATGAAGATCATCACCCCCTGGGACATGGAAGCGAGCATGTCGATTCTGGTCGTGGTTTGGGTGGCTGTGGGCGGGCGCGGGACTTTGTCCGGCGCAGTACTGGGGACCTTGTCGGTACTCCTGCTGAAGAATTTCCTGACGTCGGAGCATGAACTGCTGTTTTTCCTGCAATCCGTCGTTTCCGAATCGGTCTACAACAAAATGGTCTGGAAGGCTGAATACTGGCAATTCGTTCTGGGCGGACTGTTCATCGGCGTGGTCCTGTTCTTTCCCGATGGCTTGATTCGCTTGTGGCACCGCCTGGTCGGGCAGCCGAAAACCGGGACTTACGGCACATGAGCGGCAACGGCTACACCCCTATTGAATACAGCGAGCGCCCCGGTGAAAATGCGCTGTGGGCGATGAACCATCTGCTGGTGCTCGAGGACATCACCGCGGTTTTCGACGGTTTCACCGCCCTCGATGTCGATATCCTCGGCGTCGGTCACAATGAATTGCGGGTGATCATCGGTCCCAACGGCGCCGGCAAGACAACTTTGTGCGACGTTGTCACCGGCAAAACCCGGCCGACCACAGGCCGGGTGTATTTCGACAACGCCGAGATCACACAACTGACCGACACCGAGATTGCCTTGCGCGGGATCGGCCGCAAGTTCCAGACTCCGACCGTTTTCGAAAGCTTGACCACCTATCAGAACATGGAGCTGGCGCTGCCCGGCAATCAGAAGTTGTGGCCGAATTTGTTTGCCCGTGAACTGCCGAAGGAGCGGGAGCGTATCCTGTCGATCCTCGAGCGTGTGCGACTGACCGATCAGTTGAACGTGAAAGCCAGGAACCTGAGTCACGGGCAGCGCCAGTGGCTGGCAATCAGCGTGTTGATTCTTTCCGGTCCGAAATTGTTGCTGATCGACGAACCGGCAGCGGGGCTGACCGATGCGGAAACGGAGCTGACCGCCCAGCTCCTGCTCGAACTGCGCCGGGACCACACGATCGTCGTCATTGAACACGACATGGAATTCGTCCGCCAGCTCGACGCGGTGGTCACGGTCCTCAACGAAGGCAAGACCATGGCCGAAGGCTCGATGGCGGAAGTGGAAGCCCACGAAGATGTGATCGAAGCGTACCTGGGGAGATGAAGATGGTGTGTGACAGGCGACAAGTGAAAACCCGACCAATCCGACCAATATGCTGAAAATCGAAAACCTCTCGTTTGCATACGGCGAGGTCCGGGCTCTGCGCGATGTCGAGCTCGAGATCCCGGATGGGCAGATCACCTGTGTTACGGGCCGCAACGGTGTTGGCAAGTCAACATTGATGAAGAACATCGTCGGGCTGTTGCAACCTGCCGCGGGATCGATCACCCTCGACGGTCGCGACCTTGTCGACATCCCGGCCCACCGACGCATTCATGCAGGATTGGCCTTTGTACCACAGGGTCGGATGATTTTCCCGAAACTGACTGTCGAGGAGAATCTGCGCGTGGGGCTGGCGGCGCGCTCCGACCGCCTCCGCAAGATACCGGACCAGGTGTTCGACCTGTTTCCCGTGCTCAAGGACATGCGGTCGCGCATGGGCGGGGACCTGTCCGGCGGACAACAACAGCAGTTGTCGATCGGCCGGGCGCTGGTGACCGACCCAAGCCTACTCATCCTTGACGAACCGACCGAAGGGATTCAACCGAACATCGTGCAGCAGATCGGCCAGGTATTGCAGCAGCTCGTCACGGACCGCGGAATGACGATTGTGATCGTCGAGCAGTATCTCGATTTCATCCGCGAATTCAGCCAGCAGTTTTGCATTATGAACCGTGGCCGGGTCGTCGCCAGCGGCGAGACGAAGAATTTGAAGGAAGAAATCGTCAAACAGTATCTTGGCGTTTAGTAAGCGCTGTGTTTTTGGCTGACTTTCAAGGCATCGCGATAGCGTTCAAACGATTCGCGGTCGCTGTGATGGATGTCGGTAAGACGATACTTGCGCCCGTCGACCCGCACGTAGTTGTGATACATGCCCTTGAAGACGCCATGCACCTGTGTTCGCAAGCTGCCATTTGCCGACGGCCGGAAATCGACAGTGTCACCGACTTTCAAGATTGGTCCGAGATCGGCTTCTGACTGCTCGTCCGCCGGTGCGGCCTTTTGTTTTTCAGGAATAAACCTCTGCAGCAGTCCGACCATGGGCTGAACAATTTCCGGCTGGTCTGCCGTGGTCAATGTCATGGTCACCGGCGGCTCGACACTCGTCTCGACCATGCCCTGCCACAAGTCGTAGCGTTCTGCCAAGTCAGCCTTGATTTCGTAGCGGACAGTGAATGTCGTGTCCGGGATCGACGGCGCGTCCAATAGAACGGCGGTGTGTTCTCCGGTTCGAAGCGTCACAGCCCCGAGCTCGCTGCGTGGCGGAACGTAGGTCCACGAGTCTGTTTCCGTTGTCATCGTTGGCAGCGCGAATCTGATTATGAGCGCGGATACCTGGCCGGCTGCGTCGAGCTCGGTGTATATCAGGTAGTCCTCAGTCAGCACCGTAGTCGGCTCGTCCCCGTCGTTTGTAAGTCTGAGAACCAACTGCGGGCTTCCCTGAACTTCCGTCCAAAACGGTGACAGCCCCAGTCCGTCTGCTGCGGTTGCAAGTCCGCTGAAGAGGAGGAAAAAGGTGGCGGTGAGGATGGGGATTCGATTCATTATCGTCTCCAGTTGATCGTGATGTGTCTGCCGCGTGCGAAGCTGTACACGGTGATGCGTTTGCTGATAAATGACCCGCGACGAACGACGTGTCACCGCACGACCAACTTAGCGCGGGAATTCACGAGTAACACGCCGAATATTGAACACGAGCCCGATTCCCCGGAGGCTCGTGAAATGCGCGAAAAAGAAAGACGGCTGTAACTGTTTTCAGATGCCTTTTGTAGTTGGTGCGAAAGAATATTGAGGAATGCGGACGAGTCCCGCCGCCGGCGTCGTACCTCCTTGGGGATCATGCTGGCAAGAAACTTGGCGGCCGGACGTCACTCGGACAGGTCTTCCCAAAGGCCCAACAGCCCGTGGGACGGAGTTTCAGGTCAGGTAGCCGACAACAAGGGGGGCACGGGGCAGGAGAGGCTATCGGATATGGCGCGAAGGAGCTCGGCTTCTTCGATGGCGATGACCCCGTCGACAGAGATGCACACTGTGGCCGCACCGATGAGTTGTCGTTTTAGTTTGGGTCTGAGCTGATCCAGATGGGGGAGTATTTGGTCGACCTCGGCCAAAGTTGCCGAGTCCGCAGATCGGAGAGATCCGACGCGGTCGTCGACGGCTTTTCCCAGTCGGGAAACACCGGCAAGAAATGCACGAGAGGCTTCAGCTTCGTCGTCGGAGCCTGCTCGTGCAAGTGCGGATAGAATAACGCCAATCTCCTGACTGAAAGGCCTCAGGGATTTGTAGCGCGTCGGCGCCCGCGGCAGGTCGCGGAATTCCCGATCGAGATGACGCACGAGCATGTGCTCCAAAGCGTATTCGAACAGATCTATTCGTTCATCGGCATGCACCAGTGCGCAAACGTTTACACGGAAACACTCATACTGAGCGGACGCCAACTGTCGCAGGGCCGGCATGGCCAGATCCGCCAGCGGCAGACGAGCGGAACGTCCAACTTTCGACAAGACCTGTTGCAGTTCCTGTGTGGCCGCATGCATGCCTTCTTCAGCAGACACTGCCAGGTGATCCAACTGCTTTGAACGCACCCCATGATCGGCATCCAACAACAACGCATATACGAGTGCGCGAGCGCTGTAGGGCTCACGGGCCGCATCGCGTAAGGCTTCGGGAAGACCCGCCACAAGCTCGCGCGCATAGTCCAGTTGACTCGGATCGATGGTGCCAATGGACGCAGTCAATTGCTCGGGCGTAACGGCAGCCGGCTTCTGCTGCGGCGGAGAAACGGAACGGGACCGCTTGTTGCTGCCGGCAAATCCGACGGACCTTTCAGAGGCCGAAACTCCGCTGTGGTCTTCGTCAATTTCAGGAAAGCCGCCGTCAAAACTTGGATCAATGCGTTGAATGCGATCGTGCAGCGGCGGATGCGTGGCGAGGGAATTAAATTCTATGAAGCTTTTCTTCTTGCCGCGGCTGAAAAACATGTGACTACAGGACTCGGCCTGTGAAGACTGCAATGTCCCCTGTCCTGCATAGCCGCCGATCGCTTTGAGAGCCCCCGCGATTCCATCGGGATTGCGCGTAAACTGGACTGCCGATGCATCAGCAAGATACTCGCGCTGGCGCGAAACCGCAGCCTTTATCAGCTTGCCAAAGAAAAAGCCCATGTAACCGATGATGAAAATCGCCAAACCCACCAATGCGATCTTGGCGCCACCATTATCTTTGCTGCGGCGCCGACTCATTGAACTGTAGCTGCCAACCCGCAACAACACCCCTCCGATCAGGCCAATTACCAGGATTCCGTGGAGAATCCCCATCAGCCGAATGTTCAAACGCATATCGCCGTTGAGAATGTGGCTGAACTCATGGGCAATCACGCCCTGCAGCTGATCACGCGTTAGCTTCTCCATACATCCGCGGGTGACCCCGATGACGGCGTCATCAGGTCCATATCCAGCGGCAAAGGCATTTATACCCATCTCTTCCTGCATCACGTACACCGGAGGAACGGGTGTGCCGGAGGCGATTGCCATTTCTTCCACGACGTTCAGCAACCGTCGCTCGGCAATATCGCCGCTTCCTGGATTCAACAACTGTCCGTCAAGAGATTCCGCGACAGTCCGCCCACCCGCGCGCAACGCCAAGGTTTTCCAGAGACTACCCAAACCAACCACGAGCATCGTGATGAAGGTAACGGCTATCAACAACCCCGGACGAAAGTAGATCACCGGCTCCGGAGCAGCCCCCTCTTTCCCCTGGCCAAACGCCATGAACCCGGAAAAGATTATGTATAGCGCAGCAATTATCCCGACTACTGCAAGGATAAAAAGAACAACAAGCCGCCCAGTCTGGCGGCGTGCTACATCTTGATGATCAAAGAAGTCCATATCGCTTACGTGAAGCTCACCTGTGGTGCTTCCTTCTCGGCTTCTTGGATCTCGAACAACTGGGCTTCAGTAAAGTTGAAGGTGCCTGCGATCAGTGCGGTAGGAAAGGTTTCACGGGCTGTATTGTAGGCTGTTACAGAATCGTTAAAGGCCTGCCGGGAAAATGCCACCTTGTTCTCGGTGGAGGTCAATTCCTCCATCAGCTGTTTCATGTTTTCGTTCGCCTTGAGATCCGGATAGGATTCCATCAGAGCAAACATGCGGCCCATAGCGCCAGTCAGCGCTGTTTCAGCACCCATCAGTCCCTGCATGCCGGCAGCGTCCCCGGGGTTTTCGGCGGCCTTCTGGCCGGCGCTGGAAGCTTGATTACGAGCCTGAATCACAGCCTCGAGGGTGTCTCGCTCATGGGCCATATATCCCTTGGCTGTCTCGACCAGATTGGGAATCAGGTCATAACGACGCTTAAGCTGCACATCAATCTGTGCGAATGCATTCTTGAAGCGATTACGCAGCGTAATCAACTTGTTGTACATACCGGCAACGATAATTGCCAGCAAAACCAAGCCAGTCAAAACTGCGCCGACGATTATCAGTGCGATGGTGCCGCCTGTCATTGAAATTCTCCGTCAGTGTTTGAGGTGTGGCGGAAAGAAAGTCCTGCCACGAATGGTTTCGTTTCAGATAATCGGAATCTTATCCGCGAATCCCCACTCCGTCCAGCAAAACCGGCTAACCACAAAAAATACCTTGGCGGGTCCGGCTCATCGTGGCGACGTGGTTGACGCGGTGCGGTGCAACTCTCTCGCGCTTCCCCGGGCCTCGATCACTTTCGTTCAACCGACACCACCGGATAGGCTTCGGGGGCATGCGCGGTGGTATCGGTCTCGCTGCCGTACAGGTCGAAAGCGAATTCCATCACGCCGTTCTCGTCGCCCGGCCAGTTGCAGTACCAGACATTGTTGTAGACCGTGGCATAGACCGTGGAGAGATCGTCGGGGATCTGCTCCCGTTTCAAGCCGTCGTTCATCTCCCCCAGCTCGACAAGCGCGTTGTCATGGCAATCCAGGACGAGCCGGGAGCTGCCCTTGGAGAAGCACACCTGATTGTCAATGGGATAGTAGTCGCGGCATGTATTGGGAAACAGGTCGCGGTCCGGTTGAAACGGTACACCGCCCATTTGCATCTGAACCTGGTAACCCTCGGCGTGCAGCGGGAACGAGACGTAGAAGATCTCCGCTGATTCCGGTTTCGAGATACGGTCGAGAAGTACCTGCACCCGCACTCGGCGGGTTTGTTTGTAGACCTCCAGACGCCGCCGGTAGAATCTCAATCGCGGGTGCGCCAGGTATTGTTCATAAATGATTGTGGGGCCGGTATCGCTGACGGTCGCGCCACCCTCCGGGACCGCCTCGCTGACGGTCGCGTTCTGGTCGCGTGCTTTCCGGCGTTCGGCTGCGGTCGGTTGCTTGGTGATCTTCTTGTACTGCCAGCGAGGCGCCAGCCCAACCATTTCCAGGGCGTGAAAACCACCAATGGGTGCGCGGAACAGCTCGCCGTCGGCCCAGCGGACTGCTGTCGGCCAGTTGTCTTCACCCGTCTCGATTTCCGGCATGGGGTATGATGCCGCGCCGTTTACGCCGTCCATCAGCCGGTATGACCGTGTCGCGTTGGCGCCCAGATCTTCCACCCACAGTCGCAGACATTTGTCGTCGATGTTGTCCGGGAAGACCTTGCCCTTGTCCAGCCGCGAGAATTGTGACGCCTCTGTCGGCTCCATGAAGAACGCCGCGACGTCGGGTGTTTTCTGGAATGCCGTTTCCTCCCCGGTGGCTGTGTTTACCACACCATCATAGGAACGGGGCAAGCAGTCTTCGGTGATATCGACCCAACCGCTGAACGGCGCGGGGTATGGATTGATGATGTGAATACCCGCCTCTGTAGGGGCAGTCGCACGATTGGCATCGCCCACTGCCAGTTCTGCCAGCGCCAGCGGGCGATAAGCCAGTGACGCCTTTTCCGCGAACTGCCCGCGGCTGTCGATGCAGTCGGGCTTGGCCGCGCTGTTCCAGGATCCAAAGGTGTGTTCGTCGAACAGGCAGAGCTCGCGCGTACACTCGTCGATCACGCCGGCGTGATCGGTTGCCGGCCCGTAAAGCGGCGATTCCAGCGCCGTCAACAGCCGCTTGGCCCGGCGTGAGGCAGACAGTTCGTGGGGGGCGGCGGCGGCCCCGTTCGCCCACCAATTCATCCATTCGCCTTGCAATGTCGGTGCCGATTCGCCGATGTGCTGGCGCAGGGCCGTCAGCGCCGGTGTCGGCGTGGTGATGGCCAGTGATGGCGAAAGACCGGCGGCGTTCCAGGCCTCGACGAATTCGATCAGCAACTCGAGGGGCGGATCGTTGTCGACCCGCCACATATTGCTTGTTGACAAGGCCAGCCGTTCATATGAATAGCCCTCGTCCTGGAATTGCCCCAGCAGCTTGTGGCAGACTTCGTGAGCCCGCTGCAGACCCTCTTCGGAGGGGTCGAGAATCTCGCCGCGTCGCGGTGGGCGGTAGCGCCCGTCCGCCGCCGCGGGCACCGGGCAGTGCCGCCACTCGGCGCTCTCGAACAGGAAATAGCCATTCTGATACTGCGTCGAGTTCCATACGAAGGCCCGCCGTCCGTCCGGCATTTCCCACCAGAAGGCGCTGGGCTGCGGCACCGGCGTACCACCCGTATCCCGGTTAATGCCCATCCACAGAAATTCCGCGCCCGCATCCATCATGGCGATCATCCCGGCGCGCGGAAATCCGTTGACGTCACTCTGCACGACGGTCCGTGACTGCACGGCCTGTTGCAGATCTTCCGGCAGCCAGCGGGCGCAGCAGCGCCACTGCCGTGCGTCCATTGTCGGACCGTGATTGAATGGCATGGCACAGATCTCGATCCATCCGGCTCGCACGGCGTCGAGAAACTGGTCGCGACGCCCGGGCGCTGCTTCCTGCCACCACTCCCGGACAGCGTTATTGGATTCACAGGTCCAGCAGAATCGCGGGGGGGATCCTTTCGTGTTGCTGCTATCGACCAGGTCGAGGGCCTGGTCGATGATGCGGCTCGCCATCCGTCGGCACACCAAAGGATGGTCGGTGAACCCGATGTCGTAGTGAGACAAGTTGGTGATATCGATGTGTTCGATCATGCGTGCGTTTTCTCCTGCGAATGCGGTTGCCTGGCAACGGGAACCGTACACCTCATCGGTAGCCTACTGCGTACCAATACACAATTCATGCGGATTTTGGTTGCCGGTTTTTTTCTTATTTGCCTCGTCTATCCGTGTTTCAGGAAGAACTCGATCCGCGGGTACAGCATTTTTTCGACCTGGTCATACGGTTCACCGTAGCACTCGCTGATGGTCATCAGCTTTGCGTTGCGGGCAACTTCGAGGAAGCGTTCCCCGATGGTCCTGAGCTCGGCCGGTATCGGGACGGACATGTCGATAATGCTGACGGGTCGCCAGATGCCGGCGTTTTGGTCGTGTTTCTCCAGACGCAGCGTCAGGACGTGCGGACCCGGGGCGAGGTCGTCCGGGAGGGCGACGAAAAACCCCTGGATCCAGGCCAGATTAGCGCTCAGTTTTTGCTCACCTATCTTGATGCCGTCGACGAAGACATCGGTGTCGCCGTCGATGGCGTCGAACCACAGTGCCAGGGGCGCCCCGTTGGCATCGGGCAGGTCGAAGGCAATCCCGTACCAGGCGACACCGCGATGCGGCTCGCCCTGCAGCGTCCAGTGATTATCGATGCGCATCCTCTGCCAGTCGTCGAATGAGTCGGTCCCCTGCCAATTTGCCGCCAGTCCTTCATCTGCCGGGTCGATCCTGAATGGCCACTCGACCGGAAACGAAAAGACCTTGCCAATTTCGCCGCACGCCCTGTCCAGCTGAATTTTCCAGGTCGGCAGGCGATAGGTCGCGACACGTTGCCGGGTCTCCGGTGTTTCAGCTTTGCTTTCGGCCTGGGCAAGAATGGCGTTACTCCTGGCGATGAACGCGTCGTCCAGCGGCAGGTCGGGAGCGATATTACAGTACTCGTCGTGCAGAAAGTTGACGTAACGCAATACGTCGTCGCCGGCGGCGCCATAGCATAGCTTGCAGAACTCCGTAATCGTTTCGACACTGTCGGAATCGGGCCGCCACATGGCCCGGGCGATCACGTAGAAACGCAGTTCCTGCATCTCGGTGCCGGGGCTCTGTTGATTCTGGGCAAAGGGACCGACTACGCCGTGTTCGTTCATGATCCGGAAGTTCGTCGCGGTGAACCTGAGATTGGGATTGGGATTCAGGAAATCTGCGAAGTCCGTGTGTTTCGACCAGTTGTAGATGCCCTTGCTGCTGGTCGCCGCACTCAGTTCCCGGAACCTGGCTGTCATCCGCACGCTTGCCGGGCAATCCGGATCGTGCAGAGAATGCTGCCAGTTGATACCGCTGACATTCCTGATGATGACGTTCGATGCCGGCGGCGTTTTTTTCGGGACATCGGTCTTATAGATCATCGTTTCGACGGCGACGTTCGAATAGTCCTTTGCCAACTCTGTGGCGATGGCATTGACGAACCGCATCTTGGTGCCGCCTTCGTCCACCCCTTCCTCTTCATTGATCGCCACGCACGGCGGGCATTTGCAGAAGATATCGGTGTCGTTGATGGTGACCGAGACGAGGAACTTGCTGTGGGGATTCGGCACCTCGCTATCGATCCACTCCCGCGCCTTTTCCAGGCAGAGACGAAGCACATCGGGATTGGTCAGGCACAACTGGGTCATGAAGCCATCATGTTCACTGACGCGTACGCCATCGACCTCCGAGAAGTATTCGGGATGTGCGTCGAAGTGTTCCTCGACAGGGATCATGTAGTTGAAGGTGTGCACGAACGATGGGCCGACCCACTTCACCTTGCCCAGCATTGCCTCCATGTCCGGTGTGCTGCCGAACAGGTTGAGGTGATTACGCGCGGCCCAGGCATCGTCGAACCTGGTCTTTTCGTTCGGGCTTTTGTAATGCTGCGGCTGGTGCGAAAAGCCGTTCCAGATCTCGCGGTATTCGGTCACCGGATCGAAGCGCCTGGATGCTGCGTTGACCTCCAGCGTCGCGTGCTTCGGCACGTGATTGACTTCAGGTGTGAGGAAACGGCAGCCCAGCTCCTCGTGGAGGAAGTCATACACGCCATAGAGGGTTGCGCGCGGGATGTTGCCCAGGATAGAGAGCCGCGCACCGTCGCGCACGATTACGAATCCTTCCCATGCCTGCGGCGTCAGGTCCGCCGGCAGCTCATCGAGGCGCTGGCGGGTGGTGTCGCCAATCGTGATTTCGCATGACGCGGCCGGCACATCATCGCGCTGCACGGGAAACGTCGCACCGGTCATTTCTTCGAGGAAATGCGCCAGTTCTTCGGCGGCGTATTCCTCGGCGGCGCACGCCGTTGCCGGGATCACGATCGTATACTTGGTTTGCCCTGCTTCTGCGAGAACGAGTGGTGTGCCCGGTGCCTTTGCCGGCGGCTCACTCATTTATCATCCACCTCACCAGTCCAACATCCCGGGGCGAACAGTGCCCGTGCTCTGTCGGTGCGCTGCGGTAACCGGTACCGAAGACCGTCAGCAGTGTTCCGTCCGGCAGCAGTTGCGTCGATGTCGCCTGGCAACTTGCGAACCATCGGGGCCACTTGGCCCTGAAATCCGCCTCGAGTTCCGGGGCTTCCCCCTTGGCGTTGCCCTTCCACTGCGACAGCATGTACCGGTGCGCCATGTCCCATGTCTCGCCGTGGTCATGGCTGACGATCGCTTCGATGCCGAACTGCGGGTAGCCGTCTGCGGTGTCGGGATATCCCTTTCTCACGACATATGTCATGACGATGTCATCGTTCGGCATCCGCACCATGCTTGGATGGTGGCGGCCCCACTCATAAAAGACCTGTACGTCCGACCAGGTCAGGCCGTCATCCTTCGACAGCGAGAAGCCGAGCCCTTCGTAGTGATCGATGTCATACCAATACGGTTTCGGCTGGTTAATCCTGCACGCTGCGACAATCGTGCCGTTGCCGGCCCGGCAAAGAGCCACCTCATCGGCTTTGTGCCACTGCGGTGGCCGGATTTCATCCTGCCAGGTGCGGCCGAGGTCTTCGCTGAAGCGGATCATTGCCTGGCTGTAACCGCCGCGCGGACACGGTTCGTTCTCCGGCAGGGAGATGTACCCGGTTTCCGCGATGCGCGAGGCTTCACCGGTTTCCGGGTCGCTGTCCACCAGCCACGGATCCCACTGATGCCACTCGATACCGTCACTGGTACGTTGGATTGGCACCGGATCGCTCCAGGTCTGGCCGCAATCGTCGCTATACGAACGAAATCGCATGTCTCCGCTGGGCGGAGAGGCGCTGGCAGCCAGCGCCAGGCGTCCGGCACCGAGCCAGGTGATCCCGAGCCCGAGCCAACTGCGCTTCTCCGGGTCATCTGGAAGTATCGGTCTGGGATCGCTCCAGGTTATGCCGAGATCATCGCTGGTCATCAAGTTCACCTGATGCGGAAAACCGCAGGTAACCAGCAAAAGCAGTTTTTGTGACTCCGGTATATAGGCCAGGTACGGAAGCGTTACGGATTGCTCGCTGGTCTCGGTGACGATTTGACAATTCTCACGTGGTACGACTGTCAGATTGTCGTCCTCGGCGAGGGTAATTTGTTGTGACTGCCATTGAGTCATTTTGCGTTTCCATTTATTGCGTTGCGGAGATCGAATCAAGAACATAGGGGTGTTGTATAAGATGTACAAAGCAGATGCCTGATGCGGGCTGTGCCGGCGGCCACACTCGCCGGTGGAAACTACCGCTGTTCCGGCGGCGGAATGCCAACCAGCCGGTTGGTGGCTCGGCGCGAGAACGGCCCGGAGTAGTGCAGCACTTGCACCCCCTCGTTGGGCGGCGGCAGCGAGGTGGGCTGTTCGATCACGAAGTCGGCAGCACCCGGGAGCCGGCTGATGATGGCGATGAAGCCGAGCGAGAAGGCGCTGATGGGCGAGTCATAATCCCTCGACAAGTCGGGCACGCCAACCGGGCCCGTGTCGATCTGCCACACGCTGTCGGGAAAACCGTCCCGGCTCAGGTTCATTGTCTTTACGGGGTACTCGATCATCGCCCGCCGGCCCGTGCCGGCATCTGCGATCTCCGTCTGCCCGACCAGGGCGTGGCCCGCGTCGGTGGCCTGTGCCGCCGGCTCGAACTGATCCGTGGGTATGGGGTACGCCGCCTCTGCAAACTTGAGCTGGAAGCGCGGTTGCCCAAATTCTGCCGAGGTGTCGGCCCGCACATCACGGTATTTCTTCGGGTCGAGTCCCCGTCGGAAGATCACCGTGCCGCCGCCCCCGACAATCCAGGTGAAGTCATAGTTCGGATCGGTGAACAGTGTATTTGCCCCGGGGTTGAAACCGTTTTCGCCATAGTCCTTGTACACGCCGTAGGTGTCTTCACTTTTGCATGACGCCCCGAGGAAGTACTCGGTTGGTGTGCCGGCCGCGTCGTCGTACAAGATGATGCGGCTGTCGATGGCGACGCGGACGGCATCGCGCGACCTGCAGTACGGCCACATGTATGAGTGCGCGTAGTCCAGGCAGGCGACGCCGTCGCCAGCGCTGCCCTGTGGATGAACCGGATTTGATGAACTGGTATTGCCCATGGTGCAGACCTCATAGGATGGTGATTGACACATTGACACCTTATCGTATCATATACTACCGTGAAACAGGAGACGGAGAAGATGGCTGAGACGCCAATGAAGGCTGGGGCAGCGCTGCCAACTGTGCAGGAAGAGATGTGAGGATGAAGAGCGCCACATGGCTGATGCCCACATG
This sequence comes from uncultured Lentisphaeria bacterium, assembly GCA_913042885.1. The sequence continues at coordinate 30,661 of CAJWLW010000004.1, read as the reverse complement.
TTTGACATCTTCTAACCGAAGGAGCACTGGATGAATCTCAAGAAAACCGGAAATTTTTGGATTTTTGAGAACAGACAGGTTCAGCACAAGATCTCGAGAAATGGTCTTATAACCTCGTTTGTCATAAAGAAGAAAAAACTTAATCTATTCGACCAGGAAGCTGAGCCAGCCGTCAGCCGGCAAATTGCCTATGTGAAAATTTTTGATGAACTGAAGAACCAGTGGTATTCCGATGCTGATACGAAAATGAAGATAGTGAAGGCGGGCGTCAAAGACAATGCCTTAAGTATCGTGAAGCGATATTCAGGGGCAGACTTCACAACCGAAACAATATTTTCCCTGGACGATGACCACCTGCGCTGGGACGTGATCCTGCATAAGGAGTCCGGAAAAGACCGTTCGATGCGTATCTGTTTCTGCCATCCTGTCTGGGGATACACCTGGCAGGTATGGGCGCCGACACACGGGACGCCATTTCCTGTCGGTGCTGTGGATGCATTCTACTTTTCTTACCCGGGCCGTTGCGAGGGCAGATCCACAAGTATTGCGATTCCTTGCCTCGCCTTGCTGAACGAGAAAAAGGACGTGGGTTTCACCTTTCTCGAACCTTTTGAGATGAAGAAGCCATGTGTAGACTTTGTTTATAAGGAAATGGAACCAGAAGAAGGTTTCGATAACTATTGCATACACAATACTTTGCGCAAAGAGATGGCAAAGGGCCCTCATCTGGAGATCCAGAACCGGTACCTCGGACTAAGAACCGGCAGAGATGCAAGAGCATCCCTTTTGATAAAGACACACGAAGGAGACTGGCGCGCGGGCATGGGATGGATAGTGAACAAATACAAAGAATATTTCTTCCCGCAGGAGAAGACGATCAATGATGTAGACGCCACTTTCTTCTGCGGATCGCCGTGGCACGGAGTATCAACTATTAAGAAACTGAAGAAGATCGGGGTCCAAACCATAGAACTTCACAACTGGTTTCCATTTTATGGTGTTTATTACCCGGAGAAAAAGTCCTGGGATGGCATTGGGAAGATTGAAGGTCATAAGTACGTGAAAATGACGCACCGGAAGGTAAATGACCACATCGAGTTCTTGCACAAGCAGGGCATGAGCGTTTTTATTTACTATAACACGCGGGAAGCTTATATAGATTATGTAAAGGACAGGTTCCTCCAATCAATGATAAAGATGGAGAATGGCCAGTACCTGCCAACCTGGATGAAATGTTATTATGGGAATCCGGATCCTCAGCTTCCGTGGGGGAAACATTGTATTGAACAGGCGCGAAAGATGCTCCGTGGTTACCCAAGGACAGATGGATTTTTCTGGGATGGCTTCGGTAGAATGTTCTTTGACTTCGCACATGACGACGGCATTACGATGGTTAATAACAAGCCCTGTTACTGCCTTCCGTTTGCCTATGATAAAATAGGTGAGCTGGTGTGCGATATGATTCATGAGGAGGGAATGGCAGTCTACGGTAACAAACCGGCTACAGTAGAGGTTCAAAAGCATCTGGATGGGATTATGGTCGAAAGTCCGAAAGTTCATTTTCTGGCCAAGGAGGCTTTTCTGGCCATTGGAAAGCCGATAGTGTTTCTCTGCAATAATATTGAGAATCCAGAGATGAACCTCCAATATTGCCTTAAATATAAGGCCTTACCTTTTGTCCTGCCTTATGCGCCTGGGGCAATATCTGGATTCAAGAATCAGGATATCGGATTATTCAGAGCGTATCTTCCTCTGTTTAAGCTCTTGCGCGGCGCGAGTTGGGTGCTCACTCCACATGCTCTTAAATTGCCAGATGGAGTTGACGGAAACATTTTCAAAAGAGCTGATGGAACCTACCTCATCAGCCTTTTGCCCGTCAGGAAATCGGCTTTCGATGAGGGTGACTCTGCCAAATCCCTGGATATCATCGTGAGGCTGAAAGAGGCATCCAGAATCAGGAATGTTTACCTCCTCACAGTTGAGAATAAACGGAAGAGGAAACTCAGGTTTGACCGAAAAGGCAGAAAGCTGACTATTCACGTATCAGGACACGCAGCGGCTTCCATGATCGTGTGTGAGAAATAAAGCTATGTCGGATGAGCTAAAACTCGGCAATAAGTTCTATGAACTTGCCATTGGTACCAATAGTAGAATAAACCCCCTGGGGATGACGAACAAACTTACCGGTCAGGTTTATGCTGATGGTGATTACGGATATTGCCTGAGTTGCAGATGCGAAGACAGAGTTGACGAAAGTGAATCGCTCCTGTACCGGACGCATTCCCTGAAAACCGAGAAAGACGAAACTCAGATATTGACCCTGGAAGGGATGCTCGGCAGGGAAGAGCCACTGGCGCAAGAGTTGGAGGTCAAACATGTGTTCTGGATTCCACCTGACAAACCGTATTTTGAAGAGCGCATAGTAATCAAAAATCGTGGCGCTGCCGCATGTGATATAGAAGACATACGGTTCGGTTTCAGGAAAAGATTATCTGATGTACAAGAGTTGCGTCTTGTAGCCGTACCTTACCGGAACCAACCAGATTGCAGGGTACACGACTATTCGGTAAAGGATCTGCTGGAAGGAAACTTTGCCAATTCGGATTGGGTGAACCCGTATGCTGATTTTGATCAGACGCTGGTTGATACGGATAAACTCCGTTCGGAAGGCTGGATTCTGACGGATGGTGAACAGAGTCTCCTGGTGATCAAATACAACCAGGAAATGATTGAGTATTCAATGGTTGATGTCATTGAATCGAAAGATAAGAAGTGTTTATCTTTCGGCGGAGCAGGCTTTTCTTTATTCAAAGAGCCCCATTCCGCCACCCGGCTTGAGCCGGGACAAGAGATAGCTTTCGGACTAACCAGATACAGCTTTTTCGAGGGGGATTGGAGAGAAGGTTACAGGCGATTCAAGCAGTTTATGAATGAGAACCATCATGGTCTGAGGAAGGATTATGATCCACCTGTACACTGGAATGAGCTTTATGATATAGGCTGGTTTCATTCGCGCCGGGAGATGCTCTATGAACATTACACGGTGGAAAACCTGTGTCGGGAGGCGGAGAAGGCACGGGAGCTGGGCTGTGACCTGCTTTATCTGGACCCGGGCTGGGAGGTCTGTGAGGGAACAACGTTGTGGGACGAGGAGCGGTTGGGACCCGCCGGCGACTTTGTCGAGCGGATTAAGAGCGACTACGGGTTGGAGACAGGGTTCCGCACTGTAGGCGCGGTTTACCGGGATGAGTTCCCGCAGGAGTGGTATGTCCAGAGCTCAAAGGAAGCCAAAAAATATGTTTCCCGGCGAATCCCCTTTGTACATACATTCCGGGGCAAGAGATCGGACTGGGTTAAATTTGTCTGGCAGCCCTGCACCCAGTGCGAAGCGTGGAAGCAGGAGAAATTGAAGAGGATTCTGGCGGTGGCTGGGGCCGGGATGAAATTCATCATGTTTGATGACTTCTGCTGGAGCGGCCCTTGTCACAATAAGTCACACGGACATCCGGTCCCTTCCACTGCGGATGGCCATGTCAGAGCGGTTTATTGGCTTATCGAGGAGGTACATAAGAGACATCCTGAGATCTTGATAGAAGCCCACGACCCGGTCTGGCCATGGGAAGGAAGATATCTGCCCACCTATTTTAGACACGGATTGCCCCATGCCTATGACGAGAATTGGGGCTTCGAGTTCATGTGGAAGCCATTGGCAGACTTGGTGTCCGGCAGGGCCCTCTGCCTCTATTATTATAATTTGGCCTATGACCTCCCTCTTTACGACCACATGACCATGGAGCGAGACAATGACAACTGCCTGGCTTTCTGGTGGCTTGCTTCGACGGTGCGGCATTTAGGGATTGGCGGTAAACAGGGAATGTATTCCGACAAAGAAGATGAGAAGAAATTCCAGGCCTACAAGAAAGCCATGGAAAAATACCGGGAGCTGAGGGAGTTTTATACCCGGGGTGACTTTTACGGTATTGAGGAGTATGTCCATGTCCATACCCTGGCCCACAAAAATGAGGCGGTGGTCAATGCCTTTAATGTCAGCGATACGCCACTCAGGAAAGAGGTAACGGTAGACCTGCAGGAAGTCGGATTGAAACCCACCGAAGGTATTGCGGTTGAAGGCGTGCCTTTCAAGAGAAGCGGCTCACGTCTGGTCCTCGATCTGGATTTCCCGCCCGTGAGTCCAATAATTGCCGAGATACGGTCGCCTTGACGGCGCGGCTGAGAATGAGGCGTTGGTTTTCGCGCCGTTCAGTACGCCGGTAGCGTTCAAGCACAAAGGTCCCTTGGAGGGCGTGCGGTGAAATCTCTCACCGTTCCCGTTGACATGCGGGCGATGGGTGAGGTTGAAGCGCGTGGCGCCCCGCCGCTTGCTCCGAGACGGCGTGTTGGCGGCAGGGTTTCGCCACGGCGAAAACTGCGTGATCGCGGTCGAATTCGTGCGAAATGCAGCTTGGTTGCTGAACTGTCAGGGATTCAGTCCGACAAGGTGGGTGACACAAGCAGCGGCCTCGCCGCAGACGGTTGCCCCGTCCACGAGTGACTGTGCCAAAGTCGCCGCCAGTGCCTGGTACTCCTTCATCGAAGTGGGTGGATTCGTGTCCAGCTGATCGCAGACATCGTCCAGGTATTGAGTTTCGAGCTCTGCACAGGCAATGCACGTCGGCGGGCATACATCCACGGCACCGATGTACGAACCTGTAGAGCTACCCTGGAGAACTTCTGCCGGAGTCCCGGAGCTCAGGGCCAGGAAGCAAGCGTTTGTCGGGTCGACGCTTTCAAAGACCGGGTCTACGCCCGGGAAGGAGCAAAAATTATAAGGCGTGCCGATGAGGTCATTCGCACCCGGAGCAACGCCTCCCCAACCCGCGCAACCTGAGCCGCCGCCGTTGTGGAAAGCATCGTTATAGTCCGAGGTGCCTGAGCCTTCAATCCCTGTGGCACCATTGTCTGCAACAATGCTATCGGTAATTGTGCCGCCGGCACCATACATTGTGACTCCCCCCCCTGTGTTACCATAGATCGTGCATCCTTGGATAGTGAGGTCCCCGACCGAAAAAATCCCCTCACTATTGAGGGCAATTATACTGTCTGTGATCGAAACTGGCACACCCGAGTCTACATCAATACCACGGGACCCGTTATTGACGATTCGGCTCATGTTGACGTCAATTTGTACTTTCGTGAAAATACCGCGGGAAGCATTGTCATGGATGTACGTGTCGTAGATCAAGCTGGTGGGCGGGTCATCAGATCTGACTGCACCCTTGGTACCTGTTGCCGACATATTCATGACCTCAACCCCATTGAGTTCCGACCCGGCGATACTGACGCCGTTTGCTATGTTATTGCCATCGAATGTGCAATTGTTGATTACTAGCCTCGCCAGCGATGCCAAGGGTTCTGCAGTCGAATCATCAGCGCTTCTGGAAAACGCAATGTTTTCAACGATTCCTCTAACGCCTGTGGGAAAGGGGCCTAAAGGTTGGATGACAACGAACTGTCCGCATCCCGTTGCGGTCTTTCTGATAACCTTTACATCAGAGATGTTTGCTCCCATCCCCCTGACGGTTACGCCTTCTGGGATACGTGGCGCGGAACATGGATCACCGTCCAGGATATAATCACCCGGAGTGAGTTCCAGTATGTCTCCAGCTGTCATTGCGCTTGTGATGGCATCAGTGAATGTGTTTGTTCCCGGATTGATTGTGGTAGTCGCAGCCTGTGTATTGACCGCATACAGGACTGACAGCCCGATTGAAACCGCTCCGATTAAAACCTTGTTGAAGTGAGTCATTTCCTCTCTCTCCTTTTTGTTTCGTCCTTGGTCGACTGCCCCAGGCACTCCACATGCCTGGTCGGCTCAGCAGTCGTTTTTAGCCGGCCGCCTTGTCCATGCGGACCGTTTGGCCGGTTATTCTGTCAAAACGTTTTGTTCCTGTTTTCGCTTGTCGTCATCCGGAACAGACGCGAAAAACGTTCCATTTTTCCGCCTTTCCTGTCCGAATCGTCTTAATTGTTATATGAAACGCGCAGTACAATTGCAAGAACAAATTCAGGGCAATTCAGGACAAACCCTCAGATCCTCATTCTGCTTGACAAGGTTTGGGAAAGATGGCAGGGTAAAGTTTGCCATATGCTCCGCTCATTCCCGACGACAAGCGTCAGGCAGTCGGGCCTATGGCCCAGTGTACGGTTCACGGTTCAGGTTGACCGAGCTGCTCGTGGTCATTACCATCATCGCTATCCTCGCGTCAATGTTGATCGTGCCATCGATGAACGCCAAGGGCATTGCTCGGTTGAGGCAATGACTTGGGCTGTAAACAGACATTTCAATCCATGGCCAGGAGACTGCCAATGAGGCACGCATCTGAAAAAAATGCAGGTCCACTGACGATAATCAGCACAGCGGTGCTCGTCACCTGCTTGCATGGTTGGGGAGCGGCGGCCGGCACGCACCCGGTGCCCCCGGCGAGTGCTGCGAATATCTTCGATATCATCCCCAGCCCCAAGGAATTGAAGGTTGAACCCGGAAAAGCAGTCTTGTCAGGAATCGAGAAGGCCAGGGCCATTATCGTGGTCGGCGCCGAATCCCGGAAAAGCATGATTGCGGCCGGAGAGATCAACGATAAGATCGTGTCGCTGGGCGGACAGGCATTGGCTGTGATAAAGGACCGCAACATGGCTCGGGGTGAGAACGCGGAACAAAATCTCATCCTTGTCGGCGGCCTTGGTGAAAATACACTTCTCAGCGAATACCGCGAGAAGCACGGTATCGGGATAACGCCGGATAACCCCGGCGAACAAGGATACATCATTCGCTTTCTGAAGGAGTCCGGCAGGGACGTGGCGATCCTGGCGGGGAGCGATCCGCAAGGGGCGTTGTATGCAGCCGTCACATTCAGAAAGCTATTGACGAGAGAAGAAGAAACGATTGTCGCGCAGCGAGTCTCGATTCGTGACTGGCCGGACTTCAAGAATCGGTATCTCCTTTTTCCCACGCCCTTTCCCGAACACATCGGTGATTCGCCGTCGATCCTGAAGAACTGTGCCGACTGGCTGCTGCGTCACAAAATAAACATGGCAACCAGTTTTCGCGGGGGTTACCGGTCGAGGGACGATTTTGAGAAGACGTTATCCGCCGAAATACGGTCCTGGGATGGCTATCTCCGGGAAAGGGGGATAAAACTGGTCTTGACCACCGCTCCGGGGATCGCATACAAGACGGACCGCGCGAAGTATCCCGACGCCGTGCCCTATGATGAAGTCAGGTACGTCGGCAGAGTTTATTTCTGCTGGAGTCGTGACGAGCACATGGCGAATATGGCCCGTAACATCGGACAGGTGATCCGGGACAGGGGCATCGACTACCTGATGCTGCATTCCCCGGACGGCTCCAACGAAGAGTTCCATGACCGATGTCAACTTTGCAAAAAAAAATACCGGGACGACGAACGCCACCTGGCCGACGCCAATATGTACCGAATCTTCGAGAAGCATGCCAGAGCGGCCAATCCGGATATCAAACTCGTCTATATCATGCGGCCTTACGCTCCCAGAGAGATGTCCGCCGATGTGTTCCGCGAATGGGAACGGTACGATTACGAAGGCTACATAAAAAAAATGGAACCGCTGTTCCCCAAGGATGTAATCGTCTGCAGCCGCGAGGGTCGGCGCAAGACCGTCGAAGAATTTCGACGGTTGTACAGTCGCTCGCTCTGTCATTACATTGAATGGAGCGTTCATGGCCTCGGCGGCGGCTTCACCAACCGCCCTATTTTCAGCAGTGCCTGCCGGACATTCAGAACCTCGTATTTCGATGATGCGAACGACATCCTCATGTCGGTCTCCGATGATTTCGAGCCATTGAAGTCGGCCGGCGCCGCCGAATTCGCATGGAACGTCAATGCGCCGGGCGCCGAAGATTATCAGCACCAATACGATACGGTCAAGGACGGCAGGGAACCGGCGGAAATCCTTGATCACCTTGTCCCCAGGGCATGCAACGATTTCTGGGGCCGAGAGATCGGCCCATTTATGGCCAAAGTCTATCAGGGCAATACCAACAAGGTCTTCATCAGGCACCCTGAAAAGGCGGTTGCGACGGTCAACAAAACAAGGCGGCGAAGAGGGCTGCCGATGATCGAGCTTAACTCGATTGTAAAACAGCAGGTGGACGCCTTGAAGATTGGGGAACAAGCCTTGATTGATGCGCTTGCTCTGAATCCAACCCTCGAGGAACTGAGCGAACGTTATTTTGTGTTGCTTTACAAACAGACTCATATGCACCGGCTGCTGGCGGAACAGAATTACCATTACATCATGGCCAAAGAACAGTTGGGACAGGACAATGTTGAGGCGGCGGAAAAACACGTGCGGGAAGGTATGAGGACGATCGACGGGATGTATGACCGGTGGCTCACGGTAAAAGCGGATCTCAAGGGAAGGCGGAATAAGCTTCCGTCGGAAGAGTTCTTCAATGATACAACTATCAGCGACATGCGCGTGCCGATCACCCCGGCGACCTTCGAGCCGTTAAAGGCTAAATTTAAGGATTTGATGAAAAACCCCCGCTTGCACTCAAAACAACCAAAGATGTCGCCAGAAGTTCGCAAGGACATCCTGGAAAGAAAAGTGTATGCGGGTATAACGAGCCAGCCGCCCCGGATCGATGGCAGCCTTGACGATAAGGCGTGGGAGAAGGTGGCAGCGGTGCGGAATTTTTCCGCCCATCATGAGTTGAAACTGGCCCGACAACAGACCGAGGTAAAGATCCTTTATGATAAGGACTTCCTGTACCTGGGCTTCAAGTGTTGGGATTCAGGTATAGACAAGCTCAGGGCGCGTTCCAAAGAAAGGGACAATCTCGGCGACGACGACATGATCGAGGTGTTCCTCGATACCAATCATGACCAACGCACCTATTTCCATCTGATGCTGAATGCTCTGGGGACTCAGTATGATGAAGCGGGCCGGGACAGGAGCTGGGACGCTAGTTGGGAATCCGCGGCAAAGGTAGGGAAAGACGGATGGACGGCTGAAATTGCGCTTCCCTTTGCCGAGATCGGCGGCCCACCGGTCAGCGGCAAAGAATGGGGAATCAACCTGGCCAGATCACGGATCCGGCCGGATGAGCCGGCCGCCTTCAGTCTGATTAAATATTTCGGTCCGGACGTGTCCTTCCATGCACCCTATCTGTTTGCTCATTTATACTTTTCAGACGTGAGGAATTAGATTGCCGAAATGCCTCTATCCTTTGGCGCTGCCAGCTTTTTTAGGAAGGAGAAATGGCCGGCCATTCACGCTGATCGAGTTGCTCGTGGTCATCGCGATCATCGCCATCCTGGCATCAATGTTGTTGCCGGCACTTACAAAGGCGAAAGACAAAGCCAGGGAGATCGTTTGCGTAGGGAACTTGAAGCAACTGGGGTTGGGCTTGTTGATGTATGGCGATGATGCGGATGAATGGCTGCCGTATAACACCTATCATCGCACAGGGACCTGGGATGGCTGCCACATAATTTACGAGAAAGTTGGTGGCATTGAGTTCAATGGCGCCAACGGTCTGGGGCAGCTGTATCCTGATTATAACGGCAGTAGCGACATTTATTACTGCCCCAGCCTGGGCTGGCCTGGTCTCAATAATACAAATGACGGGTATGGCAATGGTGCCTTTTCGAATTGGGGATCGACCAGCAAGCTGGTGTACTCATCTTACTATTACCGTGGCTCGAAGAATCGGTCACCGACACCGGCCGGTGGCTCGGTCAAGGGCGGTGGATTCAGGCTCGTATATCCATACGGGTCATCTACGACAGCCATTGCCGCAGACAAGTTCAGTACTGAATTGGTGTCACCCATTGCTCACGGTTCCGACACGGCTGGCAGATACCACGTTATCTACCTTGACGGTCATGTCGAGGCGTACCGGGACGACGGGTTTGTATACTTTAGCCACGGCAGCGCGCCCAGCTCCGACAACTGGGTTACGTATGGGTGGTGGGCCTTCGACGGCAAACCGGCGACGCCTTACCCTAACTTGACGGAGTAGGGCGAACCTGAATAATTCATAAATCCCGCATGCGTGACTGCGAGCCGTGATTACACGCGCTATCGAGGACGTTCCCTGGAGGCACAAAGGCCAAAAGCATCCGGGTGACGTTTGAGACCACTCTGGCAGGAAGAGAGGTGGTCGAGATTTGCCTGGAACAGGAGTGACAGAGGTGCGGACCTCATGGGATGATGATTAACCCATCGACAACCTATCGTATCATATCCTGCCGTGAAACAGGAGGCGGAGAGGATGGCTGATTTTGAAAAGGATTATCGGGACCTCGAGCGAGATCTCTCGTTCGTGCCCGTAGATAACCCAAACCCGAAGCGACTGACGCCGGAGCAGATCGCGCATTTCAATGAGCATGGGTATATCCGACCGCTGCGCATCTTCGACGATGCCGCGGTCGTGCGCAACCGTGACTACTTCGATACCCTGCTTGCTGCCGTCGGTGGGCGCAACAGCTATTCGATCAATAGCTATCACACCCGCTGCCGCGGCATCTACGACCTCTGCTTCAATCCGTTGATTCTCGATTATATCGAGGACCTGGTAGGGCCGGACTTCGTCTTCTGGAGCACCCATTTTTTTTGCAAGATGCCGTCCGATCCCAAAAAGGTGCCGTGGCACCAGGACGCATCCTACTGGCCGATAACCCCGGCCCGCACGGTGACCGTTTGGCTCGCGATCGATGATGCCGAGGTAGAAAATGCAGCCATGAAGTTCATTCCCGGCACCCACCGTATGGGTCATCTCAAATGGCGCGATACCGATGGACCGGCGGTTCTCAATCAGGAGATCGTCGATACCGACAAGCTCGCCGAACCTGTATACAACTGCCTGCGTGCCGGCGAGCTCTCGCTGCATGCGGACATGCTGGCGCACGGCTCCGATCCCAATACCTCAGACCGCCGTCGTTGTGGCCTGACTATTCGCTACTGCCCGGTAACCGTTCATGCAGGCGAAGGCTGGAACGCCGGTGCCAGCATCTGCCGCGGCACCGACCCGACCGGGCACTGGCCAAACAACCCCCGGCCTCCCGGGGAAGATCCCGCGGGCGGGCCTGGGCAGGTTGCCGCGGATTAAAGAGCAGTCGTGCCGCGAGCCTCAGCACTGGTGATTCATCACCTGGCAATCGATCCAGTGGTGATTGTCTGCCAGCGTTCGAAAGGGAAGCGGTTGCTTGTCACGGATGGCAAAGCCGGCCTATGGATGGGGGGACTTATTGTGGGTCGTCGGGCGGCGCCGGCGCACGATCGTTCCAGGTGCCGAGGTCAAATGCGCGATCGTCTGCGGGTTGGTCCAGGGACCGATAGCGAGGGCCGCGGGTCCAGTGGGCCTTGCCTTTGAAAAGTGTGCGCAGGTGAGCGGGCATGTCGGCCTCACTGAACTCGCCGCAGTCCCAGTAGGGAAACATTGTCGTGCCGTACCCGCAGACCACGATGACACGCTCGCGATCAGACCGCACCCGACCGGTTGCGTGGATCAGCGACTCCGCGAACAGCAGGGTCGACCCGGCCGGGGCGATGACTTGATGAATCAGTGAGGGATCGGCGTAGGCAGCTTCGAGCAGGTCATGCTCGGGGACATCGACCTTGTGACTGCCGGCGATCACAACCGTGCCGCCATCATCCGGGCCGAGATCGGTAAGGTTCGTAAGCGTCTTGACGAAGGAGCAATGAAACAGCCCGTTCTTTTCATGGCAGCCGTATGGAATATCAATGCCTCGATGAAAGACATACTGGGCCTCGCCGTCCAAATCGGCAGTTGTGTCGCGGGAATTGATGTGGGCATTGATTTCAACGATGCGTCCTTCGCCGCCGATGATTTCTTCCGCCATCGCCACCATTCGCGGGTGCGTGGCGTATGCTGTGAAAGCCGGCGCGGCTTCGAGAATGTGCCCGATGAAGCGATGGTGCGGCAGGTTTCCCCCCAGGTAAGCGCCCCGCACCCGCGGCCCGTCCGCGCCGGGGTCGTCCAGCACGATCAATTCGTCACGCAGGCAGTAAAGGGGGCTCTTCAGCGCGGCCACTTCATCTGCCGACAGCGTGTTCTCGATGATCACATAGCCGTTCACCTCAAAATAAAGCCGTTGCGCCGGGGTCAATGCCGGGAAGGGTCGATCAAAAGTAGGTTGTTTTGACTCGTCGCGCATTTGTGAGTTTCTCTGCTGCCGCGAATACCCTTCGGGCAACGCGTATGTTTCTCAGGTGCTGCTTTGGAGGAAAGCCGGGCCAATTGCGCTGCGTCACGCACGCGGGGCCACTGAGGAGATGACTCGCGTTCGGCGATTTTCAATATTGCGGTAAAACTGAGAGATTGCCATGTCTCTTTGGCGGTTCATCACCAGGGCCACAGGTGAAGTGCGCTTCTTTCCCCGAGCTTGTTTGCCTTGAATTAGCCAACCGTCAGCGGATCGGGTATCTTACCGCCACTGGTTTTCCATCGCTGTTGCCATGACCTTGAACATCGCGCCATCAAATCAAGTATCCATTCATGTTCATTTGCGGTTGCTGAGTAGTTGCGAGTCCGGGTAGGCGATGCCGCAACATGGTACCACTGGAAAACTCCATCAGGAGATAATACGTGTCTGCGAAGAAGGTTTTGATTACTGGGACGTCCGGGCTGATCGGTGGGATAGTGTATAAGTATCTGTCGCAGTTTCCGGAGCGCTACGCGGTATACGGTCTCGACTGGCAACAGGAGTCATCGGACCCGGGTTCGCCCGGGCGCACCGTGCCCGATGACCGCTTTTATCTCGTGGATGTGGCCGATCCCGATGCAGTTCAGGGTGCCGTCGACGGCAAGGACCTGGTGGTCCATTTGGCTGCCAATCCGAACTCGGAGGCCGACTGGGAGTCAATCCTGCCGTCCAACATTGTCGGTAGCTACGCGGTGCTGGAGGCGAGTCGCAAGGCCGACGTCGAGCGGGTCGTCAATGCCAGCAGTATCATGGTGAACTGGGGCTACCGGCGTGACCCGGGGATTCGGGCGGTCGAGGAAGCTGCGGAGGTCGACCTGCCTGCGGAGATTCCGCTGGTCACGCATCTTTCGGAAGTGCGGCCGGATTGCCTGTACGGCGCCAGCAAGGTGTGGGCCGAATCGCTGTCCCGCGCCTATGTGGAAGCGCACGGCATGTCCGTCATCTGCGTGCGGATCGGCGCGATCAACAAAAAGAATGAAAACGCACCGTCCCAAAGGTCCTGGTGGTGCAGTCACGGGGACATCGCCCGCATGATCGAGTGCTGTATCGAGGCGCCTGCCGACGTGCGCTTCGACATCTTCTACGGGCTATCGGCCAGCCCGTGGCGCTGGATGGATCTCGACCATGCCAAAGCAGTTGTTGGTTTCGAGCCGCTCGATAGCGCACAGTAGTGTGTGGAGCAGACTGGAACGGCGTTGAAATTCAAAGGGATAAGCCGTGACTGACACCAGTAAAAACCCGCTGAAACTATGGTATGACCAACCAGCAGAAGCCTGGGTTCAGGCACTGCCTGTGGGGAATGGCCGCTTCGGGGCGATGATTTTTGGCGGTGTTGCCGAAGAACACCTGCAACTGAATGAAGATACGCTTTGGTCCGGCGCTCCGAAAGACACGACTACGCCCGGCGCCAGAGATTTATTACCCGAAGTGCGGGGCGCGATTTTTGCGGGTGACTACGAAAAGGCCACCGCTTTGAGCAAGCGCATGCAGGGGCCCTTCACCCAAGCCTATCAGCCTTTGGGTGATCTGCACATATCATTCGAGCATGCCGGGCCGCCTCGAGGGTACTATCGCGATTTGGATTTGACGCAGGCAACGGCCACTGTGCGCTATCAGGTCGATGGCGTCACCTTCACACGCGTGGTCTTCGCCAGCTACCCTGATCAAGTCATTGTCATGCGACTGACCTGCGATCAGCCCGGACGACTGGGATTTCGCGCTCGATTTTGCAGCCCGCATCCCCATGAGACTCAATCCGGCGCACCCGCCGGATTGAGCCTGACAGGGAAAGTCCCCAGCCACATGGATCCAATCTTTTATCAGACCGACAATCCAATCACCTATGATGCTGAAAAAGGCATGCGGTTTGCCTGTCATTTGCAAGCCGTTGCCGCAGGGGGGCAGGTTACGCTTGAAGATGAAGCATTGGTCGTTTCCGGGGCAGATGCGGTTACGCTCTATCTCGCCGCAGCTTCAAGTTTTAATGGCTACGACAAATCGCCGGGGTTGCCGGGAAAAGATCCTGTCCGCCAGGCGACCGAGCAGCTGGAGACCGCGACTCAAGAATCCTACGATACGCTTCGACAAGCCCATCTGGCCGACTACCAGGCCCAGTTCGGCCGCGTTGCACTGAGGTTGGGCACAACTGACGCCGTGAAGCAGCCCGTGAATGAACGCATCATCAATTTCAAGCCGGACAGTGATCTTCAGTTGATCACCCTCCTGTTCCAATATGGCCGTTATCTCTTGATTGCCAGTTCGCGGGCGGGAACACAGCCAGCCAATCTGCAGGGAATTTGGAACGATCAGGTCAGGCCACCCTGGAACAGTAATTATACCATCAATATCAATGCGGAAATGAACTATTGGCCAGCGGAAACGACGAACGTCGCGGAATGTCATCAACCGCTGCTCGATTTTATCAAAGACCTGAGCGTAACGGGGCGTCAGACTGCGCAGGCGAATTATGGGTGTCGGGGTTGGGTCGCGCATCATAATTCGGACCTCTGGCGGCAAACCGGCCAAGTCGGCAATTACGGCGCCGCTAACCCGGTTTGGGCGATGTGGGCGATGGCCGGGCCTTGGCTCAGTCAGCATTTATGGGAACATTATGCCTTCGGCGGAGATCTCGAATTTCTACGCCAGACAGCATATCCGACGATGAAAGGAGCCGCCGAGTTTTGCCTGGATTGGCTGGTGGAACACGATGGGCATCTGGTCACTGTGCCGGCGACGTCGCCGGAGAATGAATTCACCACGGCGGACGGACAATCAGCAGCGGTCAGTGCCGCTTCGACAATGGACATGGCCCTGATCTGGGACTTATTCACGAACTGTATCGAGGCAGCGGGCATTTTAGACGTTGACACGACATTTCGATCTGACTTGAAAACAGCACGTGAACGGCTGTTCCCGCCCGCAGTGGGGCAACACGGCCAACTTCAGGAATGGTGGCGTGATTGGGATGATCCTGAGAACAAGCATCGGCATGTGTCTCATTTGTTCGGCCTGCATCCGGGGCGTCAAATCACGCCACGCGGCACACCGGAATTGTGCGACGCGGCGAAGCGTTCCCTGGAGCTGCGCGGTGATGGCGGCACCGGCTGGTCGATGGCATGGAAGGTCAATTTCTGGGCGCGCTTTGAGGACGGTGATCACGCCTATAAAATGATCTGCAACTCGATCAACCTGGTCGAGCATCGCGTGACCATTTGTGACGAAGGCGGCATCTACGCCAACCTGTTTGGCGCCCATCCCCCTTTCCAAATCGACGGCAATTTCGGTATCACTGCCGGCATCGCCGAGATGCTGCTGCAAAGCCACGCGGGCGAAATTCATCTCTTACCGGCGCTGCCCACCGCCTGGGCTGACGGTCAAGTAACGGGGTTACGCGCCCGAGGCGGCTTTGAAATCGACCTTGTCTGGAAAAGTGGCTCACTCGTTCATGCTGAGGTTCGCTCGTCACTAGGCAGACTATGCCGACTGCGAACCAGCGTGGCGGTGATTGTCGAGCAGGATGGTACGGCGGTTGAAGTTACTTCGCTTGAACCGACGGTCATTGAGTTTGAGACGACGGCGTGGCAGACTTATCAACTTGTTGGGTTACCCAGCACGAACTGACAGGACGGTCAATGAAGAAGATCAAGATTGGTATCACGGGCGCGGGCAGCTTTGCCCAATCTTTTATCCCCCTGTTCAAAGCACATCCCAATGTGACGTCGGTCGCCTTGGCCGAGGTCCTTCCCGAACGACGGCATGACGTGGCAGCCGAGTTCCAGATCGAGGATACCTATGAGTCCCACGAAGCTCTCTGCAGCAGCGATGTGGACGCTGTCGCCATCATCACACAGAGGCATATGCACGGGCCCCAGGCCTTGGAAGCCTTGAACAAGGGCAAGCATGTGTATTCAGCGGTGCCGGCCGCAATAACAGTGGAGGAGATCGAAGAGCTGGTGAGTGCCGTGGCGGCGACGGGCCTCATGTACATGATGGGTGAAACAAGTTACTACTATCCTGCCGCGTTGTATTGCCGTGAGAGATTCAGCAAAGGCGAATTTGGTGCATTTGTATACGGCGAGGGAGAGTATCTTCACGACATGTCCCACGGGTTCTATGAAGCTTATCAGCACAGTGGCGGCGAAGAATGGCAGAAGGTTGCGGGCATTCCACCCATGTACTATCCCACTCATTCCACCAGCATGATAATCTCGGTGACGGGAGCTTCTCTCACCCAGGTGTCATGTTTGGGCTACACTGACAGGAATGAGGACAATGTCTTCGGCCGGGATAAGAACCTGTGGGATAATCCATTCAGTAACCAGACTGCCCTCTTTCGAACTTCGGACGGCGGCATGTGCCGGGTGAACGAATTCCGGAGAATTGGACACGGTGTAGGAAACTGTGTGCGGACCAGTATCTATGGGACGGAAGGCTGTTTTGAACAGCAAGGGAACGCTCTGTTCTGGACGGAACTGGACAGGAGTAAACTGGAGTTGAGTGACCTGCTCCGGTGCAAGAAACTGGACAGTGAAGCAAAGCCGGAGCTGGTGGGCGGAGAACAGGATGACTTCTTCTCAGGGCTTTCTGACATCCATCCCATAGGAAGGCTGCCCCGGGAATTCACGGACCAGCCCAATGGCCATTACGGTTCCCATCAATTTCTGGTGGATGATTTCGTCCGTTCCGTAGTACAAAACAAACTCGCACCAAATCATGTTTGGGCTGCCGCCCGCTACACAGTTCCGGGAATCATTGCCCATGAATCGGCGAAAAGAGAAGGGGAACTGCTGAAGATTCCTGATTTTGGAGATCCAGGCGCCGACTGCGATTACATCACCTATGAGTGACTGTTCAGGCGCCGGGTTTGGTGCCCGGATGGTTCGCTCCTGACGGCTTGCCTCCTGCCTTGACTGCGCGCGGGCATCGCGTTATGCTGTAACGAGGTACAACAACCGAAACGCTCCTCACGGGGTTCTTTTGACCATGAATGCAAGCGCGCTCATCTGTGATGCGAAACAGAGCTTCTCGATCGAGGAAGTGGTTCTGGAGGACCATGCACCCGATCAGATTGTGATCCGGACCCTCTATACCGGGGTGAGCGTTGGAACGGAATTCGCCTTGATCCAAAACAAAATGTCGTGGGGTCCTTATCCCCTGTGCATAGGCTACATGGGCACAGGTATCGTGGAAGCAGTTGGCACCGAAATCGATAGCTTCAAGGTGGGTGACGAGGTCTACTTCCGGCGCAACGACACCATGGCGCTGCCCGACGGCGCCCCGGTCAGTTGCGTTTGCGGCGCGCATTGCAGCCACATTGTGACGCGGGCCAACACGAGGAAGGACGTTGATCACATGATCCCCGGCGCGGCGAATGACGTAGCCTGCATGTTCGTGATGCCTGCGGTAGGGCTGTACGGCGTGGATATGGCGAACCCCCGAATGGGACAGACCGTGGTTGTGCACGGCGTCGGCCTGATCGGGTTGGGCGTTGTTGCCGCTTGCGCACACCGCGGCTGCGTGGTGGTTGCGGTCGATATCAATGACAAGCAGCTGGAGATCGCCAAAGCCCAGGGCGCCGACTTTGTGATCGACGGGCGATCCAGCGATGTCGCCGAAAAAGTGAGGCGCATTGCTCCCGAGGGCGCCGATGTTGTCTTCGAATGCACGGGGATTCCCCAGTGCATCGATCCGGCAATCGCGCTGTGCCGTGAGCACGGCAGCTTTGTTTGGCAGGGGAACTACGGCAGCGAGCCGGTATCCATGCACTTTCTTCCTCCGCACGCTCAACGTCTGAAGATGTTTTTCCCGTGCGATGACGGCCTGCAGCCCTGTCGACGAGCCGTCGTGAAGAACATGGCGATGGGGGCGTTGAAATGGGAACAGTGCATAAGCCATCGCATCGGCTTCATGGAAGCGCCGGCGATGTATCAGAGCATCAATGAAGGACAGGACAAGGATGTTGTCGGCGTTGTCATTAATTGGCAGACCTGAAGCCACCGGCTTCACGTCGTCGGGAAGGTGTTCATGAGCGCGGTGTTGATTACTGGTGCCAGCGGATTCATTGGGCGTGCGCTTGTACGCGCCATGTCAGTCCGGCACGACGTGGTCTGCATGAGCCGCAATGATCCCGGCCTGGATCTCCCCTGGATTCGAGGTGATTTCTGCTCGTTCGAGGATTTGCAGCGTCTCGACGACAATCCGATCGACGTCGTCATCCACCTTGGTGCCGTTACGGGCGGCTGTCTGGAGCGTGATGGCATGCTGGTCAATGTCGAGGGTACACGCTGTCTGATGCGGTACCTGATGGATCGCGGCTGTCGAGAGTTCGTGATGGCCAGCTCTATCGCGGCTGTGGGCGTCCAAAATACATCGTTCAGGCCGGACCGGATTCCCATCCCGGACGACCATCCCTGTCTCGACCGTGATGGGTATGGGTTCTCCAAGCACATGATGGAAGAAGTCACGAAATACTATCACCGGCAGAACCCCGAGATTGATGTGGTCAACCTGCGTTTGTCAACCGTAAAGCCGGATGAGCGCATGCCTGCCCCGATGAACCCAGGGCCCCTGCCGGAATGGGGCTTGGGAATCATCACGGTCATGGCACTCAGTGATGCCGTCCGCGTTTTCACGATGGCCGCGGAAGCACCGTACAGGCCCGGCGTGCGCACCATGAATGCCACCAGCCCCAAAGCCTGGGTTGCAGCTCCCGTTGCCGAGATTCTTGGAAACTGGTGGGGACGTGACGTCGATCTGTCACATTTTGAAAAGCCTGGACATGAGTACGATTCCGTCTACGATGTGAGCTGCATTGAGACCGAAATCGGCTTCGTGGCAGAGAAAACGCCCGGGACCGAATAGAAGCACGCCTGACTGTGACACAGAGGCAAGAGACATGAGGGACTGCGCTGTACGGCAGACACACATAAGTGCCGGGTTGATCTGCCTGCTTGCTGTGGCATTCGGGGCCACGGCCGCAGAATACTTCGTGGATCAGAAGCATCCGCAGGCCGCGGACGGCAATCCGGGGACGGAACAGGCGCCGTGGAAGACGATTCAGAAGGCGGCGGAAACGGTCGTGGCCGGCGACACCGCGTGGATCAAAGGCGGCGAGTATCGCGAGACGGTGTGGATCAAAAATGACGGGGAATTCAAGCACGGCACGGCAAAGTTCATCAGTTTTGTCGCCTGGGGCGACGACCCCGTAGTGCTGGTCGGCACCCGGCTCGTGGCGGCTGATGAATGGCAGCCGGTGGCCGGTCAGAAAGACGTCTTCGCCGTGTCCTATCCCCACCCTTCGGTACGCTACCCCGAGCCCGGCAGGTCTCCCACCCAGGTGTTCGTCAATGGGAAGCGCCTGCCTGAGGCGGTCAAGATCATCGGCATCGATGAAGTGACGGGCGAGGCGGTCAGCCCCGATGCCAAAGGCCGGGCAGTGCGCCGTGAGCACGTCTTCTACGAGGTGACCGACGACACGCCCAACTGCTGGACGGTTGACACGAAGAAGCGGCTGGTGATTGTCAACGCCGGCGGCGGCAACCCCGCCGTCGGGCGAACGATCGAGATCTCGGAACACGACGTCTGGTTTGATGGCCGGCAGTACATCCGCATCAAGGGATTGCGGCTGCACCGCTCGCGGCTGGGCCTGCATTGTTCGGGATCCTTCCACTGCATCATCGAAGACTGCCTGATCACCGAGCCCGGCGGCTCGCTGCGGACCGGCAGGTCCGCTGGCATCCACCTGGGCGGTGCCGGCAACATCATCCGGCGCAATACCATTGTCGACAGTCAGTTCCAGGGCATTTACTGGACTGGTCACGGCTTTGTGATCGAGGACAACCTGATCAACCGCTGCGGCCTGCATCCGGCCATCCTTCCCAACCAGTGGTTCGGCGTGCTCAAATCCAACGCCGGCAATTTTTCAACCATTCGCAACAACGTCCTCGTCGATGCCAAGAAGGAATCCGGCATCGCGGCGACCGGCGTGTGGTGCGATATCTCCAGTGAGTTCAACGCCATATACGGCAACACGGTTGCGCACGAGCAGACCGGCATCTATGTCGAGCACACGCAGAACTTCAATTTCATCGGGTTCAACGCCCTGCAGGATCTCAATGTCGGCGTTGGCCTGAGAGCCAACAACTGGTGCCTGGTCTACGGTAATTACATCAACCGCACGAACCGCGCGATAACCGCGTGGAATACAAGCTTCATGAGCGATTCGCGGGCGACGCGGAACTGGTTGCTTTACAGCGGGCATTTCGCGGTCGGTTTCGACCCGCCGGCGGCGGGAAAACAGGCGGGCAGCCATGACTACAACGTCTTCTGGCCGGAGCACAGCATCATAACGCATGGGGTTGACGGTGGCCGGCTCACTGACATCGCGAGTGTCCGTGAGGCAACCGGCAACGAACGCCACGGCGAGGTCCGGCAACCCACCGATGGTGAGCTGGGCATGATCAGGTTTCGGGTGCCGTACGCCGAGGATCCACAGGAGCTCCTGCCCATGCTCGCCAACCCGATGCTGCTGCGACAGGCGATCAGCGGACAGATCGGCGTGAGCTACCGGCCGTACTTCTGGCGGCCCGGGCGGGGCGACGGCCTGCTGGCAGGCGGACTCTATCCCGGATGGAAGGGATTTCCGGTTTGGCCGGGCGGCCTGATGACGACGACCGGAACGGTCACCCGCGGGGCGGCGGTGATGAGCTGCGACGGGCCGTGGACGCAGGAATGGCGGAAGGAACTGCGCACTGCGCCGCGGCCGGACAATTATTGGGGGCTCAAGGTGACGGGCGGCACGCCGGCGCTTACGCATGAGGCCGGTGAAGGCTGGTGGACACCCTCGCTGCCGACCGTGCCCGGCACCCGATACGGCATCAACCTGCAACTCCGGGCGAAGGACCTGAAACCGTTCAATGAGAAAGGCGGGCCGGTGGTGTTTGCCCGGTGGACGAACGACACGGGGCAGCAGGCCGTGCGCTCCTATGTCCTGGGTGTTGACGATGCCGGCAAGGCGCACGCCGCGAAACTGCGCCTGGGTACGTTCGGTTGGACGCGTGTCAGCGGCGAGGTCGTGGCACCGGAAACCGCCCGGCGGGTCGCTTTCTTCCTGGGGCTTCGGCGTGCTTCGGGTGTTGTGGGTTACGACGAAATATGGCTTGATGCCAAGTGAGGTCGATATGAGAGGTCTACGCAAACTGGCGCCAGGCCCTGGGCATATGAAGTTGGTCGACGTGCCTGATCCCGAGCCCGGGCCGGGCGAGGTCAAGATCGCGGTTCAGGCTGCGGGCATTTGCGGTACGGACCTTCATATCGCTCACGGCACGTACGCCTCTTCGCCGCCGGTGACTCTGGGACATGAGTTCAGCGGCGAGGTGAGCGCTGTCGGCGCCGACGTGGCCGACTTCGAGATTGGCGATCGTGTCATGTCCGAACCCATGGCTGCCTACTGCGGCCGGTGCCTCTTTTGTGACCGGGGCCAGATGAACCTCTGTTCCGAACGGCTTTCCTATGGGGTCAATGTAAACGGCGGTTTTGCAGCATCTGTTGTGGTGCGGAAGGGCGCCATCCATCGCTTGCCGCACAACGTTGATTTTGTGTCGGGCGCCATGACCGAACCCCTGGCGGTGTGTGTCCACGCCTTGACCGAACGGACGAAGATTGACGGTGGCCAACTGGTGCTGGTGCTCGGCCCGGGACCCGTGGGTTTATTGGCGGCCATGTTGGCCAAAACCCATGGCGCCACCGTCGTGGTGGCCGGCACGACGCAGGACCAGAGTCGCCTCGACGTGGCCCGTGCCGTCGGCGTTGATCTCACGGTGACGGTCGATGAAGTCGACCTCGCCGAACAGCTCGATGCACTCTCGAAGGGTGCGGGGGGCGCGGACATCACCATCGAAGCCGCCGGCGTTGCGCGTTCCGTGGAGGCGGCCTTCAAGAATACGCGCAAAGGCGGGACGATCGTCCAGCTCGGTCTTTTTGACGAGCCGATTGCCCTGGATTATTCGCCTGTGGCCTTGCGGGAGTTGAACGTGATTGGATCGTTTGCGCAATCCTGGAGTTCGTTCGAGGGTGCCCTCGAGTTGATGGCCCAGAAGCGGGTCAACGTCGAAGCCCTGGTCTCCGCGATCCTGCCGCTGAACGAATGGGAGCAGGCGTTTCACCGCGCCGAGCAAAAGGACGGGGCGAAGATCATTCTCACGCCCGGAAAGCGTATTAAGGCCTTTCGCGTCAAGGACGCGGAGTGAGCGATCTGTATTCCGTGTCTGGTAGTCCGCCAGCGGAGGATCCCGCCGGCAGATGTGTTTTCGCCGGATCGCCGCCGGGACGACGGCTCACACAGAACGTCCGCCGGATCGGCGGCCGCTAAACGTCGGCCAGTGCGACTCTGGAAACTGCGATGTCTTCTTTGTTCACCGAATACGCAATGTACAGGAAGCCGTCGTGCTCGCATACGTTGGGGTATTGATATCCCCAGCAGCCCCCCTGGCCGTTGCTCGGGACCGAGGCAGCCCAGCGCCCGATGGTCTCGTCGGCCCTGACGGAATAGACCTTCTCGATCGTACCGTCGACAGTTCCAAGTGCCAGGGTCAACGGAATTCGCTTGGCGAATCCGATGCCTTCA
Source organism: uncultured Lentisphaeria bacterium (assembly GCA_913042885.1). The sequence goes on along the minus strand of CAJWLW010000004.1, from coordinate 7,771 downwards.
ACCGGCTTGCCGGTGCCGTCCGCAATGAGCCCGGAGTTGCCGCACAGAAACAGTCTGCCGTCGCTGAGGACGCCGGTGCTGATCCGTGATCTGGCGTCGGGAATATCGGTCTTCACCGGTGCGGGGAACGTTTGGCCGCCGTCGGTACTGGCGGTGTAATAGAGGCGGTGCGAACTGTTATCGTCGCGCAGCAGGACGTGGATGGTACCGTCGGTGTCTTCCCAGCAGTTCGGTTCGAGCAGGAAATGCTTGTCTTCCGGGGGTGGAATATCGACGCGCCGCCACTCGCTCAGCGAACCCTGACCGCCGAACAGCATGACGATCCGGGCCTGCTGATCGTGACCGGTGAGGACGTATTCACCGGTACTCAGCAAGCGCGGCGGCTCGAAGCCGAGGTAATCGTCGATCTGGACGCCGCTGTGTTGCCATTCCGTTCCGTCCCAGGCGTAAATGTCGGACTTGCACTCGAGGTAGTCCAGCACTGAGCCCGGTTCCTGGCGGTATTGGCCGCAGAGCGCAAACAGGTCGTCGCCGCGGTTCCAGAGTCCGCTCGACTCGCGCGTGTTCATTTCGTAACCGCGCTCTGCCATCGGTGCCAGGATGCCGGGAGCACCCCAGCACAGACCGTCCTTTGACGTTGCGTATCCAGCCTTTTGTCCCGGCAGATCCTCGCGCCAGAGATTCTCGATCCACATACAAAAAAACCGGTCCTTGTACCAGGCAATCTGGGCCTGATGGTGATAACGGTTGCCATTCGGATCGCTGCAGTGAACCATGCTCAGTTGGGTAGCCAATCTGGGTAACTCAGATTGCGCCACTTGAAAAGCTTTCGCGGAAGGTATTGTGAGTGACATGTGATCCTTATCTTTATGGGACCTTTAGAACGTCGGCCACGGGTAGCCTCGGTCGGGAAGATTTAGTGGCTGCACCTGTTTCGAGTACGCCGTCCTGGCATTCATGACGGTTTCCGTGTAGTCGGCGGGCAGGATCTGGTGCAGCGGCACAAGGGCGATCGTCGGGGTTCCGTCATCTACCACGACGTGAGCGAACATGCGGAAGGCGCCGAAGGCGCGGTCGGCTTCGACTGCACCGGCCTCGGCCGCGCGGCGCACCGCTTCCGCGTCCATGGTAAGGATCTGGCCATCGATCTCGTACGTGCCGCTCGAGACATCGCCGCCGGTGGCGGACAGTATGTAGACCGGGATGCCATCCATCCGGTAGAAGGACAGCGCGTGCCAGTGGCCGTTGAAGATGGTGGTCTTCTCCGGCGGCAGAAGCTGACGCAATCGCGGCCAGATTCGGCCGGTTTGCAGCAACGGGATTTCGTAGATAACGAACAGGTGCGCTGCGTCCTCTGCAGCGGCGAGGTCGCCCGCCAGCCATTCGAGCTGTTGGTCTCGGAAATCGGGTTTGCGCATCGCTGTATTCGTATCCAGGACGACGAAGTGACAGTCGCAGTAGTCAAAGCTGTAGTAGCTGCGGCCGTCAACGCCGTGGCGCTCGACGTAGGTCTCAAACATCACGTCGTTCGAGACGTCGTGGTTGCCGCAACAGTAGAAGAACGGCGCCTCGAGCTTTGCCGTAAGCGTCTCGAACTCCTCCCATTGCCGGTTGATTTCGGCCTGGTCCTCGGTGTAGCCTTCGATCAGGTCGCCGACGCAGATGACGAACGCCGGTTTCAGGAGGTTCACCTGCTCGATCGCGGCGGCCCACTCGCCTTCCACGTGGGCGCCGCTCCGGTCGCCGACAACCACGAACGAGAAGGCATCCGCCGATTTCGGGGCGGCGCCTCGCCAACCGGCGATCCGGCTCAGCTCGGCTGGTGTCCTGGCTTGTGCTTTGGATGACATGACATCTCCCCTGCTCTCCACGTTCATTATACCGGGCGACACCCGTTCCGCAAGTTTCAGCAGTTTCCTTTGTCGCCAACTTGCATCGCCCGATGATTCTTGGTACTATGCTAATCTTCATGAAAAAGTCCTTCCTCAAAGAATTCGAGAGTCCACCCAACCAGTATCGCGGCATGCCCTTGTGGTTGTGGAACGGCAAGCTTGATCCCGATGAGCTGCGCCGGCAAATGCGCCTGCTGCGCGACATGGGGATGGGCGGAATCCAGCAATTCACCGGCAACGGATTGGATACCGTCTATCTTTCCGACGATTGGATGGCGTGCATCGAGGCTTGCCTCGAGGAAGCGGAAAAACTCGACATGCAGGTGTGGCTGTACGACGAGGACCGCTGGCCGTCCGGTTACGCCGGCGGGCTGGTGACAAGGAATCCGAAGTACCGCCGGCGCTCACTCGTGCTGCTGGAGATCACCGATGCCCGGCGGCTTTCGTGGGACAAGGATGTCCTCGCCGCATTCACCGCGAAAATTGATGGCACCAGTGCCACCGGTGTCCGGCGCCTCGCCAGGGGAAAGCGGCCGAAACGGCTGGCAAAGGACGAGCGCATCCTGGTATTCGGGGTCGAGGTCGATGCGCCGGGCACGAACTATAACGGCCAGACCTACGTCGACACGATGAACCGCGACGCGATCGCGAGGTTCATCGAGCTTACGCATGAAGCCTACCGTAAGCGCCTGGGCGCGCACTTCGGCAAGCGGCTGCGGGGCTTCTTCACGGACGAGCCCACCCACGGCAAGATAAGCGTCGCTCGCGACGACGGCACGACGGCGACCGCGTGGACCGACAAGTTGCCGGCGATCTTCAGAAAGCGCTACGGCTACGACCTGGTCGCACGCCTGCCGGAACTGTTTTTCGACCTGCCCGGGCAGGACGTCTCCGCCGCCCGCTACCACTACCACGACTGCATCACTCATCTGTTTGTCGACGCCTTTGCACGCCAGCTCGGGGAGTGGTGCGTAAAGAACGGCACCCAGTTGTCCGGGCATGCGGCGATCAGCGTTGGCACGCTTGCCGTGCAGACCCGGGAGATCGGCAGTTATCTGCGCTTCCTCGAGCACCAGCAGGTGCCTGCCATGGATATCCTCACCGAGTACCGGCGCTCCTACGACACGGCCAAGCTGGTCAGCTCCGCGGCCCGACAGTTCGGGCGGAAATGGCGGCTCTCGGAGACCTACGGCTGTGTCGGCTGGGCCTTTCCGTTTGCCGGTCACAAGGCGGTCTGCGACTGGCAGGCGGCGATGGGCATCAACATGCGCGCCCCGCATCTGGCGTGGTACACCATGGAGGGCAAGGCCAAGCGCGACTATCCGCAGTGCATCTCCTATCAATCCGCCTGGTGGCCCTACTATCGCAAAGTGGAAGACTACTTCGGCCGCGTAAACGCCGTGATGAGCCGCGGACAGGACGTGCGTGACCTGCTGGTCATCCATGCGAACGAAAGCATGTGGACGCTGTTCAACAGGAACGGTGAAAACGATGCCGGGGTAATCGCCTACGACAGAATGTTCGGGGCGCTGCGGGATTCGCTGCTGATCGAGAACATCGACTTCGACTACGGCGACGAGGACATTCTCGCCCGCCACGGCAAGACCGGCAAGGCGGGCGGCACGGCAGTGCTCCGTGTGGCCAAAGCGACGTACCGCGCCGTCCTGGTGCCGCCGTTGCGGACCATGCGCTCGACAACGCTGGCGTTGCTCGAGCAGTTCCACGAGGCCGGCGGCACAGTGGTTTTCGCCGGGGCACCGGCAAGCTGTGTCGACGCGCTGCCATCCCAGGCGCCCGCTGCCCTGGCGCGCTGCTGCAGGGCGGCCCCGGCCCAAGGCAAGGCACTTGTCCGCGCTGTCGAGAGTCAATCACGGCGCCTGCATATCGTTGGCCCGAGCGGTCGCGCTATCCGGCCGGCACTGCATTTGTTGAAAGAGGATCGGGACGCCTTTTATCTCTTTGTCTGCAACACCGGCCACGACTTCTCGAAGCGCGGGCCAGGGAACGATATTGCAGTTCGCCGGCGGACTGCCAGCTTCGACGACGTGCGCATTCGGGGCTTTGCAGGCTGCGCCGGCGCGCCGACCGAACTGGACCCGGACAGCGGGGAGGTCTATCGCGCCGTCGCCGAACGCGACGACCACGGCTGGGAAATCCGCACCAGTCTGCCGCGCCTTGGCAGCCGCATTTTCGTCATACCGAAGCGCGCCGAGCGCGACCGCCATCCCGTCCGCCGGCAGCTCGAGGACGTGCGCCGTCGCGGACTGGGTAAGGACGGGTGGAACATCATTCTATCCGAAAAAAATGGGCTGGTGCTGGACCGGCCGCGCTTCAAGATCGGCTCGGGCCGTTGGCGCACGGCGCCGGACATATTGCGGGTCGACGATGCCGTGCGCGATGTCCTCGGCCTGGCGTATCGTCGCGATGAATTTATGGTCCAGCCGTACGCCCGGCAACGCGCCGCCAGGCCCAGGTGCGTTGACGTTGCGCTCGATTACAGTTTCAACGTCCAAACCGTCACCAGCGGCGACTTGTTCCTCGGCCTCGAGCGGCCGGAGACGTTTCGGATATCGTTGAACGGCACACCGGTCAGCGTCGACGCCGAGTGTGGCTGGTGGTGCGACCGGTCGCTGCGGACAGTCCCGCTCGATCCGGGGCTCCTGCGGCTCGGGACCAACCGGATCAAGTTGCGTTGCGATTACGACGAAAACCACAGCGGCCTGGAGATGGCGTACCTGCTGGGAACCTTCGGCGTCCAGATAGACGGCGCCGAAGTGACCATGACGGCATTGCCGCGACAGTTGCGAATCGGTGACTGGTGCGGGCAGGGCCTGCCATTCTACTCCGGCTCGGTGAGCTATGTCAAAACGGTGCGCCCGAGACTTGCCGCCGGCCAACGCCTGTTCGTGCAGGTGCCGGGCTATGCCGGCATGGGGGTGTGCGTGCGGGTCGGCGGCAGGGAAGCCGGTATCATTGGCTGGGAGCCCAACGAAGTGGACATTACGGATTTCGTCAACGGCGACCCGATCGAGCTTCAGCTCCAGGTGATCGGGCATCGGCGCAACTCCCATGGTCCGTTGCATTTGTCGGATTCGTCGCCTATTGTCACGGGTCCGGATGAGTTCGTCAGCGAGGGAGACCGCTGGGTGGACAGTTACCAGTTGGCGCCGTGCGGGCTGATCTCCGAACCGCATCTGGTCGTGCGGCGATAATCAATAAGTTTATTACGGTAAGGAACGATATCAGGGGAGGCCCCCATGACGTCCCCGCGATCTGTAGCGGCAGTGTTGACATTGAGTTTCCTCGCGTTGTCGGTCAACGCAACTGTGTTCCATGTTGACAACCGGCATGCGTCGGCTGCCGACGACAACCCCGGTACGGTGGAGAAGCCCTGCAGACACATCCAGGCGGCGGTGGACAAGGTGCAGCCCGGCGACACGATCACCGTGCACGCGGGCACCTATCGCGAATACATCAACTGGGAAACGCCGGGCCTGCCCGGTAAACGGATAACCCTGCAGTCGGCGCCCGGAGAGACGGTGGTGGTGAAAGGCTCCGTCGTGGTCGATGGCTGGCAGAAGACTACCGCCAAGGCGGCCGGCCTCGACGGCAATTTCCCCGGCAGCAACCTGTGGATCAAACACGACTGGACGCGGGAAAACATCTACCCGGCTGACGAACCGCACCTGAACGGGCGTCATGCGTCCTTCCTGCAGGTCGCCACGCGCTGGGCATTCTGGAAGGACGCGGTGCTCGAGGGCGCCGGCTGGCTGACGTTTGCCTACAAGCGCAACGAGCTGCAGGAAGGCCGGATGTATCATGACGAGAACGCCCGTACGCTCACCGTCTGGCTGCCGCCGGGCGTCGATCCCAACGTTAACGGCATCGAGGTCTGTGTTCGCGCCAAGCTGTTGTCCGGCCCACTGCAACACGTCGTCATTCGGGGCATCCAGTGGCGGCATGCCAATACGCGCAACCTGACCAACCAGTCGGCCGTCGCCGTTGAGAGCAACAGCCTGTTCGAGGACAACATCGTTTCCTGGTGCGATTATATCGGGATGTGGGTGCCCGGCGAAAAATCCGTGATACGCCGCAATATCTTCGCCTACAACGGGGCGGCCGGAATCGGGGGCAGCGGCACAGCGCACCTGATCGAGGACAACCGTGTGCTCTACAACAACCTCGATCGGCACGACACCTTCAACGACGCCGGCGGCGGCAAGTGGGTCTTCCTGAGAAACTGCACGTTTCGCCGGCACGAAGCCGCGTACAATATCGGCCCCGGCTTGTGGCTCGACATCGACAACACCGGCAATGTGATCGAGTCCAGCTACTTTCACCATAATCACGGCTTCGGCCTGTTTCTCGAAATCTCGCCGGACAATTTGGTTCGCAATTGTATCTTCGCTTATAATACCGAGATGCCCGGGGGCATGCGGATCAAGTGGGAGCCGCATGGCAATGCGCCGACCCAGGCGCGCATCCGCCACTACGTCGGGCATGGCGACATGGGCTGGGGCGCTTACAATTCCTCGTGCCAGGGAACCCGGTGGCTGAACAACCTGTTCTACGCCAATCAGAATGCCGGGCTGGTCTGCGAGGGCGGTTGGCGGGCCGACGGCTCGGTGCCCAATCTGCAAGGCGACGGGCCGCAGGATCCGGAGAAGAAAGAAAAGGGCTGGACAACAACCCGGAACCTGACGATCCTCAACAATATCTTTGCCGGCAACGGCGGCGTGCAACTGATGATTCGCAGCTCACGCACCGACCCGGACTGTGTCAACAACGTCAGTGATTACAACCTCTTCAATTTACCGCAGGGCACTGAAGCCGGTATCGGCCGCGAGGGCTGGAGCGGCGCCAGGCACAACAGCTTCTCCGACTGGCGGGAGGCGACCGGCCGGGACCAGCATTCGCTGGAGGCCAACTCGGAATTGACCTTGCCCGCCGGCGGTGATTACCGGCCGACGCTGCTCAGCCCGGCGGCCGATCGCGGGACCGCGGTGGACGACGTCACCGACGACTACCTGGGCAACCCACGACCGGTCGGCAAGGCGTACGATATCGGGCCGTTCGAGCGGTACTCCATCCTGGTGGCCAAGGCGTCGACAGGCGTACCGCCGGGGTTGACGTTCCGCCCGGTGGACATCGCGGCGGTGCTGAATCGTGCGCTGGCTGATGAGCAGGCAGAGGACGGGATCGGCGGCTGGTCGGATCAAGGACCCGCCTGCGACCTTCGCAACTTTGCCGCCCTGCTGCCGACGACTGCGCTGGGGCGACCGACCGCGGGGGTGATCCGCCGGGCCGATGTCAATTTCCGGATCGAGTATCCGGTGACGATCCTGGTGCTCAATCCCAATAACTATCGCCCGGGACAGCTCCCTGATGCAGCAACGATCCCAATCATGGACAAGGGCGACTGGCTGTTCTTCCTGCATACCACCGCCTGGGCCGGGTCTTGGGATTATGTGATTCATTTCGACGACGGTACAACGGAGACAATCGAGATGCGGTGTCCGGTGAATATGCGGGACTGGACCGCCGGCGGTTCCGCGAGTTCCTTCCGGTTCGACGAAGAAACGAGCACGGCGGCCGCGTGGACCGGCACCACCAAGAGCTTTCCCAAGATCACGATCTACCGGACCGCTTGGGAAAATCCGAAACCGAACCGGAGGATTGACAAGATCGACATGGTCGGGCGCAAGGGTGTGCCCGGGCTGCTGGCGGTCACGCTGGGCCGGAAGTGAAGACAGGAAGAATGGATTTTGATCACAAGATTTACCCCTTTTTCAGTCACCGAATTTTTCAACCTTTCATGTAAACGGAGATAATCCATATGGCGCTGAAAATGAACGAGGACAAGCTGGCGAAAATTCTGG
>CAJWLW010000003.1 GCA_913042885.1 uncultured Lentisphaeria bacterium | reverse complement strand
CAGCCCGAAAGATCTTTTCCTGAATGAGTCATTGAACCAACGAGACCGGACATGAAGCACGGCAAACAAGGCGACCCGCCGATGATCTTTGGCGGTTATTTCACCGGGACCGAAGGCCCGGGTCGGATCCTCGAGTTCAATGACGTCGCCTGGCGCGTTGAACAGGCTGAGCAAGATCCCGCCAACCCGTTGTTGAAACCGAAGTTCCCATGGGACAATTCCGCCGTTTGCATGGGGCACGGAACGGTGCTGAAGGACCCGATCGACAATCGTTTCAAGGCGTGGCTGGTGTCGCTGGAATCCGGTAACGCGTGCAACGAGCCGTTCAAGTATCGTCTGACCCATGCTTCGTCGGACGACGGCGTCAACTGGGAGAGGCCGGCGCTCGACATGTGTCCGTGGCCGGGCTATGACGGCACCAACATCATCTTCGATTTCGACTCCGGTGGGCCCTCCTCGTATGGATCGGTGCATATCGATCAGTCGGCGAACTCCGATGAGCCGTATGAGATGTTCTGTTTCCGGCGCCCCGGCACCTTCGGCAAGTCGACCTGTGTTGGCGGCTTCCCCGACAACCCGGCCGGCGCTGGGCTCTACCGCTATCGCTCGGCCGACGGCTTGCACTGGCGCGGTGTTGAAGGGCCGCTCGACTTCGCGACCGGCGATACCTGCCACATTCACAAGGCGAAGGACGGCGACGGCTACGTCGCCCACCACAAGGGGGGCGGTTTCACTATTCGGCCCGCCATCGGCTCGGGCATCCCGAACGACTACGCCATCAACCAGGGCATCCGTATCGCCCAGCGGCGGACCAGCCCGGACGGGTCGCGCTGGAGTGAAACCATACCGATCATGACAGCGGACTGGCAGGATGCACCGGGCGACCAGATCATGGAGTTGGGGTACCATCCTTACGGCGACGGGATTATCGGTATCGCCGCGATCTATCATGCCATGACCCAGCGGCTGGACCTGCAGTTTGCCGCCTCTATCGACGGCCTGCGCTGGTGGCGGCCGGAACCGCGCCAGGCGTGCCTGCCGTCACCGCCGCTGGGTGATTACGGCAGCGGCCTGATCTGGCCTTCGCGGACGCTGGTCGAGGATGATGACCGGCTCTACCTCTACTACGGCGGCATGCAGAACCTGCACGGTGATTTCTATGCCAGGGCGCCGACCGAGTATTTCGACGCCGGCGGTTTCTGCCGCGCCAGCTGGGAGAAGGGGCGCATGTGGGCTGCCCTGCCGTCCGCCGGCGGCAACACCGGGGGCAGCATGGTCATCTTCCCGGCCGCGGTCGCAGGCAAGGAACTCTATCTCAATGCCAGAACCTTCGGCGACGGCGAGATCCGGGCCGAGCTGCTCGATGCCTCCGAGGAATACTGGCCGGAGTCACTGCAGCGGACCCAGCGCGTGCCGCACAGGACCGTGCCGGGGTTCTCGCAAGCCGACAGCATCCCGTTCACCGGCGACGAGAAGTTCGGCAGGCTCGCGTGGGGGGACCGGGATTTGTCGAAGCTGGCGCAGCCGGTGTGCCTGAAGCTGTATCTGCGCCGGGCATGGCTGTATGGATTCGAGTGGGCTTAGGCCGGGGCTGCACCGGGACCGGGGGGCACACCTCAGTGTTCCATGACGTGCAGTGCGCTCGCCTTCGTCTCGGCGATTACCGCGTAGGCATTCACCGGGTCCAGTCTGTAATTGTTCAGTGTTGCAAGTGCGCCCAGATCGCACCGGTCACGGACTCCCTCGGCGAAGGCCTCGCAGGCTCTGCGCATCTCGCACGTCGACTGCCGCAAGTGTGTTGCCGCCGCCGCCGACCACTTGTCCAGCTCGTCGAATGAGTTGCCGGTACTCGCTGCTGCCGCCTGCCGATTCGCTTCCCGCGCGGCGCCGAGTTCGATCAGGCCGCGGACATAATGCTCTGCATGCCGACAATGCCGCTCGAGCGAATACAGATAATCCCGCCCTGCCGGCTTGCTGGCGCGAACAGCCTGCGCCAGGCCGTCGCTGATCCGCTGGTAGGCGCGGGCAATGCCGGCCAATCGCTCGGGGGTGTACTGCTCCGGCCAGCAATCCCACATCCCGGTCAACAGATTGGGCAGCGGGAAGGAGATGCAGAATACGTTCGTGTGCAGGTCTTCGGTCAGGTTTTCGAGCGCCCGGAATGCCTTCGCGACAGATCCCATTGCGCTGCTGCCGCACAAGCCTTCGAAGAAATGCCTGTACGCCTTCGCCGGGGTCCAGCCTTGTTCCCATGCCGCATGAGCGAGATAATGCAGCGTCGGCTGAAGATTGCTGTGCATCCACTGGCGTGTGTGAAAACCTTCGGCACCGCTGGCGCGCAACGTCTCGACCAACTTGCGAACTGCCGGCCCGGTGAGCTGCGGTGCCAGCCCGACATTGTCGTCCTCGAGGCTGATGACCAGCGACATCCGCATATGTTTCGGATCGTCGAGCAATAGTGTGTCGGAGCGTTTCGCCACGTGCGACGGCATGTACCCCATCTCCGCGATGTAGGGCGTGCCGGGCGGAAAGATCGACGGCAGGAAGCGATGCAGCTCGGGACTCAGGCCGTCGGCGATAATCTGAGCGCCCTTACGCGCTTTGCTCAGATCCAGATCGCGTTCGTTGATCAGGATGTCGAGCACGTAAAGTGACACAATATCGGCGCGCAGCATATGTTCGGAACGATCCGCGCTGTCTTCGGACATCGCCCGTGCTTCGTCGATCAGTTGATCGAATTGGGCGATTTTACTGAGACCGTATTTGCGGTCCAGCCGTTTCCAGGTCTGTTCGCTGTCGGCCGCCGATTCTCTGAATTCGGTTACGCCCAGGCTGTAGAGGTCGGCGTCGGGCATGCAGTCGATCTGTGCCTGAACTGCAGCTGTCATGAGCTCGAAAAACACGGGGTTTCGGATGCTCATGCACCGTCCGACTTCGACGCTCGGCCCTTCCAGCCAGTCGCCATAACGCAGGCGTGTGACCTCGCCGCGCGGTGCCTTGTGCTTCTGTTCCGTGACCTCGAGCAGACGCTGCTTGATGGCCGGATCGAAATCAGTGTAGTTGATCTTCAGGCAGCAGGACATGCCGCGCGCATGGGCCATCCGAAACACCTTGCGTACATAGCGCCGGCCGGCGGCAATCGCCTTCTTGCTGTTTTGATGCCCGGAAAGTTCCGGGTTGACGAACACGCCCCGGGCTGCGTCACCGCTTGCTTCGAACAGTTCGTAGCCGGGGTGATCCGGTCGGATTGCCGGGCGGTAGCCGAAATTGGTGACCGCGATGGTCTTGTGGGTTCCACGGAACTCGAGTTCGTAGAACGGATCGTGTGGCCGGCAGATCACGATGATACCGTTCATTCGCATCTTGGCGAGCTGATCGATCAGCACCTGGTAGTCCACTGCCGGCCAGGTGCATTCGTTGTTCGGGAAATCATTGTAGGTGCGATAGGCGCGCCACCGCAGGTCGGGATCGCATACGACCGCCTGCCGCGGCAGCTGCATCCTGCCGGGGCGATCTGGAAACAGGTCGCCGTGCAGCTCGTAGCGCACACCCCAGCGCTCGACCAGATCATATACCGCCCACATGGTTGCCGTTGGCGAGCCGCCCGCAACCTGAAAAAACTTGCGCCCGTCGACATCCACCGGACGCAGTACGTACCCCTGATCGGAAAGCTGGTCCGGAATCGGTGGGGCGCCGGCATCGAGGGTGATGATATCGGCGGTTGATTTGCCGGGTGCCGCCGCAACCCGGGCTGAAAGGTCGAACAGCTTCGTCAGGTAGTGTGCGAGTTGCTCTGCTGCGTAACGGACCAACCTGGCGGGTTTCGTACCAGTAATAATCAGGATCTTGTTCATTGGCTGTTGGTCATTGGTTTTGCGGTTATTGGTTGTTGGACGGCACCAAAATCGGTACACCGGTACAGGACGTCGCGGCCAATCCGGCAAGGCACAAGTAATGTTCCGAGCTCATCGCTCGAAGCCGTACACCCCGTACGCCAGCATCCGTGTCGTTCGCTGCCAGTCGCCGTTGGGCCGCAGCCGGACAGCCATCGGCTCGAAAACGCCTGTCGCTTCAAAGGCCGGCAGCAAGTAGTGACGATGCTCTGCCGACTCTTCCGGCGGCTTGGACAGGACGATCGCGTAGCGCCCCGGTGGCAGCACGAGCCCCCGCTTCAATTCGTAGTGGTGATAGGTGAAATAATCGATCACCCACTGCGGCGTGAACGCCTCTTCTTGCACGACAACAGTATCTGTTGGCATGCCGTCGGCATCCGCTTCAACGATTCGCAGGCGTACAGGTTCCCGCAGATCCGGACCGCGGCTGCCGGCGCAGTTCATGTTCACCTCAATCCGCTCGAGTTTGGTCGCGCGTGTCAGTTTGAATGCCTGGGCAAGTTCGCTGCCGGTCACGTCCCTGTTCTCCGGCGCCCACGGATCGCGGCACCGGTCACCGACAGTTTCGAAGACATCGCAGCTGTTGTCCGGCTTCGTTGGTCGCGTGCCGGCTACCAGGGCTGGTGTTGCTTCATCCGGGAAGTGTGTCGCGTTTGCCGCGACGGTATCGTCGATCCAGAGCAAACGGAAATTCTCACTCTTCACACGTACCGCCAACGGCACATTCGCCGGCACCCACTCGGCGCGGGTAAAAGCATCCGTTGCCGTGGTGACGGCCGGATCGAAACCCAGTGCCGGTAAATTCAATTCCACCATTGCGGTACCGTCGTCCTGTGTGTAGTTGAAGACGACGACCAGGCTCCGCTTGCCCGGTCGATGATAGATGCTGGCGCCGTACGATTCCTCTGGTTGCAGCTGATCGAACGCTTCGGTGTCGTACAGCACCTGCACCGGCCGCACCGGGCCGCCGCCGTCCGGCACGAACGACACGCCTGCCGGCGTACTGTCGTGCCAGTAAGCCAGAAACTCGAGATCCGCCTCGCCGATGCCGAAATCTTCGAGGGCTCGCCAGACCCTGGTCATGAAGCGCACGTCCTTGTAAAGTGCGTCCCAGGTCGGGATCGCATCGTGTGCCAGCAGGATCGAGAAGATGCCCTCTGTCGCGGCAGGCTTCACACCCACCGAATTCATCTGCAGCAGAAACATCGGCACCACGCCCCATTGCCGCCCCATCGCCCCGCTGGCCTTGAAGTAACTGATCCGCATCGCCTCGAAATACCCTTTCCACACGCGTGGCCCGGGCTCGGCCGGTTTCGAATCCAGGCGCATCTCTTCGCCGGTCGTGAAGATGTCGGAGAATCCGTGGAGTGCACTGCAGATGCTGTTCGAGGCATGATCGATCTTCCACAGCGGCCGGTCACGCTGCTTCATCGCCGTGTACAGGCGCTTGTTCAACTCACGATCCCCACGAATTGCACGGCGGCCGCCGGCACAGCCGTGATTCGGATTGGCGCATGCGTAACTCCATTGCAGGTCGTGATAGGCGCCGTCCAATCCGAATTCGTCGATGTGCCCGATCATCTTCCAGGTCATGAAATCGACGAACGACTCGGCGCCGCCGCAGACCCGAATTCCAAACCAATGCCGGCGCGTGTCGTGGTATTTGTTGATGCCGCCGCCGAGGTCCCAGTCCGCGCCGTAGTACTTGTACTCCGGCGTGTCGATGCCATGCCACATCAGGATCTTGTAGGGAAGGAATTTATGATCCCGCTGGTAGCGCTGGACGAAGCGCCGATAGAAACCGGTGTTAGTTGCTTCCGGGTAGCCGGCGGCGTAACGATCGAAATGCTCGCTGGTCCACGGGATATGAAAGCTTTGGCCGACCTTCCGCGGCTCCCCCCAACGCCGCCAACCGGCCGGTCGCGACTTCACCGGTGTCGCTTGCAGGCCAAAGCTGAGCGTCAGCGGTTCTGCCAAGGCGATCCGATGGTCGACAAACCGCACCTTGAAGTACATCACCCCGTTCCGCAACTCCAGGCCGACGCGCTTTGCCTTGTCGCTGTGACGGAACGGCGCTTCGCGTTCGTAGAACCAGGTCAGGCCAAGGTCTTCGTTGCCGATCCAGAGAAAATATCGGCGCGCCGAGTAGTCCCAGCTCCAGCCGTCTTCCTTACCGGTGTTGCCGGTCAGCAGATGTTCGTTGGGAATGTGTCGCAACGAGGCGAAACGCGCATCTACGGGGACGATCAATTCGAGTGCGTCAAGGGTCGGTGCGGTTTTGGCCACGGAGGGCGCGACCGTGATGTCGGTCCACAGCATGCCGTCGTACTCGACGTACGTCTGCGCATCGACGGTGATGCCACCGGCACGCATGTGCGTCGAGAAACTGACTCGTACGTCGTCGTGTTGGACGTCGGTGATCCGGCGTTCCTGCCAGTCGAGCTCACGCTCATCAACGCGAGCGGCGAGCCGCATCGGTGCGGCCAGCTGCGTCACGTCGCCGTTACGTATGACCGTGGGCACGGGCGAGCCGTTGAACTGATACACACGATTCCAGCAGCCGACGGTCAAGGACGTGTGGTCACCGGTCGCGGTCATTGGTGTCCATGGCGGCGGCGGTGTGTCGGACTTGCCCACGCCCGCGGTGCGCCAGGGATCAGGCGGTTTGACGAACGGTGCGGTGGTGCTGTCAAGCGTCACGCCGCCGCTGACCAGGCGCGCGTTCAGTTCGTACGAGCCGGGCGGCAACGATGCGATGTCGAATTCACCGGCCCCACTGCCGCCGTTGAGCGCGGCAAGCGTGACCGTACGGACCGCCGCCGCATCCGGCGTATCGGTGCGCCGCAGTTCGACCACCGCCATCGGCTTGGCAGCGAGGACCGTGTCGTCGCGCTCCCGCAGCTGGACCTTGCACACCCCCCGGCTTGGAATCGGTGTCGCGTCGAGCTGCAGACTGCCGGTGACCGGCGTGTAGACCGTGTCGTGATAATGCTCGACACCCGATGCGTCGACCACCGTGAAACTGATCGCGTCCGGGATCTGGTCACCGGCGTCGACACGGATCGGAAATCGCTTCACGCCGGCAGCCGCCTCGAGCGTGAAGCGCTCGGTCGCCAGCAATGTGCCGGATCGTGCCATAGTCAGCGTTGCCGCCAACCGGATCGGTGCCGCGCCGGGCGGCAGGGCAATGGCAGCGTCGAAGTTGACCCGACTGCCGGCGCTGCCGAAATCCGCCACCGCCACCGCCGGTCCGGCATCGGCGAAGCGCAAATACCCGTGGCCGTCGGCATCGCCAAAGGCGCTCAGTCGCGGCCAGCACGATAGATTCTGAGGCGTCACCCGATCGCGCGTGACATTCAATCGCCAGACCTCGCCGTTGGCAGGCGGCTTGACGCCAAGCGCCTCGAAGGTGATCGCGACTTCCAGGGTCCATGTCCCGGCGGCAACCCGATTGGCCACCTCCCACTCCCCGTTCCAGGTCGGATCGTGCTTGATCCCGACAATCGTCTTGCGGTCGAAGATGACGCCCTTGCAGTTGCTGACGAAATGGAAGCGATTGTCCCCATGCGGCGGTGTCAGATAAATCTGCACGGCGTCGTCCGTCCACACCTGATCGTCGCGCCGGCGGCTGTCCGCCTTGAGCGGAAAGCCGCCGACCACCGGTGAGGCAACCGCGAAATAGAGTCTTTCCCCGTCGTGTGCGACTCGGACCTCTGTCGGCAACGGTGCCAGCTTGTGGTCCGAGACATTGAGGAAATTGCCGAACACGGCGCCTTGCCGCCATTCCTTGGCATCGACCATGCCATCGACGACAATCGGCGCGTCCTGCCGGGCGACACTGATTACCGGCGGCCGGTAGGCAGGCATCTTGCCGCCGGTCGCGGCCTCGACGCGCCCGAGCTCGCCGGCACCCAGGGGACGATGGTAAATCGTCAGGTCGTCGATCAAGGTCTTGCGCGCCGTCTCGCGGCCGCGGGCATGGGGCAGGTCGCCGACAACAAGGTTGTAGTTCACAATCCGCGGTAGAAACCGCGCCTCGCACGGCGTCTCCGCGGCGGCCTTGCCGTTAAGGAACAGCTCCAGCGCTTCGGCCGACCAGTTGACGGCGACATGCACCCATTCCCCCTGGGCGCAATTCGCAAGGGGTGCCGACACCCGGCGTCGTTGTCCCAGATCCGTTCCAATCTCGAATACCAGCTGGCCGGCTTCATCGTTGAGGATGCGGAAGATTCCCGCGAACGGGGTGTGCAAGAACAAATGGGCCCGCAACTCGCCAGGCGTCCAGTTCACCGGCAGGAACCAGAAGGACAGGGCGCCTTTCCTGGTATCGAGATTGCGCTCGATGCGATACGAGACGACGGCGCCGTCTTCGCCGGCAACGAGGGCCTGGCCGTACCTGCCGGTGTCGTAGCCGACGTTACCGTCGACTGCTTTCGGCGTGGAGCGGCCGGCGGCGAGCTCGGCATCGAGCGTGGCGTCGAAGGTGGCGCGAAAGCTGACTGCCGCGACCGCGGGCTGTGCCTGGGCGGGCATGGAAGTCAAAGCGCCGATGAGGAGGGCGAAATACAGTCGTGTCATGGCGGTTGGGCGGGCGTCCGTTCGATTGCAGAATATCCGTCGTCGTTATAGAGTACGGCTACTATAGCACTTTTTTTCATCGACAATCCAGTGCCGAAATTGCCTGATCGAAACCTGTATCGCTTCACCCTCATCGAACTCCTCGTTGTCATTGCCATCATTGCGATTCTGGCGAGCATGCTGCTGCCGGCATTGTCCAATGCGAAGAGCAGGGCCAAGCAGGGTGCCTGCCTCAGCAATCAAAAACAAATGGGAATCGCCCTGACGATGTACGCCGGTGACAACCGTGATTTCTGCCCGCCGAACTTGCGATGGGACGGGCCGCCGACCGATTACAATTTTTGGTTCTCCAACTTGTGGGGACAGTCCGGGGCGTTCTACGGCGGTTTGGGCATCCTTTACGATGAAGGGCATCTGAAGTCTGCCGAGGTCTATTTCTGCCCGGCGCAGTCGGAGGATCAATATGGCTCGACTTACCTGAAATCCGCCTGTGTCGACCGGCTGCAGGACGTCTCCCTGACTGTTTCCGGGGCTGCCCTGTCGAGCTACAACTACCGGTCGACAGCGCTGCGGGCGACGAATTCCCACCCGGACAACCCGGCGGCCAATATTGCTCGCAATTCTTCGGCGGCAGCCGTTGCCGACGTATATCGGAATGATTTTGAAAATTCTCACGAGGACGGCTTCAACGCGCTTTATTTCGACGGCTCGGCAAGATGGTATCGGGCACCTGATTTCGTCTACAACGGCCTCGATTATTATGCCGGCAGCGGAGGCGGGGCGGCGCCGGCAAGCGGTATTCTTCAAGCGCCACTGGAGACCTATTATTACGACAACGCAATGCCATTTTACGTTGGCGATACGTATTACTGATCACAACCGGAATCCTGTGGTGCTGCAACCGAATCAATCCTCACGAGTCTTTGCCTTGATCGAGCGCGCCCCCGGCAATTTCCGGGCAGCGTCAAGGTATTTCACGCTTATCGAACTCCTGGTCGTGATCGCTATCATCGCGATCCTTGCCAGCATGCTGTTGCCGGCTTTGCAAAACGCCAAGGCCACGGCTCAGCGTGTCGTGTGTCTGAACAATCTCAAGCAGATCGGACTGGCGGTACAATTTTATGCGGACGACAATGCCGACTTCATGCCGTCCGGCAAGATCGAGAACGCCGCCGAGCAGCACTACGCCTGGCAGCCGTCGTATGCGATCTATTTGGGCGGCGATGAAAACGATACGAATTGGATTGCCGAGCGGAACTTTGTCGACAATCGCTTTGACAGCCCTTATGCACTCATCTGTCCGGTGCACCCGAAAGGCGACAAGTACCCCGACATTTGGCATCCACCCAATGGCGACGGCGACAGCGGCGGCAACACATACGTGTCGCATGGCGCCCAGGGCGACACGACGGCGGCACCATATCGGCATGCACAATCCAACACCTCGCCGCACCAGAAACTGGGCAATATTCCGAGCCGGACGTTCGTGATTGGCGACGGTATCAGCGATTACCTGATCAGCCCGTCGTATTACCCGTTGAATGAGGACCGCAACGCCGACGGGTACTTTGACTCCCACAATGTATTCGGAACGTATTTCTCCGGCATGGCGCAGGACCGTCACGGCACCGGCTCCAACTTTCTTTTCGTGGACGGCTCCGCCAGGTTCGTGTCACCCGGTGAAGTCCACACAGCGGGAATTTCCGGCGGTTACGGCATGTTCGACGTCGTCGATTAGTGCGGCAGTGCCGGTGATCCACCCGGCTACTTGATCGGTGCACAGGAAAAGTCATCGATCCAGGCGACGCCCTCGGCCTGGTCGTCGTAGAACAGAAACTCGACCATCAGCTCGGCGGTGTTTTTATCCGCTGTCGTGTCGGCGTGCATCTCGGTCCACCGCTCGCCCGTTGACTTGACGCCGCCGGCGCTGCCGTTGTGCCCCAGCTCGGTGCCGTCGGCATCGAACTGCGTGAAGATGATGACGACTGAGCCATTGCTGACGTCGGCCTGGTAGCGGATCGACATGCGGTACGAGGTGCCGGGCGTAGCCTTGAACCGCTGGCGCAGGGCCACGATTTGCCTGGTCGCCGGCTGCTTGACCAGCTTGACGCTGTGCTTGCCGCTGTAGACCCGCCCGGCATCGAGGCTGACGCCGGCCGGGTCGAGGTCGTAGCCCTCGGGATTGTACTTGCCGGTGGCGGCCCAGCCGTCGGGGATGCCGTCCGCATCCTGGTCGAGCTCGAAATCCGAGTTGCGCAGCAGGTTGGCGCCGAGCGGTTCCCGGCCGCGCCGGACGATTTTCGTGGGGTCGCTCACCAGCTTCTTGAAGTCAGCCAACGACATGCGCTCGTAACTGATGCCGGAGCGATTGATTACTTTCAGCCCGAGTTCCTCGGTGAGCCGGAAGAACCCGTCGAAGGCAGGTTGGCGCAGCGGATCGTCAGGCGCGGCATAACAGAGAATCGACAGTTGCAGCGGCAGCCGTGCCATCTGTATGCGACGAAGCGGCACCGGGTTCGTGGCGACGCGGGCTTCGGCACGGTCGAATAGTGCATTGAGCCGCCCGGTTACATCCCACTTCAACTCAGGTGCAGTGCCGCAACCCTGATGCACACCGTCGTACTGTTCGTAGGAGCCCGTCGTACGGGCGTACGAATCGAGCGACTCGACCGCCAGCACGTACTCGACCATGTCTGGCCCGGCCGCGCCGTAGTAGCCGTGGCAGAATTCGCGGATGCCGGTTTCGATGTCGTAATCCGGATTCCACAGCAGGCGGCAGAGAATGTACGAGCGCAGATGATCGAGCTCCATTGGCACGGTGAAGTATTCGCCGCCATCGGCGGCACCGAAGGCCGGGATCAGTTTGTCGCCGTCTGGCACCGGATGGGTGCGTAGGCAGGCCGTGCCGCCATAGGATTCGACAAAGAGCGCCTGGATGCCGCGCCGGTGGAATTCCTGAAAATTCTGCCGCGTGGCGTTGAGACGCAGGTGCGGCATGAGGTTGTCGGATTGATAATGGTAATACCAGATCTGCAGCTGATCCGTGTTCGCCTGCCACCGGGTGAGCTTCTCGAGATGACCGCGGTCGCGGTTGACTGCACATTGGCCGAATGCATGGGCGTAGCAGCCGGAGATCGGGCACCAGGTGACGCGCACGTTCGGCGCCATCTTCACCGGGGTCGGCGCGAAGGTCATGCCGTAGGAGAGCGTGTCGACGATGGCATCGGGATTCACTGCGGCCAGCTGTTTCGCCACAGCGTTGTCGAACGTCATGTAGGTGCCGGCCAGGCCGATGTGATCGTAACTGGCCTTGCACACGTCGCACAGGCAGCGATTGGCGCTGTCCGTGTGGCCAAGCCCGACAACGATGGGGCCCTTGACGTTGCGTACCCGGCGTCCGAGCCGCTCGGCGACGTAGGTTACGAATCCTGGATTGGTGATGCAATAGGCGCGCCGATTCCCTTCCTCATGCATGGTACGCTCGCCGCCGATTTCCGCGTAGAACTCCGGGTGCTCCCTGAACAGCGACTCCGGTATGTTGGCCAGGCCGTGGGATTCATAGTAGTCCCAGATCGTCTGCACCCGTTTGTCGTTCATGAGATGGGCGCGGGACTGCGCGCCGCCATAGGTCTTGCACACATTCAGGCGGTTGCGGGCGGTCCACGCTGCGTCCCAGTGTGACGGAGCCAGCACCGAGCGCTGTCCGAACGCCGGCCGCTGCCGGTCGGCGATTTTTACCGATAGGGCGGCAGCTTTTGGAATGCTGCTGACGCCGGCGGTGAACCACCGGCAGCCAAGGTGATCCTGTAGAAATCCGTAGATTCCGTTGATCGTGCCGCGGGGCGGCGCACCGGCAATGACCAGCGTTGTCCCGACTGTGCGGATCTCGTATTCGTCCTCAGCAAAATCCCCGGTAAGCTTGGTCAACTGCAGTGACTCGAGTCGACGATTGCCGTGTCCCAGCACAATCTCGTGCGACGACGGTGCGGTATTGTCGGTTGCCACGGGGAAGGTGGCACCGGTGATTTCAGTGAGCAGCGCTGCCAGGTCGTTCGCCACGGCGTGCGTACTGACATCGGCGTTGTCATCGACAATGATGCGGTACTCTGTCTTGCCGTTGTCAGCCAGTGTGAGCACGGATTCGCCCGGGTGTTCGAGCTGCAGGCTGAGCCGGGCCCACGGCTGTTCCGACTGGTCCCGGTGCTCGCGGGCTCGGATGAAAACGCCCGGCCCCCTGTTGGCCATCGTCATTTGCATCGCTGCCAGTTCCTGAGCCGCGGCGTGTGCTTTTTTGACATAGGCGGTGACGTCGATCTCGTCCAGCTGCGAAATCCCCGGTTCCGATGCTTCGGCCGTGAACTTGGCCAACAATTCGCCGGCCGCTGGCGCTGAGCTGGCGGTCATGGTCTCTTCGTCCCAGCCGGAGTCGGGGACGGCATGGAGGTTGACGACTTCGTCCGCCTTGAAGTCGTTGCGGATGCGGATCGTCAACGTCGCCCGGCGAATGTACGCACCGGCATCGATGCCGCTCAGGTCGAACTTGAGAAAGGTGTAATCCTGGTAGCCGCAGCTCAGATTCATCGTGTGGTCCTGTACCGTATCGGGTTCGCTGCGGCGCACCCAGGTATCGGCTGCCAGCGGCGCGTCGACAGTTGCGCTTGCGGCGTCGGCTGCCAGCGGCGGCGGCAGGTAAGCGAGATACCAGGCGGTGTAGAAAATGTCGGCGGTCAGGCGGGAGCTGGTGCGGGCCATCGCTGCCATCGTGGCATCGGTGGCATCGCTGGTGCCGGCGTTTTGCCAGTCGTCCTCGCGGTGCGTTGCCAGGTAGCCGTTGTCGGAGTCGGCGAGCAGCGCCCGGGCCTCGTCGGTGATTGCCTCCAGGCGCAGGCCCACCGCCGCTGCCGCGGCCTCGACGGAAGGCCCCAGCAGTTGTGGTGTGTAACCGGGAATCGCTGCGTCCACCGCGTTGTCGTCGATGAACCAGAAGACCGACATACCGTGCTTCATTGCCGTGGTCAGGCCATGTTTCTTCTCGATGGCATGACGCTCGTCGCCGTAGCCGTCCCAGGCGTGGACTGTGGACGATCGATCCTCGACGGCGTGGGCGAACGTGCCGGCGTACTGCGCCGCGTCTGCCGGCCGATGGTCACGAAAGGCTTCGATCATATGCTCGAAGTACCATTGCGCCCCCCGTATATACCGCCCCCTGTTGGCTGTGGGCGAAAAACTGAAGTAGTGGTAGCCCCAGACCGACCCGGTCTCCGGCATCGGCAGCCCATGGGGCGTCGGCACCGCGAACCTGCTGTCCTGCTCACCGTACATGAATTGCTTGGCATGATTCTTGTGCGCCGCCGAGGCCGTGGGTCCTTCGACGTGATCTGGATTTCCGCACCACCACCAGTACGAGCAGAGGTACTCACTGATCGGGCGCTCCACATTATCCAACGGATGCCGGTACGGCTGGGACCAGAGCGCCTGCAGCGCTTCCGGCTGCACCGCCAGGGCGGCGCGCGTGATCGACTCGTGGGGAGAGCCCCAAGCCATCACTTGTGGCGTTGCCGCGACCAGGCAGCCGGTCAGGGCCAGGAGCGGGGCATGTTTGAAAAGCGGGTGGATTCGTTTCATTCAGGTAGTTTGGCTCCCTGCACAGTTTGCAACAGTACTATTGCGACAGTCGAATAGTAGTTCGCGGTTACAACGTTGGTGCTGGTTATTTGCCCTGTGATCAGTCCACGGACCCGTCGGTGAGTCGGTAAGCGTTCACGCTGGTTCGTACAACCAGCTGATCGGCCGCACGACGACCTTCAGGCCGGCCTCCAGGCCAGCCGTTTCGTAATCGCTGGCGCCGTAGATGATCACTGCGTTGTCGGTGCTGGTGAAAGTGATCGACGGATAGTCGTTGTGGATGTTGCCCGGCCAGCGGGGATAACGGCAGGTGACCGACTCCGGATAATGGGTGCGGGTGTCGGCCGCTTTCAATGCCTGCCGCCGCTGGATCGCATGCACCTCGCTGACTGTGTCGAAGCCGCCGTCCGGTTCGATCCGTGTCGTGTCGTCGAGGGATTCGAGATTCTGGAAATGTGCCCAGGTCTCGCCGTCGTCGCGGCTCACCGCACATGACATCCGCATACGGCCGAGGCCGTCGGCAATTTCCTGCCCGGACACCTGGTTCCAGACGCAGACGATGTCGCCGCTTTCCGGAATGGTCTTGAGCGCCGCCGGCGAGTAGCTCGACGCCAGCCCGGTCGGTTCCGGTGTTGACCAGCGCAGGCCGTCGTCGACTGAGTAGCTTTTGTATAATTGGCCGAGATGGGTGCGGCCGAAACACATCAGGCGCCCATTGCGTAACTGCACCACCGCAGGTTCCTCGAAGTCAGTGAAACCGAACGGGTGGCCGTCGGCGGTCAGCCTGATGGATATTTCCCCAAGACTGCGTTGCCACGATTGCCCACGGTTGTCGCTGTAGAACATGAAACTGGCGCAGAGCCCGCCGAACATCGCATATGCCGGCACGAGGATCCGTCCCGACCTCAGGACTACTGCGGTATCGCCGCGCTGGCAGACATGCCCGAGCATGCCGGTCTCATTGATCGGAATCGGGGTCGACCAATTCTGACCCTCGTCGACCGACGTTTTCAGATACATCCGGTTGTGATAGAAATCGCCGAGGTCGACGTAGACCAGGCCCAGAATATCCGGGCGTGTTCTATAGCCGTCCGAGGTCGCCGGCAACCGAATCAACGCCAGCCTGCCGGTGTTGTAGTTCCCGGTGTTGGGCTGCACTATGAACGGTGCCGACCAGGTTTTGCCACCGTCCGCCGACGTCTTGCCACGAATGTCGCCGGCGCCGAAGTCATCGGCGTCCGCATAGAAATGGGTGTACGCCAGCAGCAAACGGCCGTCACGCAGCTCGATCACAGCGCCTTCGCTGTTGCGCAGATTGTCGGGACCGGTTTCCTGCAGCGGGCAGACTATTGGGTCATTTTCGGTGGGCATGTATAATCCTCAGTTGTTCGCTTCCCTTGTTCTTGTTCAACAGGTGTCAAGCGGCAAGGGCACGGTATGCAATCGTGTTTGATTGATCATTGATTCAGGTCGCTCAGCCAGAACGCGTTTGTCCATGCCCAGCGTCCGTCCGGGTCGCAGCACGAAAAGCGCAGCCAGGGGAGATTGGATGCCCACCTTTCGGACAGGTCGAACGTACATCCTGTCAGCGTCTCGCCGGGGGGGGCTCGAACCACCCGCCCGGAAAAGGTGAGACCGTTGCATGCTATGGTTTTCACCTCCGAGCAGCGAAAGGTGATCTTGTTCCCGGAAAGTGACCACTCCTCAATCGCCGGACCGCAAGATGAATAGAACTTTCCTGTCCGGATTGCCTCTGTGATGGCCGTCGGGGTCCGGTCGTCCACGCACACGACGATCCAGCCGAGCGCGAAGTCCGGCCAACTGTTGAAGTGACAATCGTCAACCGCCAGGCCGTACAGCCGCATCCCCGATTCCAGCAACTCGTCCCAGTGCGTCACGGCGTACCCTTTGCAGGCCACACCTTCACAAGTGGCGTTGTATATCTCGATGCCGGTAACGCCTTGAAGATTAACCATGTCGCTGATGCTGCGTCCATCCCAATATGTGCAACTCAGGATCGCGATACCACCGTCCGCATTGATGGCCTCGATCATCTCCTGCTGGCCGATCCCGGGTTTCCATTGTGATGACGTCAACGTATTCAATCCCAGGATCATTGCCTCGGCCGGCCGGCCGTAACGCACGGTTTCCGCACGGTACTCGACACCGGGCAGCACACGAAAGTCAGCAGAATCAAGGGCCTGGAAATCCGGGAACCTCCCATAAGTGAGCTTGTCACAGTGCTCGGTGAGGTAGAGAAAGTCGTACTTGGCGTCACGGTAGCGGGCCACGGTTTGCTCGGGTGGATGGGCGCCGTCGGAATAGGTCGAGTGGCAGTGACAGTTTCCACGCAGGCGAAGGTGTCCGCCTCCGAGCAGGCAATGCCGTTGGGGCTCTGCCGGGGCAGGGATTGGAGCATCCCGTGTGGTCATGGTCATTCAGTGGATTGGTCAGGTGCCGTACTGTGCGCCGCCGCCGGCTTCCTTTCGTTCTTGTTCTTTGTCCTTTGCGGACAGGTCGACAAGGGAGTGCTCCGGGATCGGCCATCTCTTGTGGCTGTGTGAAGATAATTCGATTTTCACCCATTCACAGGTGTTGCACGTTGGTAAAGGAATCTGATCGGTACTGAAAGGTTCGTTCTCACGGCGCCGGCTCGCCGGCTCTCCAGGCATCGCCTGGCGGTGCCGGTTGAACGGCACGGTTCAGTGGGCGTCAATGATCTCGACACCCCCATGTTTCAGGATGGCGGACCCGTGGATCGGCTGTTATATTCACGGCCGGTGCACCGACGCACTGATGATGTTTAACCGGGGTGTGATATGGGCATGGAATTGCAGGGAAAGACAGCGGTCATTACCGGCTCGAGTTGCGGGGTCGGGCGTGCGATCGCGATCGAGTTCGCCAGGCAGGGAGCGAAGGTGGTCTGCTGCGCACGCCGTGAGGAACGGCTTCGCGAGACCGTGGATCTGATCGAACAGGAAGGCGGGCAGGCGCTGGCGGTCCGGGCAGACATCACGAAGAAAGACGACGTCGAGAACGTTGCGAGGTCGGCGTTGGATCAGTTCGGTCGGATCGACGTGCTGTACAACAACGCGGCCACGTTCAAGGCGATTGGCGCGGTATGGGAGGTGGACGAGGATAATTGGTGGGAAGACATGACCAATAATGTCCTTGGCCCGATGCTTTGCTGCAGGGCGGTCCTGCCGGACATGATGGAGCGCAACGCCGGGATTATCATCAACATGAACGGCGGAGGTTCCTCGTCACCCTTTCCAGGCGCAACGGGATATGGCTGCTCCAAGGCAGCGCTGATGCGGTTCACGGACACGCTGGCCCGGGAGCTGGAGCACGATGGCTATGACATCTGCGTCCTGGGCATGGCGCCCGGCTCGGTGTACACGGAAATATGGGAGCCGCAGCTCACCACACCCGGCGGCCGGAAATGGATCGGGGGACTTCAGAAATTTGTCGATGAGAAGCTGTACAGGCCGCCCGAGGATTGCGCCAGGGCTTCCGTCGAGCTAATTCGTGTCGCGTGTCCGCAGATCAGCGGGTGCGTGTTCGGCGTGGCGAGCGATTTCGAGGTGGTCGCCGGAAACGCGAAGGAAATACGCGACAGAGATCTCTACCAGATCAGGTACAGGCTGGACAAGGAGAAGTGGCCCACGATCTGAGACGTGGTCGCTCAATCGACCGCACCATCGTCCCAGGGCAACGCCTGTCTCAGATAGACCTGGCGGCCCCAATTGAAATCCTCCGGCAGAAGAAAGCAGGCCCCTGCTCTCGCGTCGTCGTGCTGCCCGGCGATGAACTCGTCGAGCAGAGCACGCTGCAAGGCTGTGTCACGTGGCGCTTTTTCGGGATCTTCGGGTACGCCGCCCAGGATCACATTGACCAGCTGCATGTCGTCTGTCTCATACGGCAGGAGATACACTTCTCTCTGAAAACGGACCAGGTTTGAGGATGGCGGGAGCAACTCTTGCAATCGGGAATTGAGCACCCAGCTTTCGCTCCAGAAGCAGTTGTAGGGTTTGTCCGGTCACGCCGTCCTCGTTGACGGCAAACTCAGACGGCCATGAAAAAACGCTGCGCTGACCTGCGGCGATGGCGCGGAGCAGAATTGCCGTTAGAGGTCGAATGACCCCCCTGACTTTCATCGTTTACGTATACAATGGGGAGATCTGCCGTGCAGGCCATGGTGTCATGGTGGCATCCGATTCGTCCCCCGTTCGACATTCTGAGTTTGAGGTTCGATTTCCTGGTTCAATATTTCAGGATGGCTGGTTGGCTGCTATATTCGCTGTCGTGAACCGACGCAACGCACTGTCACTGATGCGGATGTTCAATCGGAGGGTTCGATGGGTAAGGAAATAATCGTGGCGAGCGTCAGGCCCCTGTATCGTGGAGAAATGCCGCTGGCCGACTACCTGACCTACGTTGAAGGCTATCTCGACGAGGCCGGGGCGGCCGGCGCCGACATCGCCTGTCTGCCGGAGGATTTTCCGGGCCTTGCGGCGCAGGCAGAATCCATCGACGGGGCGGTGGCCGGTTGCGTCATGGCGGCTGCGAAGAAGCACAGCATGTACGTCATCCTGCCGATTGTCGAGGCCGTCGACGACGGGAAATACATGAGCGCCATTTTGATCGATCGCCGCGGCGAGATTGTCGGCAGGTACTTCAAGACGCATCCGACGCCGATGGAAATGGATGACTGGGGTATTTCGCCAGGCAACGACATACCGGTGTTCGAAACCGACTTCGGCACCATCGGCATCATGATCTGCTTCGACGGTTACTTCCCGGAGCTCGCCGCGATCATGAGCCGGAAAGGCGCGCGGATCATTTTCTACCCGCACTTCCAGGACTCGCCGGAGATCGAGACCCACCGGCTCCACATGCAGGCCCGGGCGATGGACAATTGCGTCTACCTGGTCAGCTCGACCTTTGGCATTCCGAAGGATCAGGCGTGGATGGCGCCCGACCCGACCGTCGGTTTTTTCGTCGGCTATTATCCCAGCTGTGTGATCGGTCCGGACGGCAGGTTCATCGCCTGCAGTGGCTGGGAAGAAGGGTTGCTGACGGCGAAGATCGATATCGACAGAAAGTGGCTCGTGCATGGGCACGGTGAGCCCGGCATCTGCGACATGAAATGGATACTGAACAAACACCGGCGACCCGAATTGTATCGGCGAGAGGACGATGCTGCTGCCAATTGAGAAAATCGTCATTCACCAGGGACGGATCCGGACCAACCTGCGCTTTTCGTATGGGACGGTCGATTTTTTCCCGTTCACCATTGTGGAAATCATCAGTGGTGAGCTCATTGGCGTGGGCGAAGCTATGGGCGGGAATCCTGACACGTTCGTTGCCGCCGCGAAAGCCATGATCGGAATGGATGCGCTCGCTCCGAATACTGTTCTGGAGATGGCGTTGCTCAATGAGCCCCGGCCTTTTGTTGAGCGCGAAGCGTTCTCGATCGGGCTGTACGACCTGGCGGGAAAGTTCCTCGATGTGCCGTTTCATACCCTATTGGGCGGAAAAAAGCGAGACCGGGT
Source organism: uncultured Lentisphaeria bacterium (assembly GCA_913042885.1). Next base: position 39,662 of record CAJWLW010000003.1, on the reverse strand, counting down.
CCCATTGATGCCGTGTATATTTCCGGGCAGCCATGGGGATGCGGGTGAAAAGGCAGCGAAATTTGTCGAACAGGGCTATAACCACTTAAAAGTGAAGTTAATGGGCGATCAGGAAGAAGATTTGTCGGCTCTGAAGGCGATTCGGGACACAGTGGGTGATGACATATACCTGCAGGCCGATGCGAATAACGGCTATGCGCCCTCGGACAGTTTTCTGCATACCCTCGATGCGTTTGACAAGTGTGCGCTCAATGTCATAGAGGACCCGATCAACGGCACCTGCCGGGACTACGCCGACCTGGTCGGGAAAACGGCCGTGAAAATAATGGTGGACGAGAAGGCCAGAACGATAGCGGGCCTGGTCGAAGTGGTTAAAAGCGATGCTGCCGATTTCGTCAATCACCATCCGGACAACGCCGGCGGCCTCGACATTTTTCTTAAGATGAGCGGTATTTGCGAGTCATTCGGTATACCGTCAGCGGTGGGCGGTACCGGGTATCTGGGTATCGGCACGGCGGCGCACCAGAGCCTGGCATCGGTCATCGGACTCTCTTTTCCGTGCGGTGAGCTGTGCGGGGATGTTGATCACGGCTTTGAAATGGCGCTGGCGAAGGCGCTCTATCCGGTCGACGCCGGCGAGGCGATCATACCGGACATCCCGGGGCTGGGTGTAGAACTGGACCGGGCGAACCTCGAAAAGCTGGCTGATAAGAAGGTGGAGATCACGAAGGAGGAATACCGATGACGACATCAGACATTTCTGCGCCGTTTGTCGAGTCCAACGACATCCTCGACAATCCGGACGCACTACTGCGGCGATTTCTCAGGGATGGATACCTGTTCGTCCGGGATCTGCTGCCGCGCGACGAGGTTCTGAACCTCCGGCGCCAGATCTTCGAACACTGCCGTGAGGGCGGCTGGCTTTGCGACGGCAGCGACGTGATGGACGGCATAACCGACCACGAGCCGGTGCGGGAAGGCGATCCGGCGTGGGCGCTGGTGTACGAACAGGTTCAAAAGCTGGAGGCCTTTCACCGGTTGAAACTGCACGCCAACGTGCAGCGCCTGATGGAAGCTCTGTTCGACGAGCCCGTCTTCTGTTATCCGATGACCATTGCTCGTATGGCGTTCCCCAACGACAATGCGCACGCCACGCATCCGCACCAGGACTGGCTCTACAATCAAGGGTCGACCTTCAACGTCTCCTGTTGGGCGCCGCTCGGCGACATTCCGGCAACTGTCGGTGGGCTGAAGATCCTGGCCGGTAGTCACAAGGCAGGCTTTCTCATCCCGCATCCGGCGCCCGGACCGGGCGGGCAAACCGTCGATGTCGACCCTGATCTGCCATGGGTTGCGTCGGATTACCGGGCTGGTGACCTCCTGGCGTTTCATGGTCTGGTGGTCCACGGGGCGCGCGGGAATCACAGCCCTGACCGTATCCGTCTGTCGATGGATTTTCGCTACGCCGGGATCAGCCACACGGTCACCGATGTTCCCATGAAGCCACATCGGAACTGGGCCTATCCGAAGAAATTCTCATGGGACAATCTCGACGCCGACTGGCAGGACCAGGAGCTCAGGCGTTACTGGGAGCGCGGGCCGAAGATGAAGATCGTGCCCTTGAGCGACGACTTTCTCCGCCGGGACGAAGCAGACATTCGTAACCGCTCCCGCCCTCATGAAGCGGATGCGTAGGACAGGCATTCCTGCCTGTCCCGGCGTCGTTTTCAGCTTGCCTGGTGCGGTCGTCATTATACCGGCGGAGACCGTTCAGGCACTATCCCGCGTCGATCTCACTCAACCGGACCGGCCGATTTTCTTCGAATGACTTTTTCGCGGCGTGTGCCATGACCACCGGAACACGGCCGTCGGCGCCGGTTACGGATGGTGTTTTCCCCTCGCGAACGCATTCGATGAACTCGATCATCTCGGCAATATAGGCGTCGGTGTAACGCTCGGTGAAGAACCACAGCGGCGGCGCGGTATGCACGCTGTCGGCATCGCTGTAAATCGTTCCGTCCGATATGTTGTTTGACGTTGCGGCCATACCCCCTGAGCCAAGCACTTCGACGCGCTGGTCGTGACCATAGACAGCCTTGCGGCTGTTGTTGATCGTCCCGACGACGCCATTTTCAAAACACAGCACGGTCGCCGCGGTGTCGATATCGCCGGCCTTGCCGATCGCCGGGTCAACCAGTGCAGCTCCGGTCGCATAGATCTCGCGCACTTCGCTGCCGATCAGAAACCTGGCCATGTCAAAGTCGTGGATGACCATATCCAGGAAGATGCCTCCGGAGACTTTGATGTATTCAATCGGCGGCGGCTCGGGATCGCAGCTGATGATGCGCAGCATGTGCGGCGTGCCTATTTTGCCGGAAGCGACCATGTCCCGGACGCGCCGGAAATTTGTGTCGAAGCGGCGCATGAATCCAACCTGCAACTTGACCCCGGTGCTGTCCACAACTGCGAGCGCCTTGTCGATCTTTGCCAGGTCATGATCGATCGGTTTTTCGCAGAAGATATGCTTGCCGGCAATCGCCGCCTCTTCGATCATCTGTGCGTGCATGTTGGTGCTGGCACAGATGACGACTGCTTCGATCGCCGGATTCTCCATGATCACGCGATAGTCCTCGACTGCAACGTCCACCCCGCAAGCTGCGGCAACTTCCTTGGCAGCCTCCAGCCGGGAATCGGCAACCGCGACGAGCTCGGCATCGGGAATTCGCCAGGCCAGGTGTTCCGCGTGCAGTTTTCCGATCCTGCCGGCGCCGATCAGACCGATAGTGATTCTTCTCATAATGTGACAGAGTTTGGGGTTTGCGGTTTCTGGCACCTGAAACCTGGCACCTGAAACCTTAATTCAGAATTCATTGAACACTTCGTGCCCTTGCCGCGGGGCGCCGTCGGCACCGATGAACGACATGTCCCCCGATCCGCTCATCGGCCCGAATTCCGGGGCGTACGCGTATGCCGTCAGGCTGTGGTGCAGCACGTACGCAAGCCAACCGATGCCGCGCTGTTTCAACTGGCCGAGCGTGTAGCGGATGATGTCCACATGCTCCAGATCATCGACCGCGCCCCAGCAGGTCTCGGTCGCCAACAGCGGCTTGTCGGTGTCAGCGGCAAACGCGGCATAGTCATCGAGCTGCTGCTCGAATATCGATTTGTCGGGAATTCTGTTAGGCGGTTTGTCGGGCCAATAGGGATGAATACTGAGCACGTCACTGATCGGCTCGACCTGCCGGATTCCGTCGACGCCGTGGTTGGCGTGGATGCCGACCGTGATCGGCGCGGTCGCACCGAGCCGTTTGCAGGTATCGTAACTGTCCGCGAGCCAGCCATACTCGGCTGCAACGATCTCGGGTATCGTGCCGGGGGCGCAGGCATATGAAAACGGCTCGTTGCAAAGGTCCCACGCAAAAATTCGCGTGTCTGCGGCATGCCTGCCGACGACATCCTCCAGATACGGCCCGAATCGACGGTCCGGCGGCACCGAGCTGATGCCCGGCATAAAGTGATCGATGTATATGCCGCCATAGTCGGCGAGCATACTGTGCCAGCGATTGAAGAGGACGGGCATGACCAGCAGATCATGCCTTGCCGCGATTGCCAGCGCCGCCTCGAAGTTGTCCAGGAACCGCTCCGGGCCGCGCGTAAACGATTCCCATGAGAGCCATAACCGAACGGCATTGATCTGCGGGAAATACGTCTTGCCGCGGCCGAGTTCCTCGTCGACGACAGCGGCGTCGAACAGCTGCCAGATTTCGAATCCGGTGCGCCCGTAGCTGGGTTGATAGTTGAACCCTCTGATGGCTGAATAGTCCAAACTGTCATCTCTGTTTTGTCACAGGACAGACCACAATGAACGGTGATCAATTCCCGGCGTAGCCGGATACGCACTTCATGGAGCTTTTACTTCCCGGCAATCAATTCAACTCGACATAAGAAAGGGCGGCGTGCGCCTCGAAAAACGCTGCAACTTGTTCATAGCTTACTGCGTTGGCGGTTTCGCAACCAACGGCATCGGCAATCTCGGCAAGCGTCCGGTTGCCGTCAGCCCAGAACAGGGCCCAGGCGGGAAGTCCGCTATCGTGTATTTGCGCGGCGATAAGCGGCGGTGTGTTTTCAAGTGTCGGCGCCAAGGGTGCGAGCCGTCGTGGTACTCGCCCGGCGCCTCGTGGCAGGCGCTTGCGGGCGCGCCCCTTTTTCGGTATTGCAGCGGCGGCCTCAAGCACCCGGCGTTCATTATCATTCAGAATGCCGATAGCCTCGTCATCGGAAATCCAGCGTTTCAGCCGGTCCATGCCCTCCCGGTGTGAGTCCTGCAAGTAACGCATTTCTGCCGGCGAACAACTTTTCTTTGTGTCTGCGAGCTGTTGAATGATTCGATCAGTTTCCGACTTCGCCAGTTCCATCACCTCCCGGCTGCCCGCGTCCGCCAGATAATAGAGGTAGCCGGCCATGGCGGCGGTGCAGGAGGATAGCCCGCTCCGGCTCAGGAAATCAGGGGTATCCTTCGAACTGTGATAGCCGTTCCACAGCTGATCGGATGTGGAGCAATAGCAGGTGTTGATCCAGGGGCACGGGAACCCGTACCGTGGATCTCCCATCAGAGTGTCCACCGTCGAGACAAAAGGACCGGGGGCCAGCCGGTAGCCGGGTTTCCCCAGACGCAGCGCTGCACGGATGACAACCGCACCGATTCGATCCACAAAGCCGGCGGACATCGGAATGGTTGATCGCCAGGACAGGCGCCCGTTGCACAGGTCGGACCGGGATCCCACGGAATCAATGCAGACACCGGCCAAGGGTGTTTGCAAGCGCGGCACATTTTCCAGGTAATGAAAAAAACCGTAGCTTTCATAGGCATGGAGCAGTCGAATCGTCCGCCGTGGCCGGGGCAGCCGCCCGGCGGCGATCAGCTTTTCAATGACGCGGGCAATCTCCAGGCAGACGGCCACCCCGGATGCATTGTCGATGGCGCCGGGCTCGGCGCTGTGCGCCAGTGCCCAAACCTCTTCTGCCGAATCGTCGCGGCCGCGCACGATGCCGCTAACCACATCGTGTGTGCCGACGTAGCGGCGGGTATCGACCTTGGTCAGCAGGCTCAGGCTGCCATGTGTCCGCATCATCGCGCGGAGTTTCCTGCCGCCGTTCTCAGAAAGCACCAGCCCCACCAGACGCACGGCCGCGTTCTCGATCGGGATGCCGCCCCAGCCGAACTTGATCCAGGCGGTCGCATCCGGGTGGCCTGTTATCGGTTTGTCGGAGATGACCCCGACCGCTCCCGTGGCGGACAGCTGCTTCAATGCCGGCCGCGGATCCAGCTGCGTCAGGATCATTTTGCCCGCGAGTGCGCCGGGCACAATGCTGCCGAGCTCGTCCAGGGTATCGATGATGACCAGTTCAGTGACAAGCCCGTTCTCCGGCGTACCGGTCGTCCATTGAACGACGTGCCAGGGGTTCTCGTGGTAGTCGAGCACGCGGCAGCGAATCGGGTGGATCACGTCGACGGTGGCGGAACGGATATCCTGCGCTTCCTGAATGATCCACCGGCCGGAGCCGATTCTGCCGCCGGTCTGAATCGATTGAACCTCCACTGTGGCACCGGCGCGCTCGTAACGATCGACCAGCGTCTCTGTCGTTTGATGAAAGCGGTCGAACGAGTTCCAGCGATCCGTCGCGACAATTGCAGCCACATCGTCGAGGACGCGCCGTCCGTTCACCGCTTTCTGAAGTACGGGCAGCACGTTCCGGCAAAACGCTGAGAGTGAGCGCGGTGTTTGATATCTCATTGGTCGCGATACGGGATGCAGGATTCGTGATGCGGGAGGGATGCGGAATACGAGATATGATACACTACGTGTCGTATGTCCAATGATCAAAGACGCGTTATGATAAGCAACATGAAAGACTGCAAAATACGAATCGACGTTTCGCGCGGCAGCTTCAAGACGGTCGCGGCTGCCGCCCGGTCGGAGAAGAAAGTCAAGTGGTTCGTTCCCGATACCGATGCCGACGCGGTGACGGAATGTTACGCTGCGGTCGAGCTCGGAAACGGCATCCGGACGCTGTGCAGGAATGCGGATCGTACAGACGCCGCTGTCAGCTTTGTGGTGCCTGGCGGAAAACTCAGATCGGCTACCCTGCAGATTGTGCTCGGCACGCCATCGTCGAATCCGCGTGTCGCGGCGCTGCAAGATGCGGGCGGGATGAGAGGGGTGAGCCATTCCGAGGGATACCTCATTCTGGCGCGCCGGGAGGCCCGTACCCGCATTCTGTACATTGCCGCACTGACCCGCAACGGCGTGCTCAATGGCGTCTACCGCTACCTCGAGGAACTGGGCCTGGGCTGGACCAGCCCGGGCTGCATCCAGGCGGCCTGGCCAAAGCGTGTCGTGTTCTGGAAGGAAGCCCTGCACCTGACGGAAGCCCCGCGATTTGAATCCAGAGGTTTCTACATCGGCAGCGCCCGCCATCCGGTAACCGAGGATCTTCTCGTTTGGATGGCGAGAAACAGAATGAACTATTGCGCCTGGCCCAGCACCCATCCGGCGCTGGCCAAGAAGCTTGGCATCGGCATCATGGCCGGCGGCGACGAGATGCATCTCAAGTTCGATCCGGACCACATTTTCAAGAAAGGCAAGACCCTTTACGAAGCCCATCCGGAGTGGTTCGCGCTGCGCAATGGCAAGCGCGACCGATGGCCGGGGGTTATTTGTGTGTCGAATCGGGCGGCCGTCAACTACCTGTTCGAGCAGATCATGGCTTTCGTGATGCAGCATGCGGCCTGGCTCGATATCTATGCGTTCGGCGGGTCGGATACCGGCAAGACATGGTGTGAATGCCGGTCGTGCAAAAAGATGGGGAACGCAGCCGACCGTTATCTGCGGCTCGTGCATGAGATGCGGCGGCGCCTCGACGCCGAGTACGAGAAAGGGAACATCGACCACAGGATCATTCTCCGCTTCGAGGCTTATGACTGTAACGACAGTCTGCAGCCGCCGTCACGTCCGTTCCCGAAGGGCTTCGATATGGAAACGACCCAGTTGGAGATCTGGCCGATTCGGCGCTGCCAGGCCCATCCCATGGACGATCCCGAATGCCGCGAACTGAACCTGCTTCACTGGCGTGCCATCCAGGGTTGGCACCGCAAATTCAAAGGCCCCATTATTCAGGGCGAATTCTACAACGTCAGTGCTCTGGCCGACATGGCAACGGTATTCTCCAAAACCATGGCAGCCGACGTGCCGACCTATGCGGCGAACGGAGTCAGCGGCATGCAGTATATGCACGTGTCGCCGGGACACTGGGGGCCGCGGTCACTCACGAACTGGCAACTCGGCAGGCTGCTGTGGGACCCCGGGCACGATTACGATTCGATGCTGCGTCAGTTCTTTCGCCTGCGTTTCGGACCGGTCGCGCGGCAGGCGGAGAGGCTCTACCGCAAGCTGGATCTGGCGACCAGCAACATCATGATGATCAAGAGTGTCGTTGCCGGCAATCTGAACTGGAACCTGCGGCGAAACTACGGCGACTATGCCGCCGTCGAGTGGGACAATGCGGGCGGTTTGCCAATGCTCGAGCTGTTCGATTTCGACCATCTCAGGCTGCATCGCCCCGACGATTCCGATGGCAGGATCGGCAACGGCCTCAACAATCTGGACGATATCGTCAAGGCGTTCGAGGATATCTCGGCCGGCTTCCGCGGACTCCGCAAACAACGAAATCTGCCGGCGGCAGCAAAGGCGAATCTCGATGAAGATCTGACGCTTGTGACTTACACCGGGCTGCTGATCGAGCTGCACTACCAGTTCGCCCTCTTCTGGGAGGCGAACCGCTATGGCAACCGCCAACCGGGCCCGCACAAGGCGCGTCTGCTCAGGATCGCCGCCAAGCTCGACCGTTTCGCCTTTCCACAAGCAGCCATGGGCGCATCGCGGGTTGCCAATGCGCTCGAACGCACCAACCTGTCGGCGCCGCTCAAGCGCGCCTTCGGGTACGGCAGCGACGGCGCGATCGCCCGACAGGAGGCGAATCCCGGTGTGATAATTTGATGTTTGTCCAATCACCCAGTCACCCAATCACCCAATCACCCAATGCCCCATGGAACTACCCCGACTCAACGTCACAGACGTGCTGATCGATATCGATGACACAATCACGTTCGCGAAGTCGAAAGCAGCTGGTGGCATCGGATTTCTGCTCACCTTGGCCGACATCGTTGCCGAACAGGAATCAATCCCGCATGAAAGCGCGTTGGCGCGAATCCGTGAGGTCGGTAATCCGGAGACGACTTGCCTGTTCACTTTTCTTCCCGAGCTGAATGTCTCGCGTGAGACGTACTGGCAAGCGTTGCAGGAATGGCTGTGCGAGTCTGTCGGCGTATACCCGGATGCGGAAGCATTGATCCGCGCGCTCTCGGCGATGGGGATGCCGCTTTACACCGCGACCACCAACGCGAGGATGGGCGCTTTGGCAAAGCTGGCAACGAGCGGTCTGGCGACGATCGACGGGTCGCCGTTTTTCACCGGTTACTTCGGCGGCGACGCGTTCGGCGACCCGCTGGGAAAATTCACGCCGACCTTTTTCCCATCCATCCTGGAAGCGGCGTCGCTGAATCCGGAGACCACCCTGATGGTCGGCGATGATCCGCAGCATGACCTGGCTGCCGCACTCGCTGCCGGGATCGAGCAGGTCATTGTCGTGCGCCGGGATCAGGAGCAGCCGCTGGTGAAAGAAGCGGACGGCGGCTTGTATGTGCAGTCACTGGAACTGGTCATAGGGATGATCGGGTGAGGCTTGGTGATTCCTTGATCGCTCCCGCCATTCGACGGGCAGTCGGCCTGTGGTCAAGACAGGTGTCGGGGAATCGAGGTCCGACATCGGCAACTCGGCGCAACGGGGAGTATAGTTACCCCAATGTGCCAACCTGGATAATACATGCCAACGATTGATCACAACCTCCTGCGAAAGCTGGCGTACGACGTGTACCGTGCGATGGGTGCGCCAGATGCCCAGGCACGACTGGTAAGCGATTACCAGGTCGAGACCAACCTGATCGGCCACGACTCACACGGCTGCATAGCCGTGCCGCGCTTTGTCAACGACATCCGCAGCGGCAAACTCGTTCCCGATGCCGAGCCGGAGATCCTGCGCCGGGACGGGCCGACTGCGTTGATGAACGGCCACAGAAGTTTCGGCCATTACAGTGCCAGCAAAGCCACCGACCTGGCGATCACAGTTGCTCAGGAGCTCGGTGTCGGTACGGTCGGCATTCAAAACTGTAATCACGTTGGCGCACTATGGGGATACGTCGAGCGGATTGTCAACGCGAACATGGTCGCGCTAATCATTTGCAGCGCCGGACCAAGAGGCGGCATGGTGACGCCGTTTGGCGGCATCAAGCCTGCCCTGGGCGGCAACCCGATCGCCTTCGGCGCCCCGAGCAAAACCATGTCACCGCTGATCTGTGACATTTCCACCGCCGCTGCAGCCGGCGGCAAAGTGCTGATCGCCCTGCAGAACGGCGACTCGATACCGGACGACTGGGCGCTCAACGCCGACGGGAAACCGACCACCGACCCCGGTGAATACATGACGCTCGAACTTGAAACCATCGGCGCCATGCGCGCCTTCGGCGGTCACAAGGGATACGCCATCGCCCTCTTCGCCGAGATCCTCGGCGCTATGCTTACCGGCTACGGTGCGGCGCATCGGGACGACTACATCGAAGGCAACGGCACCTTTGTCATCGCCATCGACATTGCCCGCTTCGTCGATGTCGATATCTTTCGCGCCCAGGTCGACGCGTATTTCCAGGCCGTAAAGTCTGTCCCCTGCAGCGAAGGCACCAACGAGATTTTTATCCCCGGCGAGCTGGAAAGCCGGGCCCGAGAGGAACGGGAGCGCGACGGCATTCCCTTTCCCGACGGCACCTGGAAAACCATCTCCGATATCGCAGCAGAACTCGGCGTAGACATACCGGCGGAATAAACTCCCGCAACAGTGCCGATGCCTTGCTGTGGATGCCACACCTCGTTGTCAATCCGCCCACGCCCATGATCCTGAAAGCGGATAGTAACCGTCGCTCGTCCTCCCGGAACGGATTCCGGGTGCCGATCACCAGTGTTTGGCGACGAGACGATCGACAAAGGCTTTTTCCTGGGCCAAGACTTTCGCGTGATCACGTGGAAAGTCCCACGCGAACGCTTCGTATTCCACCGCGATATACCCGTCGAACCCGCCGGCCGCCATGGCGCCAATCAACGCGTCGTAATTAATCTCCCCTTCGCCGAGCGGCGGGAAGATGATGTTTTCCGGGTCGCCCGCGGCGTCTTTAGCGTGCATGTGAACGACCTGGTTTTTGAATGTCTCGAAAGCCTGGACAGGGCAGTCACCACGGAGGTAGTAATGCGCGGGGTCGAAGAGCACGCGGGCCGAGTCGAGCCCCTCGGTTGCCAGGAGCTTCTGCATTGTCTTGCTGTTGTAGATCAAAGAACCCGCCGGGCTGCCCGCCTCGATGGCTATAGTGATTCCTAACCGGTCGGCAATCGGCAACACTTGTCGCAGGGTGTCGATCGCCCAATCGAAGAACCATTGCTCGTAGCCGTAGGCGTCCTTGCCGCCACCGGCGGTGACGACGACCGCTGCTCCCAAATCGGCGGCAAGTTGAAGTGAACCGGCCAGAAAGTCCGTGTTGGCTTGACGCTCCTGAGGGTCGCGTGCGCAGAGGTTGGTATGTGCGTTCAGCGCCCCAAAGGCGATGCCCGCCTGTTCCGCGTGCTTCCGTATACGGTCCCGCGTCGACGCATCGTCGTTCGGGCTCATATGCGGTGTCGGAATGGGAATAAACGGTGGCGCCAATTCCAGACAGACGTCGATCGCGTCATAACCGTGTTCAGCCAACGCGTCGATGGCCTGCTCGACAGGCATATTGCTCAGGAAGTTTGAATTGCAGCTAATTCCCTTCATGGCCTGACCTCATGAATTGTTGACGTTGGATGACATCGGCTTGCCTCGGAATCGGGACAGAGCAGTTGCCATGAGTTAACCTGGACCATTCATGTGTTTTCGAGCGCGCAGCGGGAAAGCATGCATTATCCGGGATTAGAAGAAAGGACGGAGCAAAGGGTACACCGCAGCGGAGAACGTTGCCATTCTGCGGCGGCATTTTCCCCATCCGATCCACACCGCTGCCCTGTGACAGAATTGCGGTGTAAGCCCATTGGGGGAACTCGGTCTCCGGGGCGACGTACCGCCAAGCGATCGTCAGTGACTTGATCGCCTGGTTGGAATTTGTATTTTGCATCCTTCGCGATCTTGTACTTGCCGGGCCTTGTCGCACATTCATTCAGCGCCTGTTCGCAGTTCCGCATTCATGTGATCCCGCCTACCGTGCGGGTTGGGCAATCAGCCCCGGTGACCGGCTGAAGCCGGAACTGTGTGCGCCCGCGAAAATCAAAAACGTTCCAAGACCCTTAGATCCAATTATAGGGAGCACATCATGCTGACATCGATCGAAGGAAAATCTGTTATTGTTACCGGCTCCAGCAAGGGAATCGGCAAGGGAATCGCCAGCATCTTTGCCGAAAAGGGTGCCAAAGTGTTAATCGTGGGCCGTAACCTTGACCAGGCGCAGGCGACCGCAGCGGAAATCAATGCAGCCGGCGGCACGGCCGCCGCATTTTCGGCCGATGTCAGTTCCTGGGACGATATGCAGCAGATGGCCGAAGCTGCGGTCGAGCATCTTGGGGGAATCGATATCCTGTGTTGTAACGCCGGGATTTTCCCCGATGCGAAACTCAGTGAGATGACGCCGGAGCAATGGGATGAAGTCATGGGCGTGAATCTGAAGGGAACCTTCCTCGGCGTCCGCGCCTGCCTGCCGAAAATAAAAGAACGCGGTGGCGGGCGTGTCATCGTCACCTCATCGATCACCGGTCCGATTACCGGTTACCCCGGTTGGTGCCATTATGGCGCCAGCAAGTCCGGTCAACTCGGGTTTATCAAGACCGCTGCCATCGAGCTGTCACCGCACAACATCACTATCAATGCCATCATGCCGGGGAACATCGCGACCGAAGGGCTGGATGATCTTGGCGAGGAGTACCTGCAGAAGATGACTGAGTCGATTCCCATGAAGAAGCTGGGAACGGTCGAAGACGTTGCCTATGCCGCCCTGTTTTTCGCCTCGAAGGAAGCGGCCTATATCACCGGGCAAACGCTGGTCGTCGATGGCGGTCAGGTATTGCCTGAATCCCTGATGGCGCTCGAGGATATTTGAAAACGACTTGCTGTCACAGTCCACCCAGGATTACGGATGAGCGAAATCGATCACATCCCGCATGAAGAGCTGATGTCCCGGCTGCACAGCATGGCGATGGCGGCACTCGCCTGTTACCCGCTCAACCCAGCCGCGACGGTGTCGATGATCAATCATTCTGAAAACACGACTTATCGCGTCGACGACCCGGACACCGGCGGCGTCACCGCTTTGCGTCTGCATCGGGAGGATTATCATTCCGCCGGCGCCATCGGCTGCGAGCTTGCATGGATGGCCGCCTTGCGGGATACGGCGGGCGTCATCACCCCGGTGCCGATCCCGGGCAAGGACGGTGAGCTGGTGCAAAGCGTCTCCATTCCGGAGTTGCCGCGGCCGCGGAATTGCGTGTTGTTCGAGTTTTTGTCCGGAGCGGAGCCGGACGAGGACGATCTCGTCGATTCATTCCTGGGGCTTGGTGCGATCACTGCCAAAGTTCACAACCACTCGATCGGCTGGACGCGTCCGGTCGACTACGAACGCCTCCATTGGGATTTCGACCATTTGATCGGCGCAACCCCGTACTGGGGTGACTGGACGGAAGCCCCGGCCCTGGACGCCGAGCGTGCCAACCTGCTCGAGGATCTTGTGGCGATGATCCGCAACCGGCTTGAAATCTACGGGCAGGCAGCTGAATGTTTTGGACTGATCCATGCCGACATGCGCCTGGCCAATCTTCTCATTGACGGGCCGACGACCAAAGTGATCGACTTTGACGACTGTGGATTGGGCTGGTTCCTGTATGATTTCGCCACTGCCTTGAGCTTCATGGAGGATCGCCCGGACGTACCGGAATTGACCCACTCGTGGATCACGGGTTACACGACGGAACGATCGTTGCAGCCGCAGGATTTAGCGGAAATCCCAACGTTCCTGATGCTGCGTAGAATGGCGATCATGGCCTGGATCGGGTCCCATGCCGAAACCGATCTTGCCAAGGATCTGGGACCGGAATATACGGCCGGGACATGTGCCCTTGCGGCACGATACCTGGCCTCTGACGGCGACACAATCGGAGGTTGATCCGATGGAAAACCGGCAAGGCATGATGAGTCCGGAAAAAGCGGCGTTCCTCGAGCGCTCGAAGAAATTCTGGAATCCAGGCAAGACCCAGTCCTGGATCGACTTCGGAATCGACCTGGTGATAGACCGGCGGGAGGAATATTTCCTCTACGATATGGACGGTCACCGCCTGATCGACGCGCATCTTAACGGCGGCACATTCAATCTCGGCCATCGCAACCCCGAGTTGATCGCCACACTGACCGAGGCGATGACCCGTTTCGACATGGGCAACCATCATTTCCCGTCGCTGGTGCGGACCGAGCTGGCCGAGGAATTGGCGCGCACGGCACCGGGAGATCTACAATACACAATCTACGGCAGCGGTGGCGGCGAGGCGATTGACATTGCGCTCAAGACCGCCCGCCATGCCACCGGGAAGCGAAAAATCGTTTCGATCATCAAGGCCTACCACGGCCACACCGGATTGGCCGTGAAGACGGGTGACGAACGGTTTTCCAAACTGTTCCTCAGCGAAGGGCCGGCCGACGAATTCGTCCACGTGCCGTTCAACGATCTCGATGCCATGGAAGTTGCCTTGTCCGGCAAGGACGTCGCCTGCGTGATCATGGAAACCATTCCCGCCACCTACGGCTTCCCCATGCCCGAACCGGGATATCTGCCGGCTGTCAAACAGTTGTGTGAGAAGTACGACGCCTTGTACATTGCCGACGAGGTGCAAACCGGCTTGATGCGTACCGGTGAACTCTGGGGCATAACCAAGTACGGCGTGGAACCGGATATACTGGTGACCGGCAAGGGCATCAGCGGCGGCATTTATCCGATCGCCTGTGTCGTCGTTGGCAAAGACCACGCCGGTTGGCTGACGGAGGACGGCTTCGGACACATGTCAACCATGGGCGGTGCGGAACTTGGATGTATCGTCGCACTGAAGGTGTTGGAGATCGTTCAGCGCGACGAGGTGCGGTCGTCGGTGCAATTTATCGCAGATTACATGAGCAAGCAGTTGACAGACATCCGCCAGCGCTATAATGATTTCTTTGTCGGCATTCGACAGAACGGCCTGGTGATGGGGCTGGAGTTCAACCACCCGAAGGGCGCGATGGTTGTCATGAAGGCCCTCTATGAAAATGGTGTATGGGCAATTTTTTCCACGCTCGACCCGCGGGTGCTGCAGTTCAAACCGGGCTTGCTGATGACGCCCGACCTCTGCGAGGAGCTGGTCAATCGGATGGAAGTAGCAATCGGACAGGCGCGCACCGAGGTGTTCGGCTAAGGGGCGACGCCACCTTTAATCCATATCACAAGCCAGCAACCGGAGACGACAATGTCGGAACCGCTTTTCCCAACAACTGTAATCGGCAGCCTGCCGCGACCGATGTGGGTGCGTGAACTCATCGAGGACCGCAAGGCGGGCAGCATCAGCGAAGAAGAGGCCGGGCCGCATCTGGACCGGGCTATCGAGTCCGCCATCGAGTTGCAGGAGCGCGCCGGCATCGAGGAGATCACCGATGGCGAGTGGCGTCGCGAAAGCTACGTTAAATTGTTTGCCGAACGTGTACGCGGCTTCAAGGCCGACCTCTTGCCCAGCGGCGGGCTGCCGTATCCGGCCGTCGTCGACCCGTTGGAATACTACCGGCCGCTGGCGGTGGAGGAGCTCGCCTATATTCGGCCGCGTACAGAACGGCGCGTCAAGGTGACGCTGCCGGCGCCGTTCATCATCGGCTGGCGCATGTGGCACCCCGAACATTCGAAAAAAGCCTATCCCACACGTGAGTTGCTCATGGAGGCCTGCGTGCCCATCCTGCGTGAAGAAGTCGAGCAGCTGCGCGACGCCGGTGCCGATACGGTGCAGCTCGACGAGCCCTGGCTCGCGGTGTTGGTCGACCCGGTATACTGCCGCGACCAGGGGATCGACAACTCGCGCAAAGAGATGGACCGGGCAGTTGACTTGGTGAACCAGGTGGTGGATGGAATCGACGGCATCAGTACCAGCATGCATCTCTGCCACGCCCACTTCGACCGGAAGCACGGCGCCGAGGGTGCCTATGATCCGATCATGCCTTCCCTGCACAACGCCCGCGTCGACATGGTTTCCCTGGAATACGCGACGCCAGTGGCTGGTGGTGTCGACTCGCTTGCCGGTTTTCCCGACAGTGTTCGGCTCGGTTTCGGTTGTGTCGACCACTGTGACCGCAACGTGGAAACGCCGGCGGCGATTATTGCTCGTGTCGAAGACGCCATGCGCTACGTTGACAGCAGCCGTATCGCCCTGCATCCGGACTGCGGGTTCGCGCCGTCCGTGCAGAACCCGATGGATCTGGACGAAGCTTATCTCAAACTCAAGGCGATGGCTGAGGCGTCCGAGCAGCTGCGTGACAAGTACGGTTGAACAGGGTGCCTGCCATCGACACCCGACACCTGAAACCTGAAACCTGAAACCTGAAACCTGGAACCTTTCCCCATGGCCCACGACACCAACAGAATGGTCCTGGATGCACTGCCGGCTAAAGAGCAGGCGTTTTGGCAGGACGGCCGCAACTGCTTCTTTCTGGGGCACGATGCCGACGGCGGTACGATAGGTGAGAATCTTGGTGATCCGGATGGCTATGCCGCCCACGCACCGGTCGATTCGCAGGCAAAAGCAGCGCCGTACGCGCTCGAGATCATGGGCGTGCCGTTCCATTACTTCTGGGTCGAGGCGATCGGGTCGGAGACGACGGAGAGCGGCGGTACCTGGCAGACGGATACGGAGCAGAACTGGCGCTTTATCATGGACGGCTTCGACTACTATCTCGCGGCTGTTGTCCGTTGTGCGAAAGCAGGCAATATGCGGGATGCCGCCGGGTTCATGAACTGGCTATGTCATGTCTGCCAGGACAATGCCGGATTCATGCATGCACTGCACGGTCCGGCCGGTGTGCATCCGTTCATGTTCAACGAGTTCTTTCCGCCGCCGCCCGACCTGCCGCACGGCAGCGCCAGTGCCTTTCTCGGTGAACGCGTCCCCGACGTGGACCTGGCCGGATACAGGCCACAACTCCTTGGATCATCCGTTGCCGAGGCGGCGTTTCATCTATACCACCGCTACCGCGAGGTGAATCGCCACAGCCGCCACAACCTGATCCCCTTGATCCAGAGCAGCTATGCACGCGACCAGGCGGGCGAAACGGCGATCCGCGCCGCCATCGCCACGAAGCTTGCCGAGCTGCTCATGGACATTTTTCACACGGTCTACTGTCTCGCAACGGATTCCTTCGCCGATGCCGCGGCCACAGCGCTGGACAACGTCGACATGACCGACCTTTTCCCGGTTGAATACCCGAACCATCTCGGCGGCTGTTACGGCGTCGCATCACCGATCGTCAAACGCTTTTCACTGTCCGACAGAACGACAACCGTGCCGCTTCGCCTCTTGCTGGAAGACAACGGCGAGCGCCGGCCGGTCACTTTCGATACCGGCCTCGGGACCGGAGCCCATTATGAGTACGTCCTTTCCTACGGCATACCCAGGGGCGTCTATCAGCGCTGTGAGCTGGCCGTCGGACTTCACGCGGAGCTCGGTGAAAAAGGCTGCGTTGACGTGACCATTCAACTGGACGAGAATATCCTCTTTCACGATAAATTCGCCGGTGCGTCCGCCGCCCAGCGAGTGGCGGTAGATGTTGCGCGCGGCGGCATTCTACGGTGGCGGGTCCGGGCCTTGACCAGGGACTGGCATGATTCAAACAATCACGTGGTATGGGGCGCACCGACACTAATAAAGTAAAGCGGCCTGCATCCCGGCCGCGGCGGCTTATCCGGGCAGCACCGGCGTTGCTGATCGGAGCAGTGCTGGTGATCGGGGTACTGCTGTGGCGACAGTTCCAGGGCCAGCCGGGCGGCATTGCCGGGGACAGGCCGGACGCCGCGTCGCCCGCCGCCCGACCCGACCAGGCAGCCGCGGGTGCGGATGATGCGCCGATTCCCATCGGTGATATCACCCGTCCAAGCCGCCCGAAAACGCTTGTCGATGAGTTGGCCGATAAGGTCGACCCCGCACGTGACGGATGGGCCACTGAGGTGCTGAGCGATGCGGTCGACGTGCAACTCAAGGTCATGGCTGAGCTCATCGAGCATCCAGAGCGAATCGACTCCGGGCATGTTTCGAGCCTGGCCAGCGACGACTTCGCCTGTGATGACCTGCGGCCGGCACCGCTCGATGAGGTCTTGAATGACGGGACCGTGCGTGTGCTCCGATGGAACGGCGAGTCGACATCGTCGCAAATCGGGAACAGTCTCGCCAAGGCGCTGAAACACCTGGTCGCAGGTTTGGGCGTCGGTGATGACATCCGGGCAAGTTTCAAGGTGGTTAGGATCGACAATTCCGAGGCATTCTTCACCACCCGCCTGTTCTGTGAACTCAGCAACCGCACCAATGAGTCGGGGGTGCAGCAGAACGCGATCTGGCAATGCCGCTGGTCATTTCCCAAGGCCGAATCCGCGCCGCAGCCGCGTTTGCAGTGGATCGGCCTGGTGGCGTATGACGAAGTCGTGACCAAGGTGAACGGCGGCCAGCTGTTCGCGGACTGCACGGCATCGGTGATGGGGCGCAATGCGTCGTATCAGGATCAGGTGTTACCGGGCATCGATCACTGGCTGACCCGGCTGCCGCGCAGTTTGATGGTTATCTTCCACGGCTTCCACGGACTGGCGCTCGGTGACGTCAACGGGGACGACCTCGAGGACCTCTATGCCTGTGACGGTGGCGGGCTGCCCAACCGCCTCTATGTTCAGAACGTTGACGGGACGGTTACCGATGTCGCCGCGGCAGCCGGTGTCGATTGGCTCGAATACTCGACCTCAGCACTGCTGATCGATCTCGACAACGACGGCGATCAGGATCTGGTGGTGGCCGCGGATCCGGTATTGCTGCTGCTGGAAAACGACGGTGATGGACGGTTCACGCTGCGGGCGCGCCCGCGGGCCGTTGCCGAAGCGTACTCACTTGCCGCCGCCGACTACGACGAAGACGGTGATCTGGATGTTTTCGTCTGCTGCTACCGCGGCGACACAACGACGCTTGACCGACCGCCGCTGCCGGCGCCGTTCCCGTTTTACGATGCCAACAACGGTGGCGCCAATGCGCTGTTCCGCAACGACGGTGACTTCAGGTTCGTTAATGTGACCGAGGCAACCGGGCTCGACGCGAACAACACGCGCTTCAGCTACGCTGCCGTCTGGGAAGACTATGACAACGATGGCGACGTCGATCTTTACGTTGCCAACGATTTCGGCCGCAACAGCCTGTACCGTAATGACGGCGGGCAGTTCGCGGATGTCGCCCCGGAAGCTGGTGTCGAGGACATGGCCACGGGCATGTCCGTCTCCTGGGGCGACTGCAATCGCGATGGGTTCATGGACCTGTACGTCGGCAACATGTTCTCGAGTGCCGGCAGCCGGGTCACCTATCAACCCATGGTCACCCAGGCGCACCGGTCCGGCACCGTCGCGAACTTCCAGCGGCTGGCGCGCGGCAACACCCTGTTTACCAACGCTGGGGACGGCACCTTCAACGACGTCAGCGAAGCCGCCGGCGTGACCAAGGGCCGCTGGGCCTGGGCTTCGAAGTTCGTCGACTTCAACAATGATGCCTGGCTCGACCTGGTTGTTGCCAACGGCTTTGTGACAAACTCCGACAGCGGTGACTTGTGAAGTTTCTTCTGGCGGCAGGTCGTGTCGCTTTCACCGAGGGACGCCGAAGTCGCCTACCCGCCGGACGGGTATCTGGCGCTGTTCCAGGCCATGGGACGACTCGTGCAGCAGGGGCAATCGTGGAGCGGAAACGAGCGCAACACGGCTTTTCTCAATTGTGGCGGCACGCGCTTCGCCAACGTCTCAGCCGCCACCGGCCTCGATTTCGCCGATGACGCCCGCGCGCTGGGAACGGTGGACTGGGACCATGACGGTGATCTCGACATATGGCTGAAAAATCGCACTAGCCCGCGTCTGCGCCTGATGTTGAACCGAACCGACAACAACGCGACCGGGCACAGCTTCGTCGCCGTCAAACTCCGCGGCACGACCTGCAACCGCGACGCCATCGGCGCCCGGGTGGAAGTCGTCGTAAAACCGCGAAACTCTGAATCCCGGCCACCAAACACTGAACAGCCTCGATTGATTCAAACGCTATACGCCGGTGACGGCTTCATTTCGCAATCGAGCAAGTGGCTGCATTTCGGATTGGGCCGCAGCCCGGATATCCAGCACATCATCGTGCGATGGCCCGGCGGGGAGCCTGAACAGTTCAGCGACATTGCAGCCGATAGACGCTATGTGTTGATTCAGAACAGCGGTGCGCCCGTGGAATGGCGGCCGCCACGAAAGACCCCGGTCCTGCCGCCGGCGCCGCAGGTTGTACCCGAGAGTACTGAACAGGCGAAAATTCTGTTGTCCAGCCGCCTGCCGATGCCGCGGCTGCCGTACAGGCAGTTCGGCAGCGCCACGGAACATGCCGTCGCGCCACGGTCAAAACCATTGCTGATCAACCTGTGGGCCAGCTGGTGTGTACCGTGCATTGCCGAGCTCAAGGAATTCACGACACAGAAAGAGACATTGCGTGCTGCCGGTCTCGAGGTGCTCGCCTTGAGCGTCGACGGGCTGGCGGAGGACAATCGCACGCAGCCTGCCGATGCACAGCGGCTTGTCGAGCGAATCGCATTCCCGTTCGAGTCCGGCCTGGCAACGCCCGAGCTGCTCGACAAGATCGAGCGGGTGCAGGATCTACTCTTCGTCATGACTGCGCCCTTTGCGGTCCCTGTCAGTCTCCTGCTGGACAGCGAGGGACGACTGGCGGTGATCTACCGGGGGCGAGTCGACATTGCCGGCTTGTTACAGGATGTGGCGAACCTCGAGGTCTCACGTCAGCAGTGGCGCGATGCATCGGTGCCGTTTGCCGGCCGCTGGTACCGGGCGCCGGACGAACGGGATCTTCGCTCGATGGCTCGTATCTTCGAGGACCTGTATTTAGACGATGCGAGCCGCTATCTTGAGCTCGCAGTCGAACAGCATGCCACACGGCCGCGGCCGCCGTCGCTGACTGCAGAGGAACGGTCCCTTATGGACCGCGACCTGGCCGATGCCCATGTGCGCCTGGCCGAGGCACGACAAAAGCAGGAACGTCCGGATGAGGCGATCCGCCATTATCGAAAGGCGCTGGCGCTGGCGCCCGACTCGACGCGGGTGCACTACAAACTGGGTAATGTCCTGGGCTCGCAGCGCCACCTCGATGACGCGATCGAGCACTATCAGCAGGTACTGCAGCGTGATCCGAAATATGCCAAAGCGCACTTTTATCTGGCGCTGGCGTATCGTCAGCAGGGCAGGATCGACGAAGCGATCCACCATTTTCAGCAGGCAGTGACCCTCAAACCCGACTTCGCCGATGGGCATCATCGCCTGGGGTTGACACTGGCAAGCACGGGACGCGGTGATGAGGCTTGTAGACACTTTGAGCAATGCATCCGCCTGAAGCCGGACTGGCCGTTGCCCCTGAACGCCCTGGCGTGGATCCTGGCGACCGCCGCCGACAGCGACATTCGTCAAGCAGAGGCGGCTGTCCGCCATGCGGAACGCGCTGTCGAATTGACTGACAATGAGAACCCGACGATGCTCGACACATTGGCTGCAGCCTATGCCGCAGCGGCACAGTTCGAACGGGCTGTGGCGACAGCAGAAGCGGCACTCTCACTGGTTTCCGATGCCGAATCCAATCGACTGGCGGAAAAGATCGCCAAACGCCTCGAACTCTACCGGCAAGGACGGCCCTATCGGGAAGATTGACCGTCCGGTTCGGCCCGATATATTCAACCTGTTCAACAAGCCGACTCGCGCATTTCTGACATCTGCAACTCGAAACTGCCTCTGGGAAAACATCATGCCACGGACTGGACCGATCGTCGTTGCCCATCGCGGCAACTCAATACGCGCACCGGAGAACACGCTTGCTTCCATGCGCGAAGCGTTTGAACTTGGCGCTGATGTCGTCGAGCTCGACCTGCGGCTGACGCAGGATGGCGTACCGGTCCTGCTGCACGACGCCACCGTCGACCGGACGACGAACGGAACAGGTCCTGTGTCGGCCATGACACTGGCGGACGTCAAGGAGCTGGACGCGGGCAGCTGGAAGGATCAGCGATATGCCGGGGAACTGGTGCCGACGTTGACGGAAGCTCTTGAGTTTGGAAGAGGTCGGGGGCTGCTTCTGATCGATGCCCCGCGCACCGATGACATTCCGGCGATGGTGCAGGCAATCGACGCCGCGGCGATGAAGGATGAGGTGCTGATTTGCGGCTGTTATGTCGACACGGCGCCTGATGTGCATCGGTGCGACAGTGAGTTGCGGGTCTGTTTGAACGTCGATGCCGAAGTCGAGAAACTTGCGCAGCGGGAAGACAAGTCGGATTTCAACCGCGCCTACATCCGCCAGGCGTCCCGTACGCAGTTGGGACCGCTGATTGTCTGGCACGGATATGTCACCGGTGAACTGATGCAGTTGGCGCATTGCCGCGGCATAGCGGTGTGGCCGTGGACGATTGATGACGAGCCCGACATGCGCCGCTTCATCGAGTTGGGCGCCGATGCCATCGTCACCAATGATCCCGAACGCCTGATTCGCATCCTGACCTGATCACGGCGCGGCATACCGAGTGCAGCGACACGCCGCCGGAGGTGAATCCGTCCCGCGCGGCGATTCCCTGCAAGCGGGCAAAAAAAAGAGGAACCGCTCAGCACGCGGTTCCTCTTTTCATTGCAATTAATTCAGCCTACTCGCCCGTTTTTTCGGCGATGAGATTATCCACGTTGGCCATGATCGTGCCCAGGCAATCCGTATCGTCGCAGACTTCGGTACCGAGAAGTGCCAGCACGCCGATCGATTGAACACATTCGATCACAGCGTCTTTGGAGCTCGGGGCGATTTCGCCCTGGAACACCTTGCAGACCACGTCGAAAACGGCGCTTTCAACATCCGCGCAGTCGACACAGCTGGCATCCTGACCGGCGGGACCTTGCTTACCCTGCGGACCCTGCGGACCGGCCGCACCATCCGCACCGGCTGCACCATCCGAACCGGCCGCACCATCCGCACCGGCTGCACCATCCGAACCATCCGAACCATCCGCACCGGCGGCGCCGCCGCCGGCGTTCACGCCGTCGGAGACGTGACCAGCAGCGGAATCAACAACCGCCAGCCCGGCACGACCGCGCAGGAAAATCTCTTCGACTTCTGCGTCTGACAGGGCGCGATTGTAAAGGACGAACTCGTCGATCTGGCCACCCCAACCGCCCTCGATGTGCAGTGTTTGGCCGGTCGTTGCCTCACTCAAGTTCGCACCTGCGCCGGCCGCGAGGCCATTTCCGCACGTCGTCTCGAGCGAGAATCCGTCTGTGAAAAACTTGGAGTTGGCGTCGTTGTCACGGTCGATAACGCCGGCGACATGAATCCAGCCGAGCTTCCTGCCGAAAGTCGCGCCCATCTGCGAGGTCATACCACCATTGCCGCCGCTGCCATCCTCTATCCACATCGCGAGGCGTTCCCAGCCAGTACCGTCAGAGCAGTCAGAGCCATGACCGAAATTATTGATCTGGACTTGAAGGCGTACTTGGCCGCCGCCGCCGTCCTGGTACAGAAAGTTATTTCCGCTGGGGTTTTTGACCCAGCAGGCGAACGTGAAATCGCCGGTGCCGATATCGACGCCGTCAAAGTTGATCGGATCCGGCGTGTTCGACATGTCGAGCGCGTTACCGACCTTACCATCGACCTCCATGGTCGGCTCGGGAATGGACGCATACCCGCCGAATATGACTTCCGGTGTCTTTGGCGTGGCCCAGTCAAAACCCCTGCCCGCCGGCGGCACCATGGTGGTGTCGTCCATTGGCCAGTAACCGATCAACCCATCTTCCAAGTCTGCCGTTGCCCGCGGGGCGAACGCCACGCACATTGTCAATCCGATAGCACAAAACAATAACCGTTTCATCGTCTGATCCCTCGAGTTTGTTTTCTTCATTAGTTTGAGTTTTCCGGCGGTGTCTCAACGCCGAGAATTGCGGCTATCACCACAATGTTAATCATGGTATAATATATTCGCCAGCGGATTCCAAGGCCCTGCCGCGAAAAAAACTAAAAATTCACCTGCTGCCACGAGTGAAATTGTGGCCTATACACCTCAAGCCCTTATCAAGCATAGGGTTTACCCGTTTTCGAGTACTGCCGATTTTTCGTCCGGAAATCCGCCGTTCCGCCCTCGAGAACTTCATCAGTTGGGGTTTCGCGGCAAAAAAACGGCGTCTTTTTCGTCAAATTCACGATATTTTCCGCAGCTGTTTACCGATGGATCACTCAGTCCCACATGCCTTTCGGGCTGGTAATTCTTTGGCGTCTGATCAAAGTACGCCGCCGCCTTTGGTCGCAATTTTTCGGCATCGACCATGCGCCTGTTAAAGTTGCGAATCAGAACACAACCAGTGACCGTCATATGCCAACGACTATTCTTTTGATCAGGCACGGCGAAACGGATTGGAACCGGGCGAAGGTTTTCCGTGGTCGTCATGATGTGCCGTTGAACGACAACGGCCGGGCTCAGGCTGGGCTGGTTGCAGAAGCACTGCGCTGCCGAGAGATCGATGCGGCGTACACCAGTCCGCTTTCGCGAGCGACCGAGACGGCCTGTATCACGCTGGATCCGCATCGACTGGAGGCGGTCGCAGAACCGGCGTTCACAGACTTCGACTACGGCGAATGGACCGGTCACGCTGAAAGCGATGTCGCAGTGAAATGGCCGGAGGAACTCGAGCAGTGGCAGACCACTCCCCAATGCGCCCAGCCGCCGGGCGGCGACACCTTGCAGGACGTCTACAACCGCGCCTTCAACACGCTTGAAGGCCTGGCGGCATCGTGCCATGGCCAGACCGTTGCCGTCTTTGCCCACCGGGTCGTCAACAAACTCCTGGCCCTCGGCGTCCTGGGGTTGGGCCTCGAACGATTCCCGTTCATGATGCAGGGCAACTGTTGCATCAACGAGTTCGAACGCACAGACAACGGGTGGCTGATACACTGCCTCAACGACACCGCCCACATGCGCAGTGATCGGGTCGACATGCTGAAGGAGGATTTCTGAAGCGGTGTTCGGATTTCGGGTTTCGGGGTTGACGCCCCCGAAGGCCGAACTGCGCGCCGAGTGGCGGGAGTGACCAACGGGAGCGTCAAACCTGAAACCTGAGCTATAGGATGAATGACAAGAAGATTCGAGTCGGCCTGATTCGCATGGACTCGCACACCATGTACATCGGCATCCTGATGGACGAACATGACCCCGCGTTGTTGCGCGGCCCGATGCCGGCTGCCGACGGCTCGGCACTGCACGGGTGGCAGGCGAGCGGGACGTATCTCTATTTCTACACGACCTACAGGGAGCCGATGGAAATGACCGTGCCCCGTGTCGACGGCTTCGAAATCACCAGGGTGTGGGACGAAGACCGCGAGCTGGCTGAACTGGGTGCGAGGGTGTTCGGCTCGAAACCAAGAGTCTGCGAAACGCTCGACGAGGTGTCGGACGACGTTGACCTCGTCGTCATCGGCGACTGCAAGACCGAAGGCGAAGACCACGCGCAGTTGGCAGCGCCGGGCATCAGGAAAGGGGTCCCGACGTTTGTCGACAAACCGTTTGCCTCCTGCTTGGAGGACGCGCGCGCGCTTGCCGCACTCGCCAGGGACAACAGTACACCGATACTGTCGCTGTCGATTATGCGGGAAACACCGGGGCTCAGCCACTTCCGGAATCGCCTGGCCGAGATAACGCCGTTGAACCTCGGGCTCATCCATGGTGGCGTGGGATTACGGCTGGACGGCCTGATTCACGCGATCAGCGCGGCCCAGCACGTCTTCGGTACCGGTGTGCGGTCCGTCGACGTCATGGGCGACGGGGATGTCGATGTCGTCCGCTTGAACTATGTTGATGCGCCCGACAAACCGGCCGGCGGCGTTCTGCTGACGAAATCTGCCGGCGGCGGGGAAGAGGTGACGGTCAGTTTCTACGCCGCCGCAATCGGCAAGCATGGGGCTATCCGCAGCGAACCGCAGAACGATCACACGCACCCGCACGGGATGCGCCGAATTGTCGAGAAAATAAAAACAATGGTACATACCGGCCAGTCACCGGTGCCGATGGCGGAGATCCTGGAGAATATTGCCGTGGCCGATGCCGTGCGAGTGGCACACAGAACCGGCGAACCCGCAATTGTTGAAGCGACAGACGAGCCTTGATGCAGGACAAGCGTACATTATATCGCCACGACCGGTTTGGTGAAGGCTGGGTGCAGGACTGGCTTGTCCTGGGGCCGATCTTCTATGGCTATGCCGACTTTCACCATGACCGTTCGGAACCGGCGGCGGCAGAGATCGATTTCCTCGCAGGCGCCGGCGGGCAGGGCGCAGTGCGTCCAAAGCAAGGCGACAGCGTCAGTGTCCAGGGCGAGACTTTCGAGTGGCAGGCGTGGCGTTCTGACGAGTTTTCCATCGACCTGGAAAAAGCATTCAAGGCCGCTTGCGACCAACTCAGAAAGGAGGAGATGGTTGAGCGTTCGTTCCTGCCGCAGGGGACCGCCTGGCGGGTGGCGTATTGCTGCGTCTATCTCGATTCGGACCGGGACCAGGAAGTCCGGCTGTGGCCCGCAGCCGTAAACTATCACTTGTGGGTGAACGGCCGGGCTGTCTGGGCGCCGCTGGATTTCCTCAATGTGAATCGTCTGTTGGCGCCAAACAACGAACAGTTCGCAGTACCCCTGTCGAAGGGCGTCAATATCGTCCTGCTCAAGACCGCCGGGGGCAGCGCCTATGACATCCCGGCGCCGCTTGGATTGCGCATTACCGGGAGCAGTGGCGGCGCCGTTGAGGGTGTCCGTGTCCTGACCGACCTGCCGGAGGAACGCCAACCTCTGCATGGCGAACCGCTCTGGCCGTTTCCGCAACCGGAGCCTCCAGCTGCCGGCCAGTCGCCGCGGGTCGAGCAGCGGGGGCGTTTCACGGTCTTGCGCATCGACGCCGGGCAGTTTTCCGGCCAATCGCAGACTCGCATGCTTTTTGAAGACAGCACGCCTGCCTATCGTTACGAGCGCCCGGGCACGATCGTCTTTGCCCCGGCAACCGCGCGCTTCACACTCGATCAACTGCCGGGTTCCCCAACCGGTTCAGCAGACCAGGATGAGAAAGTAAAAAACCGTTGTCTCTTCCATCTGCATGGCGCCCGTTATGGGTGGCCGTGGACGCCTGAAGTCCCGACTGAACCGGGTGTGGAAAAGCAGCCGGCCCTGGAAATCAAAGTCAACGGGCAGATGATCAACGACGTGCGTCAACCCGGTTCTGTAAACCACCACCAGGGCGCCCACCCGTTTTATCAGATGGAGCTGATCATTGACATGCCGCCTGAGCTGCTGCGTATCGGGGAGAACACTGTTTCCGTTGACCTCGTCGAAGGCGTCGACTTCGATCCACGGCGGGAACCGATCTTTGCCCTGGACCTGTGCCTGTTCACCGAGACGGATGGTGAATTCACCCGCGTGCCCCGTGTCTGTCATGCCGGGCGCCCGTTCTACATCAAGCTGCTTTTTCTCCAGCCGCAGACGATAGAATCCATCGAAGGCGGCGATGCCATCAGGTCTGCCGTGCAGCTGCCTCAGCAGTTGGAGGCCGGCGAACATTCATTGGCGTTCGAAGCTCTGCACCCGGCCTCCGACGTTGACCTGTGCATCAATACGAACCGGGGATCGTATCGCACCCGGATCCCTTTTATTTGTTCAGTGGCCGATCCCGATGCGATAAAATTTTCGGTACTGATCACCCAGTCCTCGTACACCGGCAGCCCCGACGCGCTGCGCCTGGAGACGGACATCGTCAATGACATAGAGTTGGGCAATGCGGTCACGCCGCGGTCGCTGCTGGCCAATGGCACGTCTGCTGAAATCGGCCGGCAACTGGGGGCGGTGATCAAGGACTCCGGCCTGTTTTTCAATACCCATTGGCATATCTACCACGGGTATACCCGGCTCGACCCCGCCAAGACGCAGTTCGACCAGAAGGACCTGGATGAATGGACCGGTGGGCTGTTGTTGCGCGACGGCACCCGACGCCCGGACCCCGATGCGTTCATGGCGGATTCACCCGGGGAATTTGTCGACCGCTTCATCGAGAAGCTGAAAGAGACCTACGGCGGCAAGTACCGGCTCGCCTTTCACACCAACCAGATGTGGTACCGCTACGGCGCCGCTGCCGGTGCCTGTGAAGTGTGGATACAAATCGGCTATGTCTCGACCGAGATGGCGTTGTCCGCCAAGCGGGGCACGGCACGCGCCTACGATATTGTCCTCGGCTGCTCCAACTGCGAGGACAACGCGTTCATTCACAATGGTTCCGTGCAGGAGCAGCGTATCATCACACTGCACGACCGGCTCTGTTATATGGGCGGCTGCACGGATTTTCTTACCGAAGGCATGACGTACCCGAACCGCACCGGCACCTTTCTGCCCCATTGCCGCGGTTACGACTCGTTTGGGTATTCGCGGAAAATCCTGGCGATTCACCAGTCGTTCTGGGATTTCCTGCGCAGTCGCGACTATTGGGACGGGCCGCAGCCGACACTGGGTTTCGTGATGGGCCGATACGACCTGTGGGACGGCTCGCACCAGACGATGCGGGGATGGCATGAGGGGTGTTATGAACCCGGCGCCGCCCTGGGTTTTCTCCAGCACGACGTCAACGATGGGCTGGCCACCCACTGGGCGCCGGACGCGCCGGAGGCCGGCTACGAGTTGCTGGACGTCATCTATCCGGGGATCAGGTTCGGCTTGGACTATCCCAAAGGCCCGCCAGTACGGCGGCAGCACTGGTTCCAGCCATCGCCCCATGGCAAGGCCGACCTGGTGCCGGAAGAGGCGACCGTGGCGAAACTCTGCCGCTATCCGGCGCTGATCTTTCCCGGCTGGAACAGTGCGACCGAGACGCAGGTAAGCAAGCTGGCGGCATACGTGGAAGCCGGCGGCACCTTGCTGATGGCGGTGCCGCAGCTTTCGACCGGGATTGAACGCGACAGCGAAATAAACCTGGTCAATCAGGGTGACCTCACGGAGCTTTTCGGCGTTTGCATCAAGGGCAGGGGCGCCGAAATAAGCGCCATCCGCCAAGGCGACAAGCTGGTCGAATTGGCAGGCCATCCATCCCGTAAGATTCACGTCGCCGACGCGGAAATGAAAGGCGCAACACCTTTGTGGTTCGCCGGCGACACGGATACGCCGGTACTGGTTGAAAACAGGATCGGCAAGGGCCGCGCCCTGCTGTTGACGCTGTGGAACTATCCGGGCGAAGAAAAGTTGCTGCCACTGATGCGCGGGTTGGTCGGCGATCTTGCCCGGGAGCATCAGGGGCCGGTACGTTTCTCCGGCTCGGAATGGGTCAACTATTCTGTTTTCACCCGCAACGGCGAGCCCGGCAAAGTACCTACGGTGATTTACTTCATCGGGATTGACTGGTGGGAGATGGATGCACCTGAAGAGCAGGCGGTGCTTCACCTGGGCGAGCTTGCGATGCCGGTGACCATGCCGCGTGATGACATGGCGAGTGTGACATGGTGCGGTGACCTGGCGCTGGGGGCCGGGGACAAGATGGTGTTCGTCGAGCGTATCGAATCAACGGGCGAAAACATTGAAGCAATCGTCCAGGGCACCGGACTGCAATCGTTTCGGTTTGTCTTGGCCCGTTGCAAAGAACCGCGGGTCACGCTGGACGGGCGTGGTCTATCGGTTGAGGTGGCAAATGGTGTGTCGACGTTTGAATGCCGCCTTGCAGGTCGGCATCTGCTGAGCTTCGAGACCGGAGCAATATAGCCATGCCGATCGACGCCTGTATCGAGCGGTTGCTCCTGGCCAACTGTGAGGACGGTGCGGATATGCCCCTGCCACGGTTCGACGCGGCGACGGCGAGCAAACTCGTGGACCGGATCGACGGCATCCGCCTGTTCGCCCATTCATTTTCGTTTTATCTGAACCTGACCCACGGGCCTTTTCAGATTGTCGACATCTTCAGGTTCGCCATCGAACAGGGTCTCGCCGGTGTCAGCATCAATATCGATATTGGCGGAGCGAAGGGATTGAGCCAAATGTCGGACGCGGACGTGGATGCCCTTCGATCATTGGCCGAACGTTTCGATCTCGAGATTGCACTGGAAATGAGTCGCACCGAGCTCGCCTCTTTCGAGCGGATGCGCCGCATTGCCGGGCGGCTGGGAGCCCGGCACATTCGCCTGCGCTCCGGCTACCTGGGGCGCGTCGGTGATATCCTGGACAACTCGATCGCCGACCTGAAACGAATCGCAGCAGAAGCAGAACGCCACGACTTGCAGATCAACTTCGAACAGCATGAAGCACTGAAGTCGGATGAGATGGTCGACATCGTGGCAGCGGTCGGGAATCCGCGCGTCCAGCTCCTTTTCGATTTCGGCAACATGATCAACTGCGGCGAGGACCCTGTGGCGGCACTCAGGCTACAGGCACCCTATGTCCGGATGGCGCATTTGAAAGGGGTCCGCAAGGTGTGGACGGACGAAGGCTGTGGCCAGCTGGGCGTTGCCGAGGGTGAGGACGACTTGCCGCAGGCGCGGCTGATGTTCGAACTGCTGCTGCTGGGCGAGGACGCGCCGCAGGTGCCGGTCTTTATTCTGGAAAAGGTCGTGGGCTATGCATCACCCCCGATGCGCCGGCCCGATGACGGCCCGGACACCGTGGTCGAGCACCGGGCGCCCAGCACGCTCGAGTTGTCCCCAGCTTGGCGTGTGGATGAAAACCTGTTGCTGGAAAGGCAACAGTCCTCGCAGCAAGTCCAGTATGTGAAATCAATGATGGCGACGTTGCGCCTGCTGGCTGAAGCGAAATCGCAGCAGCCTTTCTTTTGACATTGCCGGACAATCCTTTTAGGTTATGTGAGTTGTGTTCAAATATCTCTGATCCCCGGACCCGGCGAATGACTTGCCCTCGGCACAAGCGTGGTTTTACACTCATCGAGCTGCTGGTGGTGATTGCGATTATCGCAATCCTCGCCTCCATGCTGTTGCCTGCCTTGAATTCCGCCAGGGACAAGGGACGCCAGGCGGTCTGCATGTCGAACCTCAAGCAGATCTCGCAGGCAACGGCTTTTTACACGGATGAGAACGAGTCGTATTTTCCACAGGCGGGCGCCAGGCCATTCAGCAATCTCATTTATTTCTGTGGATACCTGGTTCCCTACCTCAGGGGCGATTCCTGTGGGGCAAGCTGGGTGGACAGCTCACCGTTTGTGTGCCCATCCACGGAGTACACCGATCCGCTGATCGGCGGTGCCGTCGGGACGTGGGAGACGATCGCCTGCGTCGACAGCACCATATTTGTCGCGATCTCCTACGGTTATAATTGTAACCGAAACGCCATGAAGTCGATAGGTGGGAGAACCGATCACGGTCATCCCGCCGTAATAATCACGCCTTCCTACAAGGAGAGCCGACTAACCAATCCGTCGAAGATCATAATCTCGACGGACTGTGTGGACCTGAACGCCGGCGGACCTTATTTCAGCTATGATACCCTTCCCAATGACGGTGCCCTTAACAAAGTAGACCTCCGCCATTCCGATGGAGCGGTTGCCCTTTTCTGTGACGGCCATGTGGAATACAGAAAATCGATCGCAGCCGATGAAATGAATCCCACCCTTTAATAAGGAACAGTCAGTGGAAAAAACGTTCACCCCGAAGCGACTGGTGCTCCTGGCCGGTGCGGTTTCGATAGACGAGTTTCAGCGGTTGGCAGAGACGGCCAGGGCGAGCGGCTTTACCCATGTCGACATTGGCGCGTTGACACAAAAGAGCCGGCACCAGCTCATGAACGACGGGGAGTACTGTCCCGGCTATGATTTCTACCCGGAGTACACCGCCCGGTTCCCGGGCTTCTT
Organism: uncultured Lentisphaeria bacterium; assembly: GCA_913042885.1. Next base: position 8,313 of record CAJWLW010000003.1, on the reverse strand, counting down.
CAAGTTCCATGTGCCCGAGGCGCTGGAATCGACTGTGCCGGCGGATTATGCAAAGAAGAATTTAGAGGCGCTCGCAGAACGAGGCAGCATCGCGGCGCAAGCTGGATTGCGCGGCGCTTTTTTCGGATGCGAGCCGCAATTCCTGCCCGAATCAGTCTATGAGGCGCACCAGGATTGGCGTGGGCCAAGATGCGACCATCTCTTCCGCAGCCTGACGCCGCGTTTCGCCCCGTGCATCGACAACCCGGACGTCCTCGAGTTGTACAGAATTGCCAGTCGCAGCATCGTCGATGCAGCGCCGATTCTTGACACGTTCGGGCTGCTGGCCAATGACTCGGGCGCCGGCATATGTTGGTCGCCTGATCTGTACGCCGGCGAGAACGGCCCCAGTGGCTGTCGGGATGTACCCATGCCCGAGCGCGTGGCTGGATTTATGGAAGCCGTCAGCTGCGGAACAAGGTCTGCAGGTACTTCGCCGGTCGTGTATGTCTATCATATCGGCATTTGGAGTTACAGCGGCTGTGTTCCTCTGATCGCGGCGAACGATGGCAGTCGACTGGCCTTCTGCCGGCCGCCACTCGATAAGCCGATTGCCTGTGAGAACCCGTTGTCGATGTTGACCGAGCTGGAGACGGCGGCACAGGCCGATTGCGATACTGTCGTGTTTGCCATCGAGGGTGCCGCCGCTTTTTCAAAGAACAGTGTTTATCCCGCACTGGTGGCGCGCTTTCGCCAGAAGCCCAGCGCCAACCTGATCGAACGTCTGGCGATCCTGCGGGAGGCTTTGGGTGAAGCGTTGTCCGAGCCGGGCATCGACTGGATGCTGAATAGTTGGGTGTACCTGGACAGGGCCCTCGACGAGTTTAAGAAACTCTTTAAGCAGAGCTTCTTTTTCTATCTATCGGTCAGTGAAAGATGGCTCACCCGTCCCCTCGTGGCATTCCCACTGGAGCTGACGGAAGACGAAAGATCGTACTACGAAGCGCACGTATGGAATGTCCTGGGCGAAGATGTCGGCGGCGATCTTCTTGATCTGCACGGCAGCCGGTGGGGTGAGATCCTCCAGATGCCGGCTGAAGCGCGCCGGGTCGAAAGGACCTGCACGCTTATCATGGAGGGGTTGAACACCGCGGTCGAGAGTGCCCGCAAAGTGCTGGGGACTAAGCCTGGCGCCGAGATGGAAGCGCATCTCGAAGATACCTTGTGCCGTCTACAGGGGCTGGGGTGCCTGGTGCGAAATTTCAACAACGTCATTCAGTTTCAGGTCCACATGGACCTGGCCAAGGACGGCGGGCGGATCAATTCTGGTGACCATGTTCTCGTAGCAAACATCATGCGGGATGAGCTCGACAATACGCGTGAACTGATCCGCCTGCTCGAGACCAGCAGGCAGCCATTGATCACCTTGGCCGCCACCGCGAAAGACGAAGACACGTTCACCATGAGCCCCGATCTTGTGGGGCAGCTGGAGAAGAAGATCGCGATCATGCTGAAACATTGGCGCGATCCGGAAAGACTCTATCTGGCCAGACCCGGGTATGTGTGACAGACTGAGGGTTCAGGGCTTCAGGAATACCTTTGGCAAACTTATATGCCGGACAAACAACTATTTCGGAAAAAATTTCGCACCTGCAAAGGACGTGAGTTCCAGGTCACCCGGTGCAGGATCGATGGCGGATCGCCCGGACCGACGCTCACCTTGATTGCCGGCCAGCATGGCGCCGAACATGCCGGTCCGGTCATGCTTGCGCAGTTCATCGACGAGATCGCATCGGAGGATTTTTGCGGGACGCTGAATATCTGCCCGTGCGCCAATCCCCTGGCACTCGAGATCGACTATGAATTCTATCCCGAGCGCGAAGACCTTGCGAAGCTCGGCGATTACTACTATGCCCGCGACCGGCACGGCTACTGTGTCTTCGGCATGGGGCGCCACCAGGGGCCGAACTATTACAATATGAACCGCCTCTGGCAGCGGCAGGGCGACTACGGCGTAGCCGGGGAGATCACGGATTGGCTGTGGGCTGAAACGATGGCAGACGCCGATGTCATCATCGATTTCCACTGCCTGCAGGCGAAGAAGCCGCTGATCTACAGCGCCAGTTCCAGAGCCAACGCTGTCGCACGCTACTTCGGCATACAAGCGATATTCATGGTGAATCCCGATCCGGATGACTTGGACGGCGGCAATCTCTGTTACCAGAACACGGCCAACGGGAATCTTGCCGTTTTCTGTGTCGAGTTCTCTGCTCAGCATATGCTCAAGGAAGAGGAATTTCCGATCGCCAGGCAAGGTATTCGTAACGTCATGAAAGCCACCGGAATGATGGCCGGCGACGTGCTCCTTGAGCAGCCGGTCTACCTGCTGGATCTGAAAACCATGGTCGAGTTGAGCACCCGGGCCATTGGCCACATCGACTTCCGCTTCGATGAGTATGATCCCGTGAGCGAAGGCGATGTCGTGTTCGAGATCCGCTGCCTCGAAACCCTCGAACTGCTCGATCGCGTGACCTCGCCATTGACCGGGGTCATGGGCAGGCGTACGTACAAATCCGTGAGTCAGCCGGGTGAGGACGTATGCTGGGTTACGGAGGCGAACGTCGTGTCTGCTACCGGAACAGCATTAGAGAAGTTGCAATGAAAAAGGTGACAACCCTGGCCCTGGTACTGGTCGCAGCGACGGCTGCCGCTGCGGACCTCGCACGAGAGGCGTTGATCCAAAACGGTGTCATCGAAGCGCCGCAAGCCGGCGCCGCCGCCATCTACTATCCGGTATTCCAGCTCGATGCGGCCCCAAAGCTCGACGGCCGTGCCGATGAGCCGGGCTGGACGTCACTGGTCGAGGCAACCGGTTTCAACGTGCTTGGCACTGCGGCGCGCACCGACAAACAGACTGCGTTCCGCATCGGTTGGCACGGCCAGACCCTGTATCTTGCCGCCAGCTGCCATGAACCCGATGTCGCGTTGCTGGCCGATCGTTTGCAGGATGGCGGCAATCTCTGGGATGAAAACAGCGTCGAGGTGTTCATCGGCCCCGAGCGCTTTCAGCAGCTCCTGGTGAACAGCCTCGGAAGCAAGGTGTGGGTCGATGGCGGCGCCCGCAAGTGGCAGGCAGCAGCATTCAAGGGCGATGACTTCTGGAGTCTTGAAGCAGCGATTCCGTTCGCCGCGCTCGGCGGAACACCGAATCCGGATGAGGTGTGGCGATTTAACATCACCAGGAACACGACCGTCTTTCGATCCGGCGGCCACCGGTATTCGACCTGGTCCGTATTGCAGAAGAGCTTCAATGAACCACAGGGTTTCCGCTCACTGAAATTCATCAGTGAGACACTGAAAGCCGCCGATGCCGAGCGGCTGACAGAGGCGTTCCGGGTTGCGGCGGGAACCGTCGAGTTCGGTGCTCGCCGAGTCGACCGCAACATCGAGCCAGTCGAGATTGAAAACACGGCTGTGGAGATTGCCGTAGTCTCGACAATAGAAGACAGCTCCAAGGCAGCGAAGTACAGACGCGTGCCGCTCAACGTGGACGCCGGTGCTGGGGCCAGGGGCAAATGGCCTGTGACCTTTGGCGTGCCGGTACCGGAGGGTGAGCTGTTCAGTGCGTCCAGCACCCGTATCGTCGACGCCAACGGCGTTGAAGTGCCATCCCAGATTGTCCCGACCGCCACCTGGACGAAACCCGCAGACAGGAAAGACGCCGCCAGTATTCGCTGGCTGCTCGTTGATTTCCAACCAGCATGTCTCGAGGAGCCTCCGCCGGCCTATTTCCTGGAGTACGGAACCAGCGTAAAGCGGACGGATCCCCCGCCGATTTCAGTTTCCGAAACGGCACAGGGCATAACAGTAAACAACGGCATCCTGCAACTTCGCTTTGTGAGAGAACGCAATACGCTCATCGAATCCGCGATGCTGGACCTCGATGGCGACGGCGACTTCAGTGCGGACGAACAAATCCTGGCGCCGACACCCGAACGCGCCAGTCATTTTGTCACCCACGACGGCACCAGGTTCTCGACCGGGCACGCGGCGGCGGACAATGTTCTCGAGATAACCGACGCCGGTCCGATGCGCGTCGTCATTCGCCAGGAAGGCTGGTTCGCTTCGGATGATGGCGAGAGGATGTGCAAGGCGATCCATCGATATTACATCCATCGCGACAGCCCGCTCGTGCGTCTCTTTACGACCTGGATCATCACCGTCGACACGGACACTGTCCAGTTTTCGGACATGGGATTTTCAATGCCCATGGCGTTTGGTGACGGGGCGGCTGTTCTGGTCGACGGACGTTTGTTAAACGCTATCGACATGTCGGGTCAGCGGTTCGGATTGCTTGCATGTGTGCGGGACTTGTCCAGGCAACGCCCGTCAGCCTTGGAGGCGGCCGGGAACAGTGTCGTCGCCCATCTGTTCTCCAGCGAGGGCGGTGGCAACCTGGACTTCCGGCTGTCGGCGCTGAAGTCCCTCTGGGGAGATCAGACATGGGACAGGTTCCAGGCGAATCGGGTACATTATCCGCCGCTCGAAGCGCGCCCGAGCAACGGACTCGGGTTCTCGAAGACGCATGAGACGCTGCTCTATTTTCACCCGCCGATAGTGGCGGAAAAACGCGCCCGGCTTGCCGAGGCATTGAACACACCGCCAACGGCACTGGCATCCGGCAAGTGGAATTGCGAGTCACGCGCGTTGGGGGATCTGCATCCCTACGATACCGACCGCTTCCCTGTCGTCGAAGAGAAGCTCTCGGCGGCCTTTGATGAGTATCTCCATGTTGTTTCACGGTTGCGCCCCCATTACGGCTACTACGACTTTGGCCGCGGCGTGCCGCAGCAAATCTCCAAACAGCGCGAGGGTGACGAACCTTACTGGATCTATTCGGGGTACCGCAAGAACAACGACAATTCGAGCTACCCGCATGTCATCGCGCCGTGGTTTCTGTACCTGCGTTCGGGGGACCGGCGGTATTACGACTATGCGGTTGCCATGTCACGCCACACGCGGGATATCAGGTTCATCCACCATGCCATCGACACCCCGGCATTAACCCGGAAGAAGGGTTGGGGCTATCGCGGTCCGGGCGCCTGGGCCTTCGATGGATGGGCTTGCAGGTGGACCTGGGGGCATCTGAAGTTCCTGCTGCTGGACTATTACACGACCGGTGACCGGCGGTCGCTCAATGTTGCGAAAATGATTGTCGACGGCTGGTGTGACGACGGCGGCGACGCCGGGGCCGGGTTGGGCAGCGGCAATATCATTTGGCAGGGCGAGCTTGCCTGCCTGTATCGGGCGACGTGGGACGAGCGCTATTATCGTGCCTTCAAGGCGCAGGAAAAAAACATGATCGCCAAGGGGGTTCACGCGAACCGCATCAAATGGAACGCCTACGCCCTGCGCGAATCCCTCGCAGTACCGGAAGTCAGCGACGAATTCAAGGAATTTGCCGAAACCTATGCCGACAAACTGTTCGAACTGGGGTTGTTGAAGCCTGAGCGATCGATGGTGCACGACACGACGAAGAACTTTCCGTTCCTGAACCAAATCGGTTACCGGCTCGGCGGCAACCCGATGTATTGCGCCTTTGCCCGGGGATGGCTCGAAGAGCGCCGGCAGTTGCACATGTCGTTTACCGATTATGACGGCCTGGCGCGAGCCGCGGACCTCGCCGCCTACATGTGGCTGGCAGTGCAGCCCGCCGGTGAGGCGTTGGCGGTGCCGCAGTTGGCGGTCATCCGTGATCCCGCCCGGTCGCCGGTCTTTTTCCAGCATGCCGGGGGTGGGAAAACAGTGTTTCGCGCCATGTTCAGGAACTTTATCCCGCCGACGTTCCTTACCGAAAAGACGTTTGCGCCGTTTGCCGAAATCCGGGTGCGCCGCGGCGATGTCGATGTCACCGAAACGGTACTCTCGAGAAAACAGCTTGCCGGCATCGACGGCTGGATCTACACCATCGCAGTTGCCGAAGAGATGCCGGCCGGCACGTACGCGGTTGATGTCAGGTATACCGACAAACTCAAAGCGTACCCGTGGCATCCGTACATCGATCTGAAGTGGTTCTATCAGCCCGGGGAAAAGTGGGTTGTCGCCAATCCTGCCGGGTCCCTGCTCAAGGCCATTTACCTGCACCCCACCGATGTTTGGTTTCGGGTGCCGGCGAAGACGGATTCCTTCACTATTCGAACGAACAACAAGAATGCGGTGCTGAAACTGCGGTCCAGCCGCGGCCGCAACATCAAAACCGAGACCGCGGTTTGGCGGATCGATGCCGATACGGAAGACCAGGATGTTACCTGGCATCTCACCTTCCATCCGGACATACGGGTGCCCTATCTGCAGATAGACGGCATTCCGCCGTTTATCGCGCTTTCCGAGGAGAGCCTGTTTGTGCCCGACACGCAGATTGACGTGCCCGCCGAAGCCTCGACGGCTCCCGGGCCGGACGAAAACATCGGCATGGGTGAGAGCCTTCATTTGACCACCGACAGGGAAGTCACATTGCCGACCGGCGCTATAACCGACGACAAGGCAGTACGTGAATTCTTCGACGCCAGACAGGGCACCGTTGATTTCAGCGTCAAATTGAATTTCGACGCGTACAGCAGCCTGAACTGCGGGTTGCCGATCACCATCCGTTTCGCAGCAGGGCATCAGCCCAGAAAGGAATACGGATTAATCGACTTTACCTTCAAAAATGTGATTGGGCTGTATGACGGCCGGGATACGATGGACAGTGCCGGACGTTTCGGGCCCGATCAATATGGTGTCGGTCCGATTGCACTGGGCGACGGCAAGTGGCACCATGTCGCCGTGCAATGGACGTGGAACGACGGCTACAAATGGACCAGCGGCAGCGACGAAAACACCGGCAAAGTCATGTTCCGGGCGTACCTCGACGGCAGGCCCGACCTGGCCGGTTACGTGAACTGGAAGCACAAATACTGGCCCAACGCCGTTGCCGCACCGCCGCCTGGAGGGGAATGGCGCCTTGGCGGCGCCGGCTTCGACATCATGATAGACGAATTCCGCGTCTCAGACATCCTGAGGTACGGGTTCGACGAGGAATTCACGCCGCCGTCCAAGCCATACACCATGGATGAGCACACGCTGGCCCTGTTTCATTTCGACGGCGACCTGCGCGGCACCGGTCGCGGCGGCAAGGTCATCGACGGTGCCTGGCGGGAATGACGGAATCGATGGTGCAGAGAACAGGCAACCCGACAACGGTTGAAGCGACGGACAAGCATTATATCGCCATGAGCGATTTGGCCACGGTCGCAACAGCAGCCCTCGGGGACGCACGATTGCTGAAAATCAGGAACGCCGTCGAGGCGCCCCATGGCGGTCATGATCATCAGTCTTATACGTCATTGCTTTAATACAGGACGTTGCTTTCGACGTAGCCCACGATCTGGGCCACGGTTGACTCGGTGCCCTTGATGGCATCGTGAACGCGGTGGTGCCACCGCTCCGGCCCGAGGTGGGTGCGCCACGCCTTGATCGCCGCGACATTTTCCGCACCCACTCCGCCCAATTGCTTGAGCCTCGTGCGGAGCTGCTTCTGGCCGTCCGCCGTCACGATGTCACCGACCGCAAGCTGCTCGGCGGTTTCGTAGATCATTTGCGCCAGCTTGACATAGCTCAGCACGACCCGTGTTTCGGACGCCAGATACGGGTCCGCAAATGCGGCCGCGATTTCCAGGGCCCTTTCGCAGACGGCAATTTTACGGTTGAAATCTTCAGGGTCCGAATAGTACCGGAAGATGCCTTCGCCGAGGAACGGCCGGCGCCGTTGTTTTACCATGTCCGCGGCCTTGCCCCGGGAGTAGCAGCCCGGGAAATCCGAGTCGTAAACGTCGAACTCGACCGGTCCCATCAACTCCGACCACTCGCCCACTGCATCGGGGTCGGCGTAGCCCTGGCGGGTCGCCCACGCGATCGCGAATTCTTTTTCGCTGCGGCCGTTCAGGTTCCAGGACCACTCGGCATGCGCGGCAATGTTGAAGCCGCATATTTTCTTCGCATGCCGGCGCCACGCCATCATGCCTTCGGCGCCCTTGTAGTTGCGGCGGTGCAACTGCCGCAGATAGTCCTTGATGCGATGCGCCGAGCTGTGCGGCAGTTTGAATTCCGGTGTCGCAACGTCGCCGTTGACATTGAGCGGAACATCGTAACTGGCGATCCAGCGGTCTCCTGCCGCGTACTCGTCGAGCAGGGGATTTCTGAAGAGGTCCCGTGGCATGTGTGTGACACGTTCGAGCTCCGTGGCACAGATCAAATTGAAGATTGCCATCCTGAAACTTCGTGACCGACTCGCAG
>CAJWLW010000002.1 GCA_913042885.1 uncultured Lentisphaeria bacterium | reverse complement strand
AAAAGGCTGATGGTCGATATCCTGATTGTAAAGTGTGTAGAAAATATAATGTTGATTTAGTGAGAACAGAATTTCAAAAACCAATGAAACTAAAAAAAGGTAAATGGTCGCCATCAAAAAAAATTAAAGGTAAAGACGTACTACTTGTTGCATCCGGATCTCAAGCAAAAGATTATAAACAAGAAATAGAAAAGTATATCAAAAAGAACAAGCCATTTGTTATAGCATTGAATACTTCTATAAGTATAAAGAAAGAACTTGTTGATATATTTGTGGCATGTAACCCACTTAAACTAATAGGAGATTCAAACCAATATAAATCTTTAAAATCTCCTCTTGCAGTTCCAAAATCATTATTGTCTCCAGAATTAAAGAAAAGATTTAAAAATTTAAAACTTTTGGATTTTGGGGTTGGTATTAAAGAAAATTATTTTGAATTTCATAAAAGCCGAGCTGAACGCAGGTTGCGTAGTTTTCGAATATTCAACAATGAAAAACCTGTCGCCTGCATTCGTACCGTCGCGAGAGATCGTCGCAGAAAAACTCTCGTGCGTACTGGCTCGCAATGAGTACGAGTCGATTCAGTTCGGCATACACGCACTGACGGACGGTATCGAGGCAATCGAGGTGGCGGTCGAGTCGGACCTGGACGTGACCATTTATCACCGTATCGAACCGGCGATCAAAGAGGAACTGGAAGCGGCGTCTCCCGAAGCCGGCGAGGTCAGGGGATGGCTGCTCAGCGAGATCCACCTGCAGCGCGGCAATGTCTTCAAGGCGCTCGAAAAAGACCGCAGCGTCAACTTCTGGCTGACTTTTCATGCTGATCGTCAGACGCCGGATGGCGTGCATGCCGGAAAAATCCGTATCAAGGCCGCCGGCAGGCCCGAGACAGTCGTCGACCTCGAGGTCAACGTCCGGTCATTCGAGCTGCCACGGCCACGGGCCTCCTTCGGCATGTGGTTTCGTGAAGACATGCTGCCAAAGCGCCTCGGCGGCATGGCAGCACCACAGGAAACGATCCTGGCAATCTACCGGGACATGGTCGCACACGGCCAAACCGCTTGCGTCTTTTATCCGACGGCGAATTTTCACCCGCTGCCACCGCAAAACCACCATGTCATCAACCGGCTGCTGCCGCTGGCCAAGAAAGCGGGCTTGTTTGAGGAGCCGCACGCTCTCAGCCTCCTTTTGGGCCAGATCGCCGGCGACGATGATTGGGTGCAGCTGAAAGCCTCGATTACCTGGCTCAAGGCCCAGCGCGAAAAAAACGGCTGGCCGGAGTTCGCCGGCTTTGCTTCCGACGAACCGCACTACCCGCTCGAAGACGCCGGTATCAAACGCGCCTGCGCACCGCTGCAGGGCCTGGCCATGCGCATGAGCATCGATCAGTCGAACATCGCCGCGGTCTACGGCTACTCGGTGCCCAACCTCTGCGATATCCAGTCGATCGGCGACGGGATCATTACTGAAGAGGTGATGGCCGAGGCGAACCGGATGAATATCGAAATACTCACCTACTCGTACACCATGTGGCGAGAGGGCTTCAACCCGCTGCGGCAGCGCTACTTTGCCGGGCTGCATACCTGGGCGCTCGAGTTGCGCGGCAACTGGATGTGGGCCTATCATCACATCCAACACCGCCATGCCTGGTTCGCGCCGCGCAGCCACGAACCAATGCCGCTCACCGGTTGGGAAGCACGCCGTGAAGGTGTCGACGACTTCCGCTACCTGCAGATGCTCGAGGATACCCTGGCCGGGCACCCCGACACGCCCCTTGCTGCGGAAGCCAGCGCATGGCTGGCAAAGCTCAGGACCCGGCTCAGGCCGATTATGCCGCTGACCGTCACCGACGGCGCACCCCTGGCACTCGAGGCGTACGACGCAATTCGAAACCGCGCAGCAGGATACCTCGGAAAGCTCACTCCCGCCGCCCCGCTGAAGCCACAGCCAATATTCCATGTCAAGGACGAGGCCGCACCATTCCGCGGAAAATCGGTGGACGCCTGTATCGCCGGACTGCGCAGCAACGACATCGCAACTCGGCGCGCGGCGGCCTGGGCGCTGTACGAGCTGGGCGCCGGAGCAGCCCCCGCCGTGTCCGCACTCGCGAATGTTCTCAACGATGCCAAGGTCAGGATGCCGGCACTCCACGCCCTTGAAGCTATTGGACCGGACGCGCATGAAGCCATCCTGATGATCGGCCAGCAACTCGAGCACCCGGACTTCTACGTCCGCATGGGCGCCTTGCTCACTCTCGGGGCCATCGGCTGTCCGCTGGACAAGCGCGAGCCGGACGGGGTCCGGTCACCCTCCGCCAACGCCGCCGCAGTCATCGAGCCACTGGCAATTGCACTGGGCGACAACTTCAAGGATGTCTCCGACCGCGCCGCCGAGATGCTCGGCGTCATGGGCGCGCTTGCCCGCCCGGCCGTCCCGACCGCCGTTCTGTTGCTCAACGATCCGGAAAAAAGCAAACGCGCCGCGGCTGTCAAACTCATCTCCCGGCTGGGCCCTACTGCAGCTGCAGCGGTGCCAAGACTCACCAGGCAACACGAAAAGAACCCCGGCGACGCGAGCTATATCTACGCGCTGGCCGCCATCGGACCGGCTGCGGCACCGGCTGTACCGGCCCTGGAACAGTACGCCGACAGGGACAACCCCGGCGCCCGGCAAGCGGACTCCTACTATGCGCTGGTCTGTATCCGCAACGACGATACCGACCTGCGCAATCTGGTCGACCTGCTCGAGCACCCCGCGACGAATGCCAACACCAGGAATCACGTCGTCGAATGTCTCGAACGATTAGGACCGAAGGCGGCACCGCTGGCCGATGAGATTCGCGAACTGACCAAGGCCGGAAAGTTCACCGACGCCGAAAAACAGTCGGCCTTCGGCAAGACACCGCCGGCGCAGGCTCACTACATCGACGGGGCCGATTGCCTGGAACTCATGCACGACCTCGAGCTCGCCGCCCGCTTGCCGCTGGGCGGCTGGCGGTTCAAGGACGACCCGCAGGGAATCGGCGTCGAGCAGGGCTGGTTCAAACCAGACTTTCCAACCGCCGATCTGCCGAAGATCAAGATCGGTGCGTTCTGGGACGACCAGGGCTACAAGGGGTTGAGCGAGGGGTGGTACAATCTGCAATACACCTGTCCAGACCTGCCTCCCGGCAAACGCGTTTTCGTACTTTTTGAAGCCGTCGACGAAGGCGCCTGGCTGTATATCGACGGCAAACTCATCGCCTGGTACGACACCGCCTACCCGGACATTACCTGGTCCAAACCCTTTCTCCTCGACGTCACCGGCGCCCTCGACAGCCAGGGCGAACACCGCCTGACAGTAAAGGTCGACAACTACTCCGGCGCCGGCGGACTCTACAAGCCGATAAGCGTGATGGTGGAGAAATAGCAACAGAATTACCTATGAAGGAACAAGCTTTGGCATTATCGTAAAGGACTGAGGCTCGAACCGATATCGGCAACACGATACCACATCGGACGTGACGCGTGAGAAGTAATAAATCAACAGTCCTTCAGCCGCTTCGTCGGCGCAAGATGTTCACACTCATAGAACTGCTTGTCGTCATCGCGATCATCGCTATTCTCGCCTCAATGCTGTTGCCAGCGCTCGGTCGCGCCAAGAATAAGGCCAGAAAGATTCTGTGTATGGCCAATCACCATCATAATATGCTTGCCACCAGTATGTATGCCGACGACTGGGGTGGATGGATTATGCCCCAGCTCGCCCCGGGAAATCTCGAAGGCTACTGCAAGGGCTCCACCGGTGAAAATTACGTCTGGGTGAGTGGCCACCCTGTCGACGGTGGATATCTGTATCGCGAGGAGTATCTGCCGACTCTGGAGTCCTTATTCTGCACCGGGATCTCGTCAGGCACACGTGATATCAACGGGTACAACCTCGACATGGATTACAGCATTTCCCTTTGGGGCAGTCCGGCCATGGGCAGCAACGCGTTTTCACATTATAACCACAGCCTGTTTGTTCGACAGAACGGGGTTACCGTTGCCAGTTGCGGTGTCAACGACGCCGACAGTACCCCACGCCGGATCATGACCGAGTGGCCGGGACAGTACGCCTATGTGTGCAATTACGACTGGATGTACGAGGCTCATGAAGATGGCTTCAACGCGGTATACTTCGATGGCAGCGCGAAATGGGTCCCGGACCCGAACGGTAGCCTCGTCGTCGCCGACTGGAAACCGCGCCACGACAAAATAAACGCAGCGTATTGAACATGCAGGCTGGACCCCCACGGCAATAAAGCCATGGGGGGAGCCCTCCGCGAGATCCTCACATGCCGGATGCCCGTGAATTCAAGATAACCGGCACCCCCCCCGAGGCTGAATACTTCCGCATGTGCCGACGCATGCTGATCGGCCCGTGGTGCAACCAGCCCGAAGAATACGTCGGGTACAACGGCTTCGTCGGCTGGGCCGGCGCCACCCGACTGCGCAGCGGCCGCTGGCTGATTACCTTCACCAGCGGCTACTGGCACGGCAGCCTGCCGCAGACCCCGGAGATTCTCGCAGACCCCGTGTGCCGCAAAATCTTCGAGGCACGCTGGGAAAACGAAGACGGTCTCTCCTGCCCGCGCATCTATGCACCGCGCGGCGGCCGCGCCCACATCATGTCCTCCGACGACGAAGGCCTGACCTGGTCGAAACCCGCAACCCTGGTCGACACCGAGATGGACGACCGGCACCCGACCATCGTCGAGCTCGATGACGGTACGCTCCTCTGCACCTTCTTCTGTGCGCCGGCCACCAGGAAATGCCGCTCCGCCTGGATTCTCAGCCATGACAACGGCGCGACCTGGACGGAGCCACGATATTTGCAGCCGGAATCCGGCGGCATGGGCAACGGCAGCGCCATCCAGCTCGCCGACGGCACGGTCGCCTGGGCGACACAGGTGATTTTCGAGGGCGATGAATTCTGGTCGACCGGTATCTTTCTCTCCCCCGACCGCGGCGAAACGTTTGAGCTGGGATCGGTCATCGGTACCGATCACCATCTTTTCGAAACAACCATTGCCGAGCTGCCCGACGGGCGCATCGTCGCAGCGTCACGCCGCCATTGCGACGTCTACTGGTCGGCAGACGGCGGCCGAACCTGGACCGAACCGGTGCCGGTCGGCGTCGATCTCTTCGACCCGCATCTGTTGTTGATGCCCAACGGGGTGCTCGCCTGCTTTCACGGCTCCTACGATTTCGGCGGGTTGTATGTCATCCTCAGCCCGGACGGCGGCCGTACCTGGCACGGCCCGGGCGAGCGGCACGGGTACGCCGTCGATCCGAGCGTCTACGGCTACAGCCACCCGATTGTCCTGGCCGACGGCACCGCCTACATCGTTTATCTGCACACCGGCGGGCACCCGGCGCATGACGCCAGGACCGAGGCGATCTGGGCGCTGCGCGTCAAAATCAATGACGCAGCCGACGGCATCGAGATCCTGCCGGCCCCCGGATCCCCCGCCGCCCTCGAACTGCCCGAAGACGTGCTGGCACTGCTTACATCCCGCACCGACGGCAACAACCCGGTCCTGGGAATATTCTGATGGACCTCGACGCGCTGCTTAAACTGCTGATCGCCGAGATCGACGTCGAGCGCATTCGCAACCACGCCGAAGCCATCCACACCACCGACCGCTGGAGCAGCTACGACCGGTATCACGAGACCGCCGACTACGTGCTCGGCCTGATGCGTGACAACAAACTTCGTGATCTCCGCAAAATCACCACACCGGCCGATGGCAAGACGGTCGTCGGTGATTGGTTGATGCCGCTGGCCTGGGATGCCCGCGCCGGCACCGTCACGATCAGTGCCCCACGCAAGTACCAGGGAAAGGTCCTCGCCGACTACCTGGTCGAGCCCAATCACCTGGTCCGCTGGAGCAGTCCGACACCTCCGGGCGGCATCACTGCCGACCTCGTCGATGTCGGTGACGGCGCCTGCCCCAAAGCGTACGCAGGGATAGATGTCGCCGGCAAAATTGTCCTGATCAATGGCTACGTTGGCGAAGCCAAGGCCCTGGCTGCCGAGCATGGCGCCGTAGGGATTGTCAGCGACATGATGCCGGAACCGCATCTCGACAACGATCAAGCCGTACCCTGGCACAACGTCTTTGCTACCGATCAGCACTGGGGCCCGACTGCGAATGAAACGAACCTGTGGGCTTTCGTCCTCACTCCGGGTGACGGTCGCTGGCTGCGCCGGCTCATGGCTGGATCCAGGCACCCCGTGCAGCTGCACGTCGAGGTCGACGCAACCTTGTACGAGGGCGAGACGGACACAATCACCGGACGCCTCCGCGGCCGGGACAAGTCACACGAGGAAGTGTGGGTGTACACGCACATCTTCGAGTGCGGCGCCGACGACAACGCGGCCGCCTGCGCTTTGGCACAGGAAGTTCTCGGCACGCTGGGACGACTGATCAGGGAACGCCGGCTGCCGTCCCTGCGCCGATCGATCCGGCACATCGCCGGTTGGGAATGGATCGGCTCTACCGTCTACCTCGACGACCGAAAGCGCGAACTCCGCAATGTCGTGGCCACACTCAATCTCGATTGTGTCGGATTGCCGCGCGCCGCGACCGGGCAGCCGGTGCAGTTGCTCGTCAACCCGCACGTGCAAAGTTCGTTCACGGACGCCTTGATGCTCGACCTGTGGGATCGTTACGCGCGGCTGCGATCGACAACCGTCCAGGCACGAGAAACCCGATACGGCCGCCCGAGCGACACCCAGTTCTGCGACCCCGTGTACGGCATCCCCACAGTCTTTCCTTACGCTACAGTCGGACGACTCTGCCACAACAGCCGGGATGTCGCAGCCATGCACGATCCGGAGATGTATCGCATCTTCGCCGCCACCGCCGGCGCCTTTCTGTACACGCTGGCATCCGCAGATGCAGGTGACGCCGGCCCCCTTGCAGACATCGCATATGCCCGAGCGGTCAAGTCACTGGTCGGCAAGCTCAACGGTACCGAGCCGTTGAGCAAGACGCCCTGTGTCGATGCGGTCGATTATCTGGCCGAGCGGCAGCGTGAAGCCATCCGCAGCGTCTCCCGGCTGGCGCCGCGCTCGGCGAAAGCCAGGCAACACACAGGGGTCCTGGTCGAGCGCCTGGACCGCTGGCTGGCCGCAGAACGACAATCACTGGATAACACGCTGCCAGTCGCCCTCCCCCAACGCGCCACTGCGGACGACTGGCAGGCACCGAGCTCGATGAACGATGTCGGACGCTTGCAGCCGCAGCCCGGCCTCTTGCTGTTGCCGCAAGTCACCCCTATCCGAAACGCCGATTACGGCTCGCCGTTCTGGCTGTCGCGCCTACCCGCCAACGAAGCAAAACAGAGCATGCGATTCCTCAATCTGCAGGCGTTTTTCTGGATGGACGGCAAGCGTAACCTGCAGGAAATCGACCGGCTCGTTACGCATGAAACCGGTAAGCCTGTCGCTCCGGGTTTTCTGTGGTCTCTGCGACGCCTCGAGCGCTATGGCTACGTGTCGCTTCGCTGGAAAAAGCCTTTGACCCGTCGACAGATCGCGACCGAGCTGCGGTGCCTCGGTGTTGGCCGCGGCGATGTGCTCTTCGTCCACAGCGCCCTTGCCAGCCTCGGATACGTGACCGGCGGCAGCGACGCGGTGATCGATGCACTGCGCGATGCGGTCGGCCCGCAAGGCACCTTGGTGATGCCGGCCTTCACCTACAGCAAGGAAATAGCTATTCCCGGAGCCGGCGGGCCACCGTATCACCCGCGACGAACCGCCTGCGATGTCGGCATCATACCCGATACATTCTGGCGGCGCCCCGGTGTGCGCCGCAGCGCCTCGGCCAGTCACTCGATCGCCGCGATCGGGCGGCAGGCAGAGTTTCTTACCAGCGACGACGTAAACATGGAAGCATACGGCCGCGACGGCGCCTTCGGCAAACTGTATGAGCTCGACGCCAAAGTGCTGATGCTCGGCTGTGGCTTGGGCCCGAACTCCTGCCTGCACGCCGTCGAGGACTGGGTCGGCCTGCCGAGCATGCAGCCAGTCGATCATCTGATCGAGGACAACGGTGGCAGCACCCGCATCATCCGGTATCAACGGCAGCCGATCGGGCGCCGCGAATTCTATCTCAACTCGGAGAAAGTCACGAAAAGCGAGGTAATGTTCCGCCAGTGCGGTATTATCGAAGACGGCTGCGTCGGTCCGGCCATGGCCCAGGTATTCATGATCCGCAACATGATCGATACGTCGATGGCAATCATTCGTGACCGGGATCCTTGTTTTCTCTTTCACGACGTGGATGATCCCGACGACAGCGCGCCAGACCTGACCCACTACTTTCACGAAGAAACCAAACGTCGCCTGCAAGCCGGTGAACTGTGTTTCGAGGTGGAAATATGAATTCAACTCGGCATCGTACCCACATCCTCGATCCGGGATAAATCAAGGGCGCTGAAGCGTGCGATACAGGATAGATTCCCAGCGTATCGGCCCGGAAATTAAAAACTGAACACTGAATGTGACAATGACCCAGAAACCCCAATACCGTGTCCTCTACAACTTCGACTGCAGCGATCTCTTTCGCAATTCGGCCGAACCGCTGACGCCGGCACATGTCGAACGCATGGTCGAAGAAGTCGCCCTTGGCGCCGATGTGATCCTGATCAATCCGAACGGTCAAACCGTAAACTACCCGAGCAAAGTATGGCAAACGCATTGGGACGGGTATCGGGAAGAGGGTCGTGATTTTTTCGGCAACATCCCGGAAAGCACGCTGCCGGCACGTGAACACACGGTCAGCCAGATGGCGCAACTGGCGGAACAGTGCGACTACCTGGCGACAGCCCTGGCGCACTCGAGACAGCAGGCAATGACGCCCGGCATCTCGATGCGCATGAATGACATGCATGATATCCCCTGGCCGGACTCGCACTACTTCAGCCGCTTCTACAAGGACAATCCGCAGTTACACCTGCCGCCAGTCAACGCCCGCGACTGGGGCTCCGAGGGATTCAATTACGAACACGCCGAAGTGCGCGAATATTTTCTGTCGCTGATTCGCGAATGGGTCGACGGCTACGACTTTGACGTTCTCGAACTGGATTTCAGCCGCTTCACGTACTATTTCGAGCGCGGCGATTCAGAGCGGCATTGCACGATCATGACGGCATTTATTGCTGAGGTGCGAAACTGCCTGGCAAAGGCGGATCGCCGCATCCATCTGATCCCTCGTATCGCGGCCGATCCCGATGCCGCCTACGCGCTCGGATTCGATGTCGAAGCCTGGGCCCGCGACGGCATAGTCGACGGCATCGTCGTGACCTCGATGGTGACAACCGCCTGGACCATGCCGATCGACAAGTTCCGGCAGTTGACCGGTCCGGACATCGCGATCTACGCCGCTGCCGAAGTAACCGCCGACAAGCGCGACGGCATTCCGCTGCGATACCTGCCCGGCAGCTGCGAAATGCTCCGCGGCTTCGCCGCCGGCTACTACGCGGCCGGTGCCGATGGTGTCGAACTGTTCAATTACTTCCTGCGGCGCAAAGCCAAACCGGTGGCGAGTGCCGAGGAATTCTTCGGGCGCCTGCGCGAGATGCGATCGCTGGAGGAGATCCGTGCCAAACCGCGCCTGCATCTCCTGGGCACCGGCTACTGGACGGCCGAGTTCGACCTGCCCGACCAGGTGCCGGTGACAATCGCCAAGCATTCAGAGCGGCGATTCGAGATGCTGCTGGCCGCCGTGCCCGAACCACTGGCCGTTGCAGTTCATGTCTGCTTCGACGGCGACAACGCGGCCGCGGACCTGTGGCTGCGGATTGGTCGTTACAGCGCCCAGGCAGCTGAAGTGGGGCCGGGGCCCGAGGGAGATCCGAACGATCCCGGGCGCGTCTGGCTCTACGACAACGACCAGCAGCCATCCTGCCGCCAAAGCAAGATTGCCCTCTTCCATGTCCCAGCCGCCGTCATCCGCGACGGCAGGAACGACGTGATTGTGCGCAGTGAAAACATGAGCGTAACGATTCTCGGCATCGATGTGGAAGTCGGAAGCGATCAAGGATGACCGGGAGATGACCGGTTTTCGTTCGAAAATGATGATCGGACGGGAAGATCCGTTTAACCATGAAAATGAAAATACCGGCAAACAGCCCGATTGATTTCAGTACCGACCATCTGCCGGGGACACGTCTGCCGGCAGCGAAAACGGCCATGAACTGCTGATTTCCGGGTGTCTGCAGGATATCTGTGACGGCCGGCTGGAGGTTGTCGAGCCGACGCCGGAAAAAGCTGATCATACAAGGAAATCATCATAAATGGAATCCCTCCCATGTCATTAGCGGATACCGACCCGCACTTTCCACTGTACCATCTGCAGCCTGGGGCAGTCATCAACGATCCGTGCGGCGCAATGATGTGGAACGACGAGTATCACCTGTTCTATCAGAATGGCGGCAAGTGGGCCCATTCCGTATCACCCGACCTGGTACACTGGCGGCATCTGCCGTTGGCTCTCGAGCCAACCCCCGGGGCCGCCGACGAGGGCGGCTGCTGGTCCGGATCCGCCGGTGACATGGACGGGACGCCGGTCATCCTGTACAGCGGCGTCGACATTCCGCCGAAAGACCAGCCGCGAACATGGAAACAAGTCGTGTGCCTGGCAACCGGCAGCGACGACCTGACGACCTGGACCAAGCATCCGGATAATCCCCTGGTCATCGGGCCTGAAAATTCCCCGGATTTCCGCGATCCATGTTTCTGGAAGGAAGGGGATGACTGGTACATGCTGGTCGGCGCCGGCATTACCAACGAAGGCGCCACGGCAACGATGTACAAGTCACCGGACCTGGTGAAATGGACCTACCTGCACGAATTATGCACAGATGCGCCGGACATCACGAACCAGTGTTGGGAATGTCCCGACTTCTTCGAGCTCGATGGGCGACACGTCCTGGCGACGTCCCGGAAATCGCCCCACCTTGCGTATGGCAGCGTCGATCACTGCCGTGTTTTGATGTCGACTTTTTATGATATCGGCACCTACAAAAACCAGCAATTCACGCCGGAGGCCTCCGGCAATTTCGATGCCGGTGGTCATTTTTACGCGGCCAAGACGATGCTTGATGACAAAGGTCGTCGTCTGATATTCGGCTGGGTCTGGGAAGCGCGGTCGACTGCCGCGTGGCAGAAAGCAGGTTGGTCGAGTGTCATTTCGCTGCCACGAATTATCAACATCGCCGGGGACGGAACGATGCGTTACAGGGTGCCGGAAGAACTGCAGGTCCTGCGCCGCGCTCACACGGCCCTGACAGACGTCAAAGTCAAAGACGGCACGGTGCCGCTCGATCCGGTAAGCGGCGATTGCCTCGAACTTGTTGCCGAGTTCGAACCCGGCGATGCCAGTGAGTTCGGGCTGTCGTTGCGCCGCTCTCCAGACGGTGAAGAGGAAACGCGGCTGATCTACCGGCAACAAGACGCAACACTGAGCATCGATCGCTTTCATTCGACAAAAGATCCGGAACAATACACCTATCCGAAAGGTGAACCGCTGCCCCTGGCACCTGGAGAGAATCTCAAATTGCAGATCTTCATTGACCGATCCGTTATCGAAGTTTTTGCCAATGACAGGCTGTGCCTGACAACCCGTATCTACCCGACCCGTGACGACAGTCAAGGTATCGCAGCCTTCGCTGTCGGCACCGCAACGCTGCAACAACTAGACGCCTGGCAACTGGCACCAACACTCCAAACGACTCTTCAAACTTAAACACTGCCCCCCTGATCATAACAATGCTTGACTCCAGCTTCCTTCAAATCGGCTCCAAGCCCCAGTTTTTCATTGATGACCTGGTAATCGAAAGCGCCCAGGACATGACCCGTCGACACCACAAGCCGCAGAAGGTCGGCGACGCACCGATGATCCATCGGGACCAACCGTGGGAAAAGACGATCTACATCAGCTGCAACACATGGAACGTCGTCCATGATCCGCAGGACGGCCTGTTCAAATGCTGGTACGAAAATTGGATGCTCGATAGCGCCCACGACATGCCACATCAATTCCGTGAGAGCGACGGCAAGATCATTGTCGACGTACACGGTGAAGCCTGTTCCGGCGTGTGCTACGCCCAAAGCGCCGACGGTGTCACCTGGGAAAAGCCGGAAATGGACATCGTCCAAATAGACGGTGCAAATACCAACATTGTCATGGGTCTCGGTTTCGGCGGCGAAACGGCCCATTGCGCGACCGTCATGCTCGACCCCATGGAGACCGATCCGGCGCACCGATTCAAGATGTTTTTCATGAATGCGATCGCCGATATCGTCGAAGGCACGACCGGTAGCGCTTTCTTCGCATTGGCCACCTCGCCAGACGGTGTGCATTGGAAGGTGAATGACGAACAACCAGTCTTCGGGATGACGGAACGTGCCCTCGGCGACGTCGTGACGCTTACCGCAGATCCTGCAAGCCGTGTCTACTGGCTGAACAATCGGCATCCCGATATGTGCACGGTGCCGACGGATCCGGCCTGCCCGCCGACGAAAAGCTGGATCTCACCGTATGGCCCGCAGAACTTTGCGCGCCAGAATAAACGCCGCGTTTTCCGGTCACAGAGCGCCGACCTGATCCACTGGTCCGATCCGCGGCCACTGATCGTACCCGACGACGCTGTCGACAACCTCGACGATGTCTTCTACGGCATGGAGCAGTTCACGGTCGGCAAAGACTGGCTCGGTTTTCTGAACGTCCTGCACCAGGTCGACAATACGATGGACGTGCAGCTGGTGTACTCGCGCGACGGCGAGAACTTCGACCGCGTCAGGCCCGGCCACGCCTGGCTCGAAGGCGACGAGGACAATTGGGACGCCAACATGGTGTCGATCTGCAGCAAACCGATTGTCGTCGGCGACGAGCTGTACGTGTACCATGGCGGCACCCGACGACATCACGACTGGTGGATGGTCGGGCCGTCCGAGGGCCTGGTACACCCGGAGGTCGACAATCCGGATCCGGACGGCTTCGGCATCGGCCTGGCGAAGATCAAGCGCGATAGGTTCGTCTCGCTCGACACCGGCCCGGTGCGAGAAGGCGTTCTGATTACGCGTCCGGTACGGCCGCAGGGCACCGAATTAGTGATCAACGCGCTTTGTCGTGAAAGCGGTTCGATCCGCGCCGAGCTCACCGATTCGGGCGGCACCGTCATCAAGGGATTCGAAAAGGACAGCAGCATCCCGTTCGATGGCGACGCGGTCGAGCACACGATGCAGTGGCAGGCTGGGAAACCGACACCGAAAGGTATGTTCCTGCGGCTGCGCTTGTTCATTTGGAACGGTGAAATCTTCAGCTTCCAGTTCCGGTAACGACTTTAAGCGAGACGGGAGTTTCTGCCCCAACGCATCAAGTACCCGGTCCGTTATAACACCGGCTCACGGTATCAACACTGCACTTACACATGGTTGCGCAGCATCAACTCTTTCGGATAGGGGTTGAGATAGACCTGTTGCGTCACCCAATCCGGCAGCTCGTGCATCGACAGGTGATGTTTCAGCAAGGTCAGCGGCACAATAAGCGGTGCGAGTCCAAGGCGGTAATCTTCGATCGTGGACACTACCCCCTGCCTTGCCTGACTATTGATAACCTTCTTCAGGTGTCCCAATAAATGGTAAAGTACGTTGGCGTGCTTCCGGGGTGTCGCCAGCAACTTCAGGGCCGTCATCAGGTCTATGGCATATTGGTCGCGCAGCGACGCCCACGGATGACTCTTAAGATCGGCAACCAAACGACCAAGGGCCCGATGTTTTTCGACGCTGTGGGCCATGATCGACATCTTGTGGGCTGTGTGAAACGCTACCAACCCCTTCGGTGTCCCATCGTTCTCGACGAACTCGCGCCAGCGATGCCAGGCAAATACGCGTTCGAAAAAGTTTTCACGCAGGCGCGGATCATTTAACCGCCCCTCCTCTTCCACCGGTAAAAGAGGCCAGTGCGCCGTCAGCGCAGCCGCAAAAAGTCCCTGTCCTTTGGTCAGCGGCGAACCGTTCGGTTGATACACCTTTACGCGAAAGGCGCCGCAGCTTGGTGAACCGCGCTTCAAGATAAAACCATGGAGATGCTCCGCATCAAGGGAGCCGAGTCGCTCTGACGACCAGCGCTTCATGTCAGCCGTGTGGTCGATGCCGGATTTCGGCGCCACCAGCCGCGGATCTTCGAGGCTACCTTCCAGTCGGATGGTCTCGCGCGGTGTGCCCATCCCGACTTCGACTTCCGGGCATACCGGCACCCACTTGACGAACGGTCCCAGAGTCTCCACCAGGTAACCATCCCGCTTATGCTGTCCATCGAAACGGACTTTACGACCCAGCAGGCAGGCACTTATCCCCAGCCGAATAACCGGTGAGTTATCGCTTCGAGCTTTCGCCATTGCTGCACTCCGCAAACACGTTTTTCACACTACGTGTGGCAAACAAGGCAACCATCAACCGACCAGTCCTACTCGTCATTGCCGCCGGACCACTCCCCCTGAAAGCCAAGCTTCAATACAGTCGTCAGCATGGGAACGGGCAACTACGGATACGAGGGGAAATCGTGGCGTGCGCTCAGTGAACGCACGGCACAACTAATCTCAGCGGCGGGCGCTTCTACTGCGTGAGCGGGAGAAATCACGCTGCGAACGCTCACCCTGCGGGCGGCCGCCATGAGAGCGCCTGCCTTGGGAACGGCCTTCGGGGCGCCGACCACCACCACCACCACCACCACGGCCACCGCCACCGCCACCGCCACGACCGAAATTCCTCGGCGCTGACTGCCTGGAACGGAAGGCGTCGTCACAATGATAGGCGTGTTCCATCTCGGCCGGCACCGGTTTGCCCAGCAAACGTTCGATCTCCCGCAGGTAGGCTCGGTCTTCGGCGCAACAAAACGAGATGGCGTCGCCTTCCGCGCCGGCCCGCGCCGTCCGGCCAATGCGATGTACGTACGTCTCAGCTTCGACGGGAAGATCGTAATTGATCACGTGCGTGATATCGTCTACATCCAATCCACGGGCTGCCACATCGGTAGCGACCAGTACCTGGAATCGGCCACGCTTGAAGCCGTCCAGCGCCTTGGTGCGCGCGGCCTGACTCTTGTTGCCATGAATGGCGGTGCCCCGAATGCCAGCGTCGTCGAGTTTCTGGACGACGCGGTTGGCAGCATGCTTCATCTGCGTGAACACGAGAACCTTGTTGATCTCCGGTTCTTTCAGCAAAGATACCAACAGGGCATCTTTGTTCCGTTTCCCGACGAAGAGCACCTTTTGAACGATGCGGTCGACTGTGGGTTCGTCCGGTGCAATTGTTACCCGGGCCGGGTTACGGACCATGGTATGGGCCAGGTCCACCATCTTCGGTGCCATGGTGGCGGAGAAGAACAGGGTCTGGCGGTCCTCCGGGATTACATCCAGTACCCGCTTGATGTCGGGAATGAAGCCCATGTCGAGCATCCGATCGACCTCGTCGAGAATAAAAACCTCCACGGCACCGAGATGGATATGTCCCTGCTGCATCAGATCGAGCAGCCGTCCGGGCGTGGCTACCAGGACATCGACACCACGATTCAGGGCCTTGACCTGCTGAACCTGACTGACGCCGCCAAAGATGACGGTGTGGCTGAGACGCAGATAGCGTCCATAGGTCCCGATGCTGTCAGCGATCTGCGCGGCAAGCTCACGCGTCGGAGCAAGAATGAGAGCCCGCGGTGTTCCTCGCTGCAGCCGGCGCCTGTCTCCGGCCAGTCGCTGCAGTAGCGGCAGCGTGAAGGCAGCGGTCTTGCCGGTGCCGGTCTGGGCAGTCCCCAACAGGTCCCGGCCTTCGAGCAGTTGCGGAATGCACTGCTCCTGGATGGGCGTGGGCGTGACGTAGCCCTCGGTGCTCACAGCGCGCTGCAGCTCCGGAATCAGAACGCCAAAGACGCCTTGCAAAGGCTGCTTATCGGTCTGCGGTTTTGAGGCGGACTGGTCACCTTCGGCGCGGGGCGCCTGTGTCTGGTCTTTCATGTTTTCCTGGTCCGGGGTAATACAAATCTCGACCCGCCGGACGCGTGGAAAAGACAGGACCGCTGTGATCGCGGCGATAAAGCACCCCGGCTCGAACGGCTGGGATGTGCGGTTTGGCTGGCGACACGAATTCGCCCAGCGAACCGTCGTGAGAGAGCATTTTCGTAATCGTAACTACACACAATGTAGCCGAACTGTCCGAAAACACAAGCTGCAGATATAAAACAGACTGTCAACTCGCTACGGATTGCATTCCGAATGTTTGCGATCTACTCTCGCTTCTGTGAACTCTGAACCAACACGACGGCCCAAAGTCCTGGTCACCGGCGCCGCCGGAAACTTCGCCCGCCGAATCGTCGACGGACTGTCGAACGATTTCGATCTGGTCCTGACGGACGTGCCCGAGGTTGCCGCGGCACATACCGGTATGATCCCAGTGGATCTGCTGGACTACGATGCCGTGCAGCGCGTGATCGCCGGAATCGACATGGTCGTGCATCTGGCGATCTCCAGTTATTATCGGTTCAAAAACCCACAGGGGCAAACCTACAACGACGAGCTGATGCGCGTCAATCTGATCGGAACCCAGCACGTGTTCGAAGCAGCCAGCCGCGTGGGAATCCGGCGTTTCGTATATGCCAGCAGCATGACAATCGACATCGGAACCCTGGCGCCGTGGCCGGTCGACCGGGACAACCCGCCACGGCCCAGTAATCTGTATGGTTGTACGAAGTTGTTCGGCGAGCAGCTCGGCGAGATGTACGCACGGCAAAACGGCATGTCGGTCGTCTGTCTGCGATTCGGACAACCCTTCCCACTGGGCCGCAACTCGGATCCGGCGCAATTGGCTTTGCCGCGCGTGCGCGGGTTGCTCGTCGCCTTCGCCGACATCGAACAGGCGGTGCGCTGTGCCCTGACCTGGCCGGGCATTGGCTACAAGGTGGCGCGAATCGTCTCCGCATCCACACCGGCAAACGTCGATTTGACCGCAGCTGCCGAGATTGGTTACCAGCCTTGCCGGCGGTTCACCCAGGCCGGCGAGGAGCCGGTCGCGGCAAAGCAGCCGCCGGCGGCGCCATGCAACAGCGTTGGCGAGGCGTTCAGGGTCGCCGCAATCATCACGACCTATTTCCCGTTGAGCCATGCGGATGTGATTGTCTCGCGCTGGCTCGAGCCGCGGGCGGGCGACGCCGATTGGGGATGGCCGCAACCGCAATCGCGCATCGTCTCCGCCTACATCGACCAGATCGGCGAAGACGACATGGGCTGCGAGATTCTGGAACGGAACGAGGTGCCTATTTACGACACGATAGAGCAGGCCTTGATCGCGGACGGTGAGCTTCGCGTCGACGCCGTGCTGTTGATCGGGGAACACGGCGAGTACGGGAAGAACGAGTTGGGCCAGCTCTTGTACCCGCGCAAGGAACTGTTCGACCAGATCGTTGCAGCCTATCGCCGCGTCGGCCAATGCGCACCGGTATTTTGCGACAAATTCCTTTCATGGAACTTCGAGTGGGCTGTCGATATGGTGCGGACGGCATTCGAGATGAACTTTCTGCTGTTCGGCGGCTCCTCCGTGCCGCTATGTCAGTTGTCGACGCCGTTTCGCCTGGCCCAGGGTGTGAAAAGCAGCCAGAAGGAAGCCGTTGTTGTTTTCCACGGTCCCGATGAGCCCTACGGCTACCACAGCCTCGAATTCGTCCAGCCGCTTATCGATAGTCGGCCGGGCGGCGAATCCGGGGTTCACATGGTGACCGCCTGGCGTGGTGACGACGTCTGGCGCGAACTCGAGGCGGGGACCTGGTCAGAGGAACTCATGGCGGCGGCGATCGCGGCAGCAGACGCCGCTGGGCCGACCGAGGTCAACAGCAGCGGAAATATCCGCGCCGATTGTGCCGCGGACGGCGGGCCGATGGCTTTCCAAATGAGCTATAGCGACGATATAACGGTCACCCATATCAACCTGGACGGGCACATCAAAAACTGGGGCATCGCAACTTTCCTCGAGGACGACACAATCAACGCCACCGCCCCGATCATGGGCGGGGACGACTCGCACCACGGACATTTCGCGACGCTGTGCCGGGTCATCGAGGAATCCTTCCAAAGCGGCCGGCAGCAGTACCCACCGTCGCGGTTGTTGCTGACAACCGGCCAGACCGCCGCGGTGATGCAGGCCCTGGCCCAGCCAGGACAACCCCTGTTCACGCCGGAACTGCTGATTCGATACAACGCATTCGATCTTCTCGGCTGGCATGACGACGGCAGCTTCGGCGCCATCTGAAACGAGCGAGACGTTCGTTCGCAGCGCTGTCGGGAAACAGTGTGCTCCCCGTTGGCGAAGTGTATTGTATACCGACAAGGCACGGCCTATTCTGAGTGCCGCGCGGATTACCCGAAACAGCGCGAACAAATCATAATGAATCCAACCGAACGTCAGGAACTGCGCCAAGAGATTGATCGGCAGATCACCGAAGTGCGTGCAGAGATCGAGGCAATAGGTGAATCCGCCAGCCCGGTGGCGCCGGACAATGCCATTGGCCGGGTCAGCCGCATGGACGCGATCAACAATCACGCGATCAACGAGGGTTCGCTGGGACGGGCCCGGGAACGGCTGGAACAACTGGAATCAGCGCTGGCGCGCATCGATCAACCGGACTTCGGCACCTGTGTGATGTGCCGGCAGCTAATTGCGCCGGCTCGGCTCGCTTACCTGCCCGACAGTACGCTGTGCGTGCAATGTGCCAGCCGGTAACTCGAGACTCGTTGCACACGAACAATCCGCGAGCCCGTGCAATGCACCGTGTGGGCGCATAATTGAATCTTTAGTCTGGTGCACACGCAGGGCCTTACTGTTCGTTTTCCCATTCCACTGCAAAACCCTCCGACCCGACCCATTACCCCAAAAGGCCGCATCACCGTTAACCCAACATCCGTAAACCTCATGCTCACATCAGAACAGACGAAACAGTATCACGACGAAGGCTACGTCC
Organism: uncultured Lentisphaeria bacterium; assembly: GCA_913042885.1. The sequence continues at coordinate 41,728 of CAJWLW010000002.1, read as the reverse complement.
TGCTGACGAGTGTCTTCGATGACACGGATCTCGCCGGATGGCGCCGGGAAGCGGACAGGCTCGAAGCCATCGTCGCCCCCCCCGAACCCGACAAGCCGCGGCTGCAGGTCGAGCCGGAACCGGACGGTGGTAAGACGAAGTTGCGAATGATCGAGCCGCTGATCGACCTGTCTCCAGTGTACCGTGAGCTCAGCAAAGACCCGCGTGTCCTCGAATGCGTCGAGAGCATATACGAGGAACCGGCGTTTCTGTTCGAAGACAAAATAAACTACAAACCGGCACGGGTAGGCAGCGGCTTCCCGCTCCATCAGGACTATAGCTATTGGCAGGAGTTCTCGGAGAAGCTCCTGTCCGTCTTTATCCATATCGATGACGCGCCGCTGGAGACCGGCTGCATGAAGCTCATTCCGGGCACGCACCGCATGGGCCTGCTGCCGGTTAAAGAGGACGGACACTGTATCCGGACAGACGCTGTCGACTGGGACCAGATACGCACCTTCGAAAGCCAGGCAGGGGACGTCCTGATCTTCCACTGCCTGACGGCGCACGAATCTGATCCCAACTACTCAGACACCGACCGCCGCGCCTTCGTGCTCTCCTACAACCCGCAATCCGACGGCAACCAGTACCGCTACGATGACGAGCGATTGGCAAGCTACCACTGATGGAGAGACGCCGGCGGACCAGTACTTATGATGGACAATGAGATACAAGCGGTTTGCGATCTCTGCAGTCATCCCGATCTTTCATGTACACGGTGATGCCGACGAGACGGTGCCGCTCAAGAACAACGCCGGCAAACTGGCAAACCACTACGAGGCTCTCGGCGGCAATGTGCAACTGAGATTCTAAATGGCCTCGGCCATGAAGAAGCGATCGCGTTCATGAAATGCTCGGAATTGCTGACTTTCTTTCTCACGCGCGCCGTATGAAGCGTAAAGGCAATTCTATTACATGGGCTACACGCGGTTCGTCTACTGGGAACCAACCTCTCCACCATCCAACCTTTGGGACGACAGCGGACATCCGGACGGCGGCCCAATTAAAAAAATAGACGGCCGCGGCAGCCTCGACGTGGTCCTTACTGACTCCGTGTACCATGTCAACGGCAGCCTGGTCGCGTGGGCGCACTCGCAAGAGGACAACTGGTATCACTACGAGGAAAAGATCACGGAGATGAACGTCGAACTGCACCGGCATGCAAACAGCCTCACCACCGGCGTCGGTTGGTCCGGCAGTGCCTCATGGGGGCCATCCCAAAACTGCGAAGGGTACTGGGTCAACCATACGAACAACTCCTGGTATTACATCTATTGAGCTGGAATCCCGCGCCGTCACCCGCGGTGCAGGACAATCGCTTCCACGCGCCGATCGGCAATGCTCAACACGCCCGGCAACCGTGCCACTTCAACGAATCCAGCCTCTTCGAACCATTCGCGTTTGGTGCTGTCCGTCTCGGCCACGAACGCCTCCAGCAACACCTTGCCCTGTTCAGTTGCCCAGCCAATTGCAGTCTCCAATAATACTGATGCGTCGCCAGCGTACTGATCGTGGCAGGTCACCTCGAAACGCCCGGTATGTTCACGCAGCGGCCCTGGCCCCGGCATGACCGAGACGAATCCAAGCACCCGATGCGGCGAATCGACAGACACCAGTGACCACATATTGCCGCCGGCGCTCTCAACGGCGTACTTCACCGACGTAAAGTTGGACACCGCCCGGCGCGGCGCAGCGGCAAGCGGGCTGACCAGCCCCTGGTCGTAGTGCGCGAGTGCCGGGACGATGGGCTGCGCCATCAGGCAGACGACTGCCGACAGGTCGCCCCAGTTCGTCTCGCGCACGACTGTACGCTGACCAGGCGCGAAGGCGACACCTTCGTAATCCTCACCGCCAGGGCCGGGACGACGCATGCAGGCGCCCGCGAGACGCGTAAACCCGATGTGTTCGTACACACTCGACACAATGGGAGCATTGCCCAGGTACGCGACACGGCACCCGGCATCGAAGGCGATTTGCACCGCCCGCTCGGTGAGTGTGCGGGCGATGCCGCGGCGGCGCGCCGCCGGCACGGTGATCACGTCTTCGATGACGCAGACCTCGGGGCTGTCCACGGCGAAGGCTACGGAAGCGCTGCCTACCGGCGTGCCATCGAGTGTCCCGACAACCTGCCATGTAGTCAGCACGTCGGCGTATTGCCCGCGCATCGACTGCAACCAGTCGACGTCGGTACGCGGGAAGACCTGTTGCAGCAAATCAATCAGCCGCGTGCGTGCAGCCGGGTCAATGGGGTAACGATGGACAGTTACCTCGAATTGCTCTGGATCCATGTGACGGCGTTTCTGACAGGTTAAAATAGTTGCGGTGTTGAAAGGGGTGAGTGGTCGACAAAAAGGTTTGTCCAACCTTTTTACTTTTCAACCCCTCTCACCCCTTGAACGCCAATTTATATTCGCCGGGAAACAGGAATTGCATGAATTACGCCTCGGCCTCGACGTGCTTGTGCGGCCCACGCAGGGACAATCCCGCCGGGGCCGAACGAGTCGGCATCGGCGCGCTGGTCAGCGCAGTGTGGGACGACGGGCCGGCCGACCGGCACCGGGACCACACCTCCGGCGCCCTTGCACCGCTGGCCGGCGTGCAGCTGGACCAGGCAAGCGATGTTGACAGGTCGCATTGGGTCTGGTAAACTTGTCAAAGCTGTGGGAATGGACGAAATCCGGCGGCTTATTGCAACTTTCTTCCTTCGAAAAACCTTGGCAACCCGGGAGGCATTCCTGATTATGCGAACCTTTGTTTCTATGGTGACAATCTTCGTGATCACCCTGGCCACCGTTGCCCAGGGGGCCGACAAAATGGTCGCCATCGCCGAGCTCGGCGATGTCCTGGCCAAAGTCGACGGCAAACCAATTCTCAAGGCGGACGTCTATCCGGTGGGGCTACCGATGAAAGTGAGCCTGGAGCAATCGGTCAAGCCCAGGGTCGGCGAACACATTGACCGGATGCTGGTGATTCAGGCAGCCGTTGCCGAGCGGCTGGACAAAACGAAGGCTTACCGGAAAGGGATGCGGGCGATCGAGCAAAAGACCACGCTGGCAGAGAACGCCCTGTTGGCCCGCCATTACGAATCAAAGCTGCCGGCGACGATCGCAGCCCACAACCGCAGCGCCATAACCGATGCGGAGGCAGCCGCCTTCGTCAAGAAGGACAAAAAGCTCTACAGGGGCAAGACCAGGCGAGAGGCGGTCGAACTGGCCCGCGGTCATATATCTCGCGATCGGCAGCTCGGCGCCGGTATCGACTGGATGACCAAGAACCTGGGCAACCGAGAGGTCACGATCAACGGCAAGGCAATACCGGCAGCAACAATTGCTGCCGCGATCGACGCTGCCGACCGCCGTTACTGGCGGCCCGAGGCGCTCTTGCTCAAGGCCGTAGGCGAAATGGTGATCACACAGGAAGCCAAGGCAACCCGCGAGAATTCCAAAACGATCTGGGAAGACGCCGACCGGGTCCGGGCGCTGATCGCAGCAGCTAAGATCGAGGTTGCCGGCAATAGCTTCACATTGGGCAACGACCGGGGTGTCAGTAGCGTGCTGCCGCGGTTGGATTTGACGAAAATGTCCACAATTCAGCCCGTAGTTCTGGAGCTGGTCAAGAGCATCGTGATGGCAGACATGGCGCGGACGGAGGGGTTGGACGAAGACGAGGCGTATGGGCAACAGGCTGCGCAGACGGCATCGTTCCGGACCCATCGCCAAACCCAACTGCTGATCAAGCTCTACCGCGAAAAGCACCTCGATGCGGACGCGCAAAACGCCGACTTCGAGACCCTGGTCGCGGCACTGCGCGACAATGCCAGGATCAAGTATCTGCTGGATTGAAACTGTTAATTGCCATTAACCGCGGTTCGCAGCCTTAGCTGATCGGTGGCGAATTGGTGTCATTCCATTTTGTACATTTGAAATGATCGGCATGAAAAGCAATGACAACGCCAAAACTGCCCCGTCCTCCCCCCCGCAACCAGCGTCAACGAGAGTGACTCGAAAACAGTTCACCTGCGGAGCCGCACATGGTGCACCGATCCGTAAAGAGTGAACTGCAGACAAACTCACCTTCAATTGCACCATGCCCACTGCCATAGTGACAGGATAGTGCCTTTGCTGAGAGGAGGATCGAAGTGACCCCAATTGGATGTGGATTCAAAGCGGCTGTAATCGGTTGCGGGATGGCCGGCCGTGGCCATGCCGAAAAAGCGCAAAGCCTGGGACTCGAGGTGGTCGGATTCGGCGACCAACTCGAGGAAGCTGCCGAGCGGGCGCGGACGGAATTCGGCGGGCGCTATGCAACCACCGATACCGGTCGTATCATGCGTGACGACTCCATCGACGTGGTGCTGATTGCCACCCATCACGACGCCCACCATCCGCTGGCAATTGCGGCTGCAGAGGCTGGCAAACACATTCTGCTGGAGAAGCCGATGTGTCTCACCTACGCACAGGCGGTGGAGGTGGCGGAAGCGGTCGAGAAAGCCGGCGTCAAGTGTGTGATCAACTGCAAATTCCGCATTGCGCCTGCAGTCCGAAAGGTTCGCCAGCTTTTGCCCCGGCCACGGGTAAGTCACGGCCAGTTGGCCATGAGAGAATCCGAGAACATTGGCAACCCCTGGGTATGGCGGGCGGACGATGGTGGTGGGCTGCTGATCAGTACGACGGTGCATACCATCGATTTGCTCGGGTACCTGATGGATAGCGCCGCCGACCGGGTCTATGCCGAGGGTCGGGTTTTCGGAGACAACAAGGGTACCGAGGGCTACCCGGATGCGCTCGTCGGTACGATCTTGTGGAAGAATGGCGGGCTTTCCACCGTTATCAGCACTGATCAGGGGATGAACCCGTTCGTATCCAAGTGGTTCCTCGAGATATGGGATGGAGAACGCAGCGCCGTGTTGTCGGCCGACATGAATCGCGCCGATTTCAGTGGTTGCGACGTTGACCATGTGGACGCCAGGGAATTGCCCCAGGAGACCCAGGACAACGCCGCAATGATGGTAAACCTGATCGAGGCGATTCGGACCGATGGCGATACATTGTGCGACGCCCGCGATGGCGTACAAGCCGTGGCCATCTGCAACGCCCTCGACGCGGCGGCGCGCACGGGTACCCCCCAAACAGTTCAGTGAGAGAAATCAACGGATCATGAACCTGTCGCTATCAGCCAGAATCGCCGAACTCGAGCACGTCAAAGATCAGCCGGCTGTTGGCTTCGAGGAGTTGGCGCGATTGGCCAGTGAGATCGGCTACGAGGCATTATGCATTCGATCCGCCCAGGTGACCTTGGATACACCCGACGATGATATCGAGCAGGCGCGACAGCTTCTGGATCACTATGGTCTTCAGGCTTCAATGGTCTGCCCGGGGCCGGGGGTGTCTGCCAACACGGCGGATTCGGGTCAAGCGCTCAGAAACATTGGCCGGCATCTGGACGTGACCGAGTTGCTTGGTTCCAAGTTACTTCGCGTTTCGGTCATGCGGAAAGACGACGTGATCTGGGCGCAGCGCGCAGCCGATCAAGCCCGCGAGCGCGGCATTCGTCTCGTGCAAATGACACACACCGAGTGCCCGTTCGAGACCGTGGATGATTGTCTGGAGATGCTGACGCGCATTGACCGGCCTGATGACTTCGGCCTCTGCGTCGAACCCGCCAACCTGCTTGTATGCGGCGATGACTACGGCCCGGATGCCCTCCGGCGGATCAGCCCGCATATCTTCAACGTGTACGTTCAGAACGTGCGGGTTGATGAGACGGGAAGCAGCAGCGTCGTCACCAACGCCGGCATTGTCCGCTACCAGCGCCTGATCGTCGGCGAGGAAACCCCGGAGGCACAGGCAGGAGTTGACTTCGATCGTTTTTTTGAAGGGCTGCAATCCATCCAATATGCCGGGTTCGTGACCTGCCATCAGCCTTTGGTAGAAGGGACAAGCGTCTCCGAGTTGGCCCAATTCGTCTACGATCGCCTGACACGTTCTCTCGGTTGACCGGGCGATACGAAGGCACCCGTATACAGCGCTGTCAATCTTGGGCACCTCGTCTTTTATGGCCAACAATGAAGTTGCCCGTCGCGCAATGCCGCGCATCATCGACACGAGTTGCGAATCATCGCACTCCGACTATGGCGCAGTCAAGGTATTCAATTCAATGAGATAAAGGAGTCCAAAGTGTGAGCAATAGTGCCTTCAGGTTTGCGTTTATTGCCGATCCTCAACTTGGGATGAACAGCCCGCCAGACCTCCGCGGGCCGGGTTCAGACAAAGAACGGTTCGATCGTGCCATCGCCTATGTAAACGGCAACGACATTGCCTTCGTTGTGCCCGACATAATTACTACGGCGGTGGATTGGCAGTAACTTACCCGTTACACTATTGTCCCTGATGATCCATGAAAAGAGAATCTGGCATCTTAAGGGACTACGGCGTATTCCCGTAACACAACGGCCTCTCATAGCCGGGGTAGGACTGACTGAATGATTATTCATGAAGAGAAAATTACGCAGTTCCATACCGACGGCTATTTCATTCTTGATTCAGTCATTCCGGATGAACATCTTGAGTTGTTGCGGCGAAACTGCGAAGCAGGAATCGTTCAGAAAAACGCCGCAATGGATGAACTAGGCACCGATGTCATGGGTATTACGCACCGTGATCAACGTTATTTTATTGGCAAGGCGGCACAGGGACTCCCGGAATTACGCCAGTTCCTGTTCAGCGAGTTGATAGGTGATATCTGTCAGGCTATCCTCGGCGGCACCGTATACTTCAAGAGTGACCAGTTTGTGGTTAAATACGGCATGTCGTCAATGGAATTTTCCTGGCACCAGGATTCCGGCTACAGCCAGAAGCGCCTCGGCGATCACCCTGAAATTCTCACCTTCTGGTGCCCGCTTGACGACGTGGCTGAAGACAACGGCACGATTTACGTCCTGCCGATGCAGCGCCTCGGGAAGAGAGAAGTTGTTGACCATGTGAAGATGGAAGGCACCAACGACCTGGTCGGCTATTTCGGGGATGACCCGGGAGAGCCGATTATCGCGGCGGCTGGGAGCCTGGTTGTTTTTTCCAGCCTCACGTTTCACCGCAGCGGTGCCAATAGCAGCGGCCGAAAGCGCCGCGTCTACACACCGCAATACACCGCCGAGCCGATGCCGGGGAACGACCCGAGTGATATCAACGAATTATTCCTGCAGGATGGCGTCAGGCGCGTGGTGGTTGAACAATAAATTCAGTGTTACACCACAAAACGTTTCCCTTTCAACTCTCTGAACTAAAGAACTGAATTATCTCCAATCGCAGTGGCTACAGCATCGGTTTTCCGCAAGCGAACCTTTCAGCGTTTAAATCCATCGCTGTTGCCGTGCCCTCGAAAGCGATGTTGTTACGCAAGTGCTGTAAGTAAGTATATCCACCAATGCCCGAGCTCCGCCTACCACCAAACATAGGCGCCCCCCCCTCGGAACACATCTGCTCAGCTATGGATCAGCTTCGGCGTGTTGGCTTCCATCCAGGAGCGCAGCGCTGCTACATCATCGTCCGTCGCACTGGCATACGGGCCGCGTGACTGTACCCGCATCGATAAAAAGCCGGACGCTTTGCCGGTCAACCGATCGATGGCGGTATCTTTGTAGCCTTTCTTTCTGAACGGGTCCATGCCCGTTGATTTCAATTTCTTGATGTAATCGGTACGCCCTTGAAGTTCGACCCAATCCTGTGCCTGCAACAGCGCAAACATATCAAGGAGATACTGCGGATGCATGTAAATCAAAGAACTGGCGGCGCCAATCGCGCCGTGCGGACCGAATTCACACCAGGCAAGCTCGCCAACCCAGACATTCAAAAACTCGCTGAGCTGACGACAGCCCTCCGGCGAAAAACCGAGGGTTTCGGAATTGGCCTTCACTGAGCTGTAGCCTTCGACCTGTTCATGGATGGCACGATGCTGGTCCAGCGTCAGCGCTTTTTTCGAGCGCAGTGTTTCATAAATGTTGAAAGACAGTCCCGGGCAGGCCCCAGCGACCTCTTCGAAAAATGGTACGACTTCGTCATCTTCCAGCGCCATCCAGTACGGCAGGGCAATCTGCACGGCATCGGCCCCTGCTTCGGCGGCGACTTCGGCTCGACGCTGGGCACCGCGGGTCGACGTCGCCGTGATGCCAATCATCACCGGTGTATCCTGTTTGCGACATTCGTCGATGGTTGCCTTGGTGATCGCCGTCCATTCGTCGATCTCGGTGGCATAGAATTCACCTGTAGTCCCGGCGGTATATATGCCCGGTGCACCTGCGGCACAGGTCTTTGCGACGTCCATACGGTAGGTGTCTTCGTCGAAGGTATCGGCCGGGGTCCAGGCAACCGGCAGACCCGCCCAGGGGCCGATCATGTCATTTCGTTGAAGCATTGGCAGAAAATGTCCCTGTTCGGTTTTCCCACTGGAGTCTCATTCTTGAAATTATGAATGCAACCCGATGTATTCTGTACCGCACGCCGAATAATACCAGTTCCCCGCCCCGGAACCGCATCGCCGCGACAACCCGGCTGTAACCGCTCTGTGACATCCGCGGCAGCATCCTGAAAGATCGACCTGCAGCACGGATCTGGCGGCCAATGATCGACCTATAGATGAAGAAAAATGGGTCCACCACGAATGACGGAGCCGGCGCTGATGAGACAAGGAATTTCAAAGACAGCACAATAGTCAATTCGTGCTAAATTTCGATTGACGCAATGTATTTTGAGTGCTCAGTTGTATCAGAATTAACAGCAAAGGGAAACGACAAATGGGTGAGCGTCTTAAAGACAAGGTCGCATTCGTAACCGGTATCGGCTCGGTCGGCCCCGGCTGGGGCAACGGCAAGGCGGCGGCGGTGCTGTTCGCACGAGAAGGGGCAAAAGTCTTCGGAGTCGACATCAATCTGGCCGCGGCCGAAGAAACGAAGGAGATCATCGACACGGAAGGCGGTGACTGTTCGGTAATGAGGACCGATGTCTCCAGTGCCAACGACGTGAAGGCCGCAGTGGATTGCTGCATCGAAACCTATGGCCACATCGACGTGCTGCACAACAATGTCGGCATCCTGGAAGTCGGTGGCTGTGTCGAAGCCTCTGAAGAGAGCTGGGACCGGGTCAACGCGGTCAACCTCAAGAGCATGTTTCTCACCTGCAAGTATGTGCTGCCGCATATGGAGCAGCAAGGCAGCGGCGCCGTTGTCAACATCTCGTCCATCTCCGCCACGCATGATCTGGGAACGACCTACGTTTCCTACAGCGCGACAAATGCCGCGATCCTTCAGCTTACCCAGAGTGTCGCCCTGCAGTACGCGAAGAAAAACATCCGCGCCAATTCAATACTGCCGGGGTTCTTGAACACGCCGATGGTCGTGGAATCACTCACCGCCGCCTACGGCGGTGACACGCAGAAGATGATCGAACAACGCGACGCACTATGCCCGATGGGTAAGATGGGAGATGCCTGGGATGTGGCGAACGCCGCTTTGTTCCTGGCCTCCGACGAGGCGAAATACATTACCGGCGCACAACTGGTCGTTGATGGCGGGCTGACCTGCAAATGCGTCTGAGGCAGTCATGAATATCGGCTCGTTACTGACGCAGGCAGCCCTGACCTTCCCGGAGCGGGCGGCGATTGTCTGCGGCGAGACGCAGTCCAGCTACGCCGAGTACAACGCACGCTGCAATCGCCTGGCAAACGCGCTGGGAAGTCTCGGCCTCCGTCCCGGGGACCATGTCGGCCTGCTGATGTACAACTGCCCGGAAATGCTCGAGGCGATGTTCGCCTGCTTCAAGGCCGGGTTCGGGGCGGTGCCGATCAACTTTCGCCTGCACCCGAAAGAGTTCGCCTTCATCATCGATCACTCGGAAGCCCGGGCCGTCATCGTGTCGCCCGAGTTCGACGCGTCGATCGCCGAGATACGCGACCGGATCCCGAAGGTGGAGCATATCATCACCGTGTCGCCCGAACCGCCGGGCGAGCTGCAGGCCTATGACGATCTTCTCACCGGTGCCTCCGATCAATTCACGGACGTTAACAGATCGCCGGACGATATCGCCTGGATCTTCTATACATCCGGCACGACCGGCCAGTCCAAGGGCGCGATGCTGACCCACCGCAACCTGATGGCCATGACCTGGACGTTTTATGCCGACATGGTTGAAAACTTCGGCACCGATGAAGTCGATCTGCACGCTGCGCCCCTGTCGCACGGCAGCGGCTTGTACGCGCTGCCAAACATCGCCAGGGCAGCAACCAACATCATTTCGGATAAATCATTCGATGCCGAGAAGATCCTGCAAATCATCGAGACCAGGCAGGTCACCAACTTCTTCGCGGCGCCGACGATGATCAAACGACTGCTCGACTGCCCTGCCTTCGAGCGCTACGACCTGAGCTCGCTCAAGGCGCTGATGTACGGCGGTGCACCGATGCTGGTCAACGACCTGACGAATGCGATGGAAAAACTCGGCCCATGCCTGGTGCAGCTCTACGGCCAGGGCGAGTCGCCGATGACGATTACCTATCTCTCCCATGAAGACCACATACTCGATGGAACTCCAGAGCAGATGAAACGGCTCGGTTCGGCCGGCTACGCGCGCACCGGCGTCGAGGTCGCCGTCGTCGATGCGCATGACACGCCGCTGCCGGCGGGGCAGATGGGCGAGATTGTGACGCGCTCGGATCTGGTCATGAAAGGGTACTGGAACAATCCCCAGGACACCGAGAAAACGCTGCGCAACGGCTGGCTGCACACCGGTGATGTCGGGTACCTGGACGAGCGCGGGTATCTGTTTCTGATGGATCGATCGAAAGACATGATCATCAGCGGCGGCGAGAATATCTATCCGCGCGAGATCGAGGAAGCGATCATTCAGCATCCAGCCGTCCGGGAAGTGGCGGTGATCGGCATCCCCGATGCGGAATGGGGCGAGGCCATCAAGGCTGTGGTAGCTCTCGTTCCCGGCGGCAGCGCCACAGAGGAGGAATTGATCGCCTTCTGCAAAGAACAGATCGCCAGCTACAAAAAACCGAAGTCCATAGATTTCATCGATGAGCTGCCGAAGAACAACTACGGCAAGATCGTCAAACGCGAACTGCGCGACCGCTACTGGTCAGATCACCAGCGCCAGGTCTGACTCTTGAAATTCCACGAGCCTCTGTCTCTCGATCGCAGCTCACCCGCCCTTTACATCAAAAGCATGTAGATAATCGCCGTGGCGAATATACAAAACCCCGTTGGACACGACGGGATGCGCCCAGTGCGCATCCCCGCCGTTGACGATCATGAACTGGCTGACGATTTGCACGGGGCCCGTTGCGTCTGCTGTCCCAAGCCACACCACGCCACCTTCGTCGTAGCAGTAAAACATGCCTTCGGCCCAGGTGATGGCACCCTTGTTTGTCCGTCCCGGTGGGAATTCAGCATAGACGGTCTTGCCAGACCCGAACTCTACGCAAACGAATTGGCCGCGAGAATTATTAAGCCAGTTGAACCCGTAAAAGTGGCCGTCTCGAAAAATCACGCTGCCAAAGTCGTTGTCGAGATCTTTGTTGCGCCAAATCTCCGTCACTGCTGCACCGTCTTCCGATAGCTTCAACAGCACGCTGCCGGTATCCCAGCCGCTCGACGTAAAAACGTGCCCATCGTGATGCAAGGGTGTCTGCGCGTTGATCCCATGCACATTGATCTGCCCATGATTCCATAGGAGTTTACCGTCGGCTGCGTCGACACCGAAAATCCCCTTCCCGGTACTGCCAATCACGAGATGACGGTCACCATGGGTCACGGCAATAGGCGAAACGTATCCGGCAGCCACATTCAGTGGCCCCGACTTCCAAATTTCGGCTCCGGTGCGTTTGTCCAAAGCCACCATAGTGACGGTGTTCCCGCCCGGCGTGCAGATGACCTTGTCGCCATCAATCAGCAAAGACTCGGCATATCCCCAGTCCCCGAATTGGCCATTGTATTTATCTTTGACGTCAACAGCCCAGACTTCGGTACCGTCGGCCGCCTGCAAACAAACCACCCGCCCGTTGCCGCTCATCACGTATACATGCTCTCCGTCAATCGTCGGCGTGCAGCGAACGCCCGGAAGACTGCCGCTCCACCCCGGACCGTTGCCGACCTGCCACTTCGTCGTTCCGTCCATATTCAGTGCGAACACGAGCATGTCGTCGCCGACTTTTCCGCTAGTGTAAATCGTACCGTCCGTTATGGACACCGTGGAATAGCCAACACCAAAGCCGGTCTTAGCCCACAGCAGTTTCGGGCCGCCCTCCGGCCACTGCTTCAACAGACCTGTTTCGTGCGAGATGTTGTCGAGACCCGGGCCATTGAACTGCGGCCAGTCGTCGCCATACACAATGCCTGCGCACAGCGCGAGGACAATGCAGAGAATTGTTGTAGCCGTCGACCGCATGTTGTTATGTCGAAAAGTCAAAATACACACTCCATCGTTGCTGATTGTTCGCAGTTTGCAGGACGGATACGGAAAACAGTCCTATCCGTCTTCAGTAAGATACTCTTTTTTGTAGTCGCGGTCCTTGCGGTTCCAATAAAAATTTCGGGGCGTTGCCAGCGTTTGCGGGGGTGTCCCGATCGTCAGGATGAACGCTCGCCGGGGTACGGCGGATCGATTGCCGCTCGTATAATGCGCGGTGCGACAGTGGTGCACCGTCGCACCACCTGCCACCAATGGGCACGGAACTTTATTCGCTTCGTCAACACAACCGTCGTCGATCTCCAGGGCAATGATGTTCGGATCATTCTGCCAGGTATGATGCGGATGTACATCGCCTTTGTGTGAGCCGGGGATAAACTGCATGCAGCCCATGTCTGCGGTCGTTTCCTGCAGAGCAATCCAGACCGACAGCTCCTGGTACGCCTTGTCATCATCCCAGTAAGACTCGTCCTGGTGCCACGGAGTCGCCCCTGTGGACCCCGGGGGTTTGACGATCGCATGATCGCGTACGATGAGATCGTCGCGCGTGCAGTCACCGGTGTCCAGCAGTTGCATGGCGATGTCGAGTGACGCCTGCCATGCCAATGACCCCGCCAATTCGGTCACGTGATGCGACGGATGCAACATCTGCGGGACCGAGCCGTGATCCAGCTCGGCGTCCGGGTCATTGCCGGTCAAGTCGAAGTACAGGGGGTTGCCGCCATCGGCCGGAATGCTGAACAATCGATCGAAAATATCCTGCAACCGTGCGACTTCATCCGCAGCAATGATCGGGTCCAAAGATATAAATCCCTGATCGCGATACCGCTCACACTCTCCACTCTTCAGTTGCATAGTGTCTTCCTGGTCAACCTGTTCTTGTGATGACACCACGACGGCGCCACCCTATCGATCAGAAACCTGCGCGAGTGTGCCGCCGTCAACGACAATCGACTGGCCGGTGATCGCCCGTGCATCGTCGCTGAGCAAGAAGGCGATAACACGGCCCACATCATCCTGGCCGGTCAAATACGGCAGTGCCTGCTTCGACTTTATCCACATCTCGAGGTACCCTTCGGCATCGTCGGTCAACCGGGAGATCACCTTGCGGCTTTGCGGACCGTCGACCAGGCCGGGCAGGACACAATTCACCCGGACGCCCTGGGGCCCGTAATCCAAAGCCATGCCGCGCGTCAGACTCTCGACGGCGCCCTTCGAGGCAGCGTACACCGCGTGCCCCGGTGCCGTCGCGCGACTGTTTATCGAACCGATGTTGACGATCGCCCCGTGCCTCGCCTCGAGCGCGCTGTATGCGGCACGTGACAAACGGAACATCGCCCGAATATTGACTGCCATGAGGGTGTCGAACTGGTCATCGGTGATCTCTGTCGAATCCTTGACCAGGCCGACCCCGGCGTTGTTGACACATCCATTCAGGCCGCCGTACAGTTCAAGTGCATGGTCAACGATCTGTGCCGGTGCGTCGGTCTCGGTGATATCGGCAAATAGCACGTCCGCATGCCAGCCGGCCTCAGCCGCTTCCGCCTGCATAGCCGCGACCGCCTCCCGATCGATCTCGACGACGAGTACCCGCCAGCCGGCCTGGGCAAGCACACGCGTCGCACCGATCCCGATGCCGCCACCGGCACCGCCGGTGACGATCACACTTCGTTCGTTGGAGCTCATGTCTCTGTTCCTCGTGGAAAAACGTACAACAGAAAATAGTCGCAAGTATAGACGGTGCCACTCACATGTACATTATTTTTCAGGCTGGAATTAACCTGGGCTTGCAGGGTGAAATCTTCAACAGGATGTATTGTACGCGGTCCAGCGTGATCGTGAACAACGAACTATTGCCTTCTTCTCACCATGTTGATCATTGACGGCCATCTCGATATGGGGTACAACGCCTTGTTCCACCGGCGTGACCTGACCAGGAGTATTCAGGAACTGCGCGAGCGTGAAGATCCGGTTCGTTCCGATCTGTCTTCGCATCCGGACTCTCTGGACCGGCGCGGCGGCAGTCCCCACACTTTGAACAAAGGGATTGTCACCGTCTGCCTGCCGGAAATGCGCCGCGCCGAGGTCGGCATCATGCTGACAACGATCATGGCCCGTGCCCAGACACCGGGTCCGACTACGCACAACGCCTGCCGCACGCGTCACACGGCAGAAGCCCGCGGTCGGGCGCACCTGGCTTATTACCAGGCGCTCGAGCGCCGCGGGGAAGTGACTTTCATCAAGTCCAAGGACGACCTCGAGCGCTCTGTCACTGCATGGCAAGACCCGCAGCCGGATACACCGATCGGCCTGATCCTGAGTATGGAGAGCGCCGATCCGATTGACTCGCCGGCGGCTGTAGCGGAGTGGTGGGAGGCCGGGCTGCGCTCGGTGACGCTCACCCACTTCGGTGCCAATACCTACGGCCACGGCACCGGCAGCCTGGGGGGGCTCTACCCGACGGCGTACCCGCTCCTGGATGCGATGCGGGAGACTGAGATGATCATCGATCTGACCCACGCCAGTGACCAGGCGTTCTGGCAAATCCTCGATTACTGGGACGGCCCCGTTCATGCCAGCCACTGTAATTGCCGGGCACTGGTCCAGGGCCAACGGCTGTTGAGCGACGACATGCTGCGGGCAATCATCGAGCGGGACGGGGTGATCGGCATCGTGTTCGTTGACACGATGGTTAATCCGCAGGTGAACTGGGACGACCCCAGTACGTTCGTGTCGCAGGCGGCGCGGCCGATGCGAGCCATGATAGAACATGTCGATCATATCTGCCAGCTGGCGGGCAACAGCCGGCATGTGGCAATCGGCACGGACCTCGACGGCGGTTTCGGCCGGGAGCTGGCGCCAGTGGATATGGATACGATCGCCGATTTACAGGTTTTTCTCGATCTGCTGCGCGGGGCGGGCTACAACGAGGACGACGTTGCGGCGATCGCACATGGCAACCTGCTGCGCCTTTTCCGCAATAACTGGCGGTAGGGGCGACTCACAAATCACGAATCCCGAATCACAAATGGCACATCAACTGATCATCGACGCGCACCTCGACCTGGCCTTCTCTGCTGTTCAGGTCAACCGCGACCTCACCGTCCCTGCAGCAACCGTACGCACGCAGGACGGTGAAAACATAAGGCGCTCATTCGGGAGCTGCACAGTGACATGGCCGGAGTTGCGCCGGGGACATGTCGGCATCGTTTTCGGCACGGTGATGAGCCGTATCGATCCCAATGACGAATGGACACGATCGGGCATGTACTGCCAGGATCAATGCCACGGCATTGGGCGCGGCCACGTCGCTTATTACCAAGTGCTCGAGCGGGAAGGTCTGATCCGGTTCATCCACAATGTGTCCGACCTCAACGAAGTCGTTGACTCATGGCAAGCCCCGGCGGCAGACACCCCGATCGGACTGGTGCTGGCGATGGAAAGCGCCGATCCGATTCTCTCTCCGGACAACGTCGCGGAGTGGTGGGACCTGGGATTGCGCATGGTCAGCCTGGCACACTACGGCATCAGTTCCTATTCGCACGGGACCGGGACCGAAGGGGGACTGCTGCCACGAGCCAAACCTCTGCTCGAGGCACTGGCTGCCGCGGGGATCATCGTTGACCTGACCCATACTACGGACCAGGCGTTCTGGGAAACCCTTGAAACGTACGATGGACCAGTGGCCGCCTCGCATCACAACTGCCGGGCCCTGGTCCCTGGACAACGGCAACTCTCCGACGAGATGATCAAGGCGATTGTCGAGCGTGACGGCGTGATCGGTACGGCATTCGATGCGTGGATGCTCGACCCGGCCTGGAAGAAGGATACGCCGTCATATGACCAGGCAACATCGGCAACCCTCGATACCGTCGTCGACCACATCGATCACATCGCCCAGCTCGCCGGCAACACGGGCCATTCCGGGATCGGTACGGATCTGGATGGCGGTTTCGGCAGCGAACAGTCGCCGCGCGATCTGAACACCATCGCCGATCTGCAACAATTGCCGGACCTGCTGGAGAAGCGGGGATACTCGGTAGAAGATATCACCGGGATTCTGTCGGGAAACTGGATCCGCTTGCTCAGCCAGACCTGGTGAGGCTGCTCGTGAATGAGATGGAGAAGATCGCGACTGAGTAGAACGACTCTACTCAATTTACGAGGCGCTTTGCAGGTAGCGGACCGGACGCTGGTCGCCGGTCGAAGCGCATCGTCAGTGAGCCGCCGAGTGTCCGGCCAGATCGGCAAACCCCGCATTGATCAGGACACGATCCAGATGAAACGGATGACAACGATACCATCGCTCCTCTGCAAGCTCAATCCGTGTAATACATCATGCTGTGTGCCCGTAGTACTATCGATGTTTCAATCCGCTGTCATCGCTATGCTAACCACCCTCGCCGTTGCGGCCGACACGCTGTCGCCAGTCGCCGGCACAGTCACCGTACCCCTTGTAGACGATGCAGTGGCGCCAATCAGCTGCCCGTTCGACACGACGCATACAATCGCCTCGATGCTGACCGGCGACGCGAACGACGGCGAGCTGCTCCATGTCTGGACCGGCAACGCCTTCAACGTTTATCAGTTGACAGGGGGGCAGTGGCGCATCTACGGCACCGAGACAGCGATGCCGGCAGGCCGTATCGTCATCGAACACGGCGCCGCCTGGATGCGCAGCCGCAGCGACGACGGCACGACAACGATTCAACTGTACGGCATCGTCCCCGAAAGTGACAGTATCGGCATATTGGCGCCGCCGCAGAACTGGCAGCTCCTGGCCTATCCGTGGCCCGTCGCAGTCACGCTGAACAGTCTGGCGTGGACCGGTGCCGCCGATGGTGACCAGATCAAAATCTGGGATGCCGCCGCTGCAGACTGGGAAACCTATGACCGGGTCGGCGGTGTATGGCAGGGGAACCTTGCCGATCCCGTCATCGAACTGGCAACCGCCTTCCTCTACTACAACAGCGGCACCGTATCTGCCACGCTGACCTTCGACCGGCCGTTCTGACTATGATCGTACGCGTAATAATCCTGTCACTGTTTTGCCTGACAAACGCCCGCGGCACAGCATTGCTGCTTGAGCTCGGCAGTGCCGAGTCGCCGTTTCGCCTGCCGAGCGGCGCCGACGCCACGATTGACGATTTCGATAACATCCGCCCCGGTGTGTTCGACCAGGAAGACAACTTTGTGGGCGAAGCCGACACCATCGGGCTCGATGTTGCAGGCAACGGGCATTTCATCGGTACCATCAACCTGAACAACGCGCTGGTCGATGCCAGACTTAAAGTCGTCGACTGGGAAAACCTGATGATTGCAGACCTCGCAGACGCCACCGCGCAGGATGCGTTTCTGCCGCTCGCTGATCCAACCA
Source organism: uncultured Lentisphaeria bacterium (assembly GCA_913042885.1). The sequence goes on along the minus strand of CAJWLW010000002.1, from coordinate 23,851 downwards.
GTCATCGCGTCTCGGCAACGGATGTCGTGTGGCAGCCGTTCGTATATCATGCGCTGACGATCGACAGCGAAGGTGCCGGCGCCGTCGACGACGTTGCTGGTGACTACGCGGAGTTCGACAATGCCGAGCTCACCGCAACCGCAGGGCCACTGCATGAATTTGTGGGGTGGACCGGCGACGTCCTCCCCGACGACACGACAAACAATCCACTGCTGCTCCCGATGGATAGAACACGACAGGTCGAAGCAGTATTCGGCCCGGTGATAAACGATGACTGGGCAGTTCGTCATTTCGGCACGACAGCGATAGACCCCGAGGCCGATGCGGATGCGGACACCCTGTCAAATCGTGATGAATTCCGCCTCGGCACCGATCCGCAAAGCGACACAGCAACGAACGACAACGTGTCGGTGACCGCCGGCTGGAATCTTATCGCACCGACGGTGCAGCCGGACACAGCCCTGTGGCCCCCAGCAATCACCGTGAGCTGGTCGTGGAATGCTCTGGAACACAGCTTCGTGTTCGGTCGCACCGTAGCGGGCAAGACCGGATACTGGATTCACGCAACAGAGCAGCAGGATATCGCCGTCACCGGTCAGGCGATCATCGACAATACACTGTTGCTTTATACCGGGTGGAATCTCGTCGGGGTTGCGCAGACCGTTGCCACGCCCGCGTCCAATGCCACGATCTGGACGTGGGATACCGCGGCGGCACGGTACATGTCCGTCGACAACGGACAATTGGCGCCCAGCGTCGGTTATTGGATCCTGGCCGACGGCGATGCCGTCGTCGACCTGACACCGTGAATCGCAACACGGGCACCGCATGTCTTTGTGGCGCCGCGCTCCAGGATGGTGCCTACCGCGTTCCAGAGATTGTCAGAAAGGCGTAGATGCTCTGGCTGTCGGCGGTGGCCAGTTCTCGACTCACGCTCATACCGGCGTTCACTTGTCGACCACTGAAAGTCCGTGACCAGGACAGGAACGTGTCGAGTTGGCGATCGCCATTGTGCGTGTTGGCTTCGAGTGCGACACTGAGGTACAGGTTTCCGGCAGATACGACAACAGGCAAATCCACTGTGCCTGTCACGATTGTCTCGTCTTCGTCACGGAATTCATGAATGATACCCACACCGGCCGACAGCGGAACGCTGGCCGGCAGCCTATACATGATCCCGGAATCGATCCTCCGGTAATCCGTCACGGTCCCGCTGAACTCGCGCTGGCTGAGGCTGGTTCGCCAGATTGTATCGGGGGATGGATAAAGTTCGAGCCGGGCTCGGTAACGGCTGAATCTTTCGAACGCCACCTTGTCTACATCCGTATCGAGGAATGGCTCTCGCAACACGTCGAGGCCGATCAGCCATGCATCGCTCTCGTACTCGACATCGGCCGCGTAATTCCACAAGTGCTGAAAATCCGTCGCGATGTCGATGTTTTCGTTGTCCGTTGTGTAGTTACCCGCCTTGGCCTTGATCTGCCAGTTCCCGGTTTCATAATGTCCGCCCAGAGACAGACTGTAGCGGTCGAAGGCATACCGCGGAAACGATGCCGGCGAGGATTCGGAGAAATAGTGCTGCCAAATGATTTCCGGTTCGATACGCAGCTCGCCACGCGGCAGTCGCAGGCGCAACCGCGAACCCGCGACATACTCCGTGTCGCGGACGCTGTCGCGATCGAACGGCGGGTACTCAGAAGATGACCCGGTAGAGGTCCAGTAGTACCGAAGGCGTGATCTTCTCATCGACACCAATTTGGGTGCAGAACCGCGTACCGCGATGTATGCCTGGCGCACGAGCGACAACATTGCGTCGCTCCATTCTGCATCATGCCTGGATTCGTAGAGGTCTACGACCTTTTCTTTCTTGCCCAGCTTCCAGTAGAGCGCCGCGAGTGCCGGTGCGACACCGTCGTAACCCGGCAGGGCCACGAGTTCCTCCAAAATAACGGCGGCTTGACCCAGGTCGACGGCGTCGATATAGATCGCCGCCGCCGCTTCGAGCGCTGCCCCGGTTTCCGATTCGATCAGCGAGAGCTCGGCCAGCAATTCGAGAGCGGCATCCGTGTCACCGATCAGGAGATGATAGTCGACGCCATCCCACGCCTCCGGGATGCTCTGGGCAGACAAAACCTGTCCGTAGAGCAATACGGCGGCAATAGCAGGCAGCGCGGAGGCAAGAACGCGTGGCTTTTTGACACAGCACATGCCTGCCGGTGAACTCGAACAGCAAAATGCCAATCCATTATTCCTTTGCAGAACGGTGAACTTCCACTTGTACTGGACGATTCCAAAACGTCGACGGGAATCCACCGCGCTACAAATCTACACCGCCTCTCAAAATTGTTCGAGGTAACTCGACACCAGACCTTCGGTGTTAATTCCATAGCCCTCGAGCAACGCGTCCAGCGCCTCCGCGTCATCTGTGTCGACGATACCGGCTGCCTCGAGATCAAGCATCAATATATCAAGCTCCGCCTGCCATTCGAGGGCATCGAGAACAGCGAGGTCTTCCTCGGCCACGGACAGGAAACCGGCGACTTCGGCCCACTCGGTCTCCGGCTGCCCAGTCGTGCTGTCGTTCTGTAGCTCGCTTGCCTGCTGATTCATCGGCTCGGTCGTCTGTCGCGGCCATATTGCAGCGATCAACACGACAGCCGCCGCGATCGCTGTCCACCACCCTGCTTTCAACAGCAACGGCATCGGCGTCTTGCGTTGTTCGGAGTTCTCGGCGCTGATCGCCTTCTCCAGCACCACCTGGCCCAGGTTGTTCCAGGTTTCGTCGGCGGGGTAGTCGATTTCTTCGTCGGGCATGATCAATGCCTCCGCGATGGCTGGATCCAAAGTGGATTCCGGATCCGTCGATTCGTAGTGTTCGTCCTTGTTCATTATATGCTCCGTGTGTTGTCAGGCTGTTTCAAAAGTGAGTAGTCGTTCCTGCACTTTGCGTGTGGCCTTGTGCAGCGTCGCCTTGATCGTGCCGATCGAACACTGCTGGACCTCCGCGACCTCTTTCAGGGATAACCCGTCGATATACTTGAGGCGAAAGGCGCCCTGCATACGTTCGGGTAACTCGTTGATGCACACCTCGAGCAACCGCCGCCAGTCACTGGATACTGCCCGGCGTGCCGGATCCGCACCGGCAGAGCTCACGGCGATCTCGAAACTATGACTCGTCTCCGGATCATCAATCGAAACCAGCGTCGCTTTGTTGCGGCGATAGTAGTCGATGCAGGCGTTCGTCACGACACGGTACAGCCAGGTCTTGACATGACATGAAAAATCCCATTTCGGCAGTTGCCGGTACAGCTTCAGGAACGAGTCCTGGACAATCTCCATCGACAGTTCACGGTCCCGTGTGCGCCGATAAGCCGGCGCGTATGCCAAATGTTTCATCGCGTCCACGAGCTCGGCAAACGCATCCGTGTCGCCGTTGCAAATTCGACGAATCAGCACGTCCGTCTCTTCCCGGGACACATTTGTCGTCAGCTGTGCACTCATTGTTCCTGCACCTGAAAATCAATATCTTCGATGTCTTCGTACGCCAGCAGGGAAATCGTCGTTGCGCCCGCCGGCTCCGCAGCGTCCGGATACCACACATTACTGTACAGCGGGTCGCCGTATGCCTGCATGACATAGGTGGCCTCCGGCAGGTTTGGCGAGAGATAGTCACCGGTCGCATTGGTAACTGCCGAGTCCACATAGGTGACGACATTGCCGCTGACCGTGTAAAAGTCGACGTAAACATTCGGCGCCGGAAACTCGCCTTCATCGACAACCAATCCCGATATCGTCCCGCCCGGGACCAGCGAAAAATCAATGTCGACCAGCGGCAGTACGTCGACAGTCAATTCATCGGAAAAAGTGTTGACGAGGTCACTCCCTTCACCGGCAGCCAGCACATAGGTGCCGGGCAGCGCGTACACCTCGTAGGTCCCATCCGGCTGGGCATACACGAAATCCTGTTCGGTAAACGTCAGCGAATCATACACAGCCACTGTCATCTGAAACACTTTTTCACCCGCCGGCACAGTCACGGTGCCGCTCAGGCTCGTACGCCTCGGGACATTTGCGAAGTCCGCAGTTGCCGTCTCGACACCGGTGATGACGATCGCCGAACCATCTGCAATCGCCTCAGCCTCCGGCCAGTAGACGGTGGCGAAGACCGGCTCGTTGTGGGCGCTCACCTTGTAAGTGCCAGGTGGCAGCCCGCCCACCGTGTAATCGCCGTTCGCGTCGGTTATTGAACTGTTCACGAGATTACTGTCGCCGTCGTAGACCGCCACAGTGGCACCCGCAACAACGGCATTGTCGCTGAAAACCGAACCCGTGATCATGCCGCCCTGGCTCAATGTGACAGTCCCCTCGGCCACGCCGAATTCACTTACGGTGATGTCGACGAGATATTCGGCCTTGTAGAGCGCATCGCCACCGCCGGCTTTCACCGTGTATGTACCGGGTGGAAGATTGTCCAACGTCGCCAGGCCATTACCGTCTGTAGTTGCACTGGCACGCCATTCGAGGCTGGTGCTCAACAGGTCGACTGTTCGATCGCTCAGGGTGGCGCCAAGGTCACCGAGGACAGTGATACGAACAGTCGCACCGGTCGGTTGGCGGCCGCGGAGTCGATAAAACCACGGCGACTGGCCGGGCAGCGGTTGGTCGAGATCGCTGTCTGCGAAGCTCAAGGCGCCGAGAAAGGTGGATGTGATGCCATCGAAATCCAGGGTACCTGCTTCCTCGAGCTCGTAGACCAGATACGGCACACCGTGCCCGGTCACCGCCCACGGGGCGACGCTATCGATCGTCACTTGCCCTTCCGGCACCGCGGGATAGCAGTAACCGGAATTCGGCGGGTCGGCAGCCGCGTCTCCGGCAGGTACGCAGCGGCGTGCGACTGCGTCCAGCGCGATCGGGGAATCGGTCGTACCCGCGCCGATGAACAAGGACGGCTGATCGGCAGCGGCAGCCAGGTAATAGTCGCCATCGTCACCGACCGTGAATGAATCTGTCGCCGGAACAAGATTGAAGCCAGCCGGCGGTGTTGACAACACAACCCCGCCGAACACCGCGTCGGGATTCACTTCGACTGCGTCCGGCGTGTTTTCCTGGAATGCACTGTTCCATATGCCGACTGTCGAAAACGGGTCGCCATACAGATAACCATTTCCTCCGAGCGACACATTATCCGCCACCGTGACGTATGCGTAGCGAATCACACTGTCATAACTGCACGACAGAATGTCCTGAAACAACGATTGATTGTTTTGCAGCAGACAGTCGACAAGATCGAAATTGCTGGTCTCGGTGATTTCCACGACGTCCCAGCGGCTGCGATTGGCGAAGATGTGGCAACGTTTGACAATGGCCTCAGCATCCCACAGCCGCATCGCGCCGCCGAACCAGGCGTAGTTCCCGTAGAATGCGGAGTCCGTGATATTCGCGGTCTGGCCATCGGTGAAAATCAAATAGAGCCCGCCGCCTTTGCCACCGTCGGTCACGGTCTCCGTCGTCGAGGTGCAGTAGGCAACGATCGACTGCTCCATCGTGAAGCTGGTCCCGCGCACGTACAACCCGCCGCCGCGTCCGGCAGTGCAATTGCGAATCTGCACGCGGCGCAAGGTGACGCTGTCGGCCTCGATATCGAAGCCACCGCCGCGGACAGCGTTGCCGTTGATCACGGCAAGGTCGGTGATCGTCACAGTCCCCGTACCGCTGATGGTAAAACCGCTCCCGGTACCGTCGGCATCGATGATCGTGTGCACCAGTCCCTGGCCCTGCAGGGTCAGCGGCTTGTCGATGGCCAGGTGTTCTACGTAGGTGCCGTTGGCAATGTGAATCGTGTCGCCCCCCTCCTCGTTCGCCGCATCGATTGCAGCCTGGATGGAACCATTGGGATCGACAAAAAGGTCCGCAGCATTGACTGTTGCCGTCATCACAACTCCAAGCAGAAGGCGGGTGATTCGTCCCACGATTTAGATTCCTTACAGTACAGAACAAAGCCGGGTCGATTGCTGATAACTGACCCGGCTTCGCTGCTTTTTGGGGAGAACGTTTGTCGGTTACTCTCCGCTGTCGACGTCTTCGCTGTCGTCGGTCGGGGCGCCGCCCGGAACAACCGGCCGTTCGACCGCCCCACCGCCCTGGTGATGGCGGGCGTGACGGGCGCGATGCTGAACCCGTTTCTTGAGCAGTTTAGCGCCTGTGTCAAGCTCGGCAACGCCGGGTGTGGTCTCGATCAAATCCAGGCGCAGGTCACGAAATTCGATGCGGACTTCCTTGGACGCATCGCCCGCCTCTACCTGTTCCAGCAAGCCAGCAAACGCTACAGATTCCTCAGCGAGAATATCATTGATGTTGTTCTGTATGGCTTTGACCGCAACGACGTCTTCGCGAGCTCGACGCAGGGAGTTGCGGCGTTGACCGAACTGGCGGCCGAGCGCTGGATTCGTCTCGCGGAAGGTGACGTTGTCTTCGTGAATGCCATCGACCAGGGTCTGGGCGTCTTCATTGTCAGCGATCAGCTGCTTTCGCAGGTCGCGGTACTCACGGCGCTCTTTCCCGGTCAGATCCTTCTTATCTTTTTTCAACAACTCGTCATAGCGGGGTTCCAGGTCGGCCAGCAAGCTGTTGAGCTCTTCGTGTTTCGTCCGAATGGCCGCTTTATGGGTGGATAGTGTCTCCTGGTCTTTCTCGGAAATTGGAGCGCGGAGAGCATCGATTCGCTCCGGCCGCACAACGCTATCGAGATGGTGAATACCCGGTAGCGACCGGTCATTGTCCTCACGGAATTGCCGGTCCAGCACTTCGATCTCCCCGACCGTGGCTTGCGCTGCATCCGACTGCTCAAGCAGTTCTTTGCGCAAACGGGCCAGATCACGACGTTCCTGGAAGGTCGGCTCGGCATTGCCTAGGAGCGCTGCAAAATCACCGCTCTCTGCTGCCAGTGTCTGATCGATCTGCTCACGCAACGCGTCGACCGCATCCCGGTGCTGATCGACAGCGGCCCGCTGTTCGTCCGAAAGTTGCGGCTTCTCATTATGTTGAGCGTGCTGGGCGCTTGCCGCGGTGATAGTCCAAAGGATCGTGGCTGCCAATGTGACAGTGAGTGCTTGTTTCATTGCGGCATCCTTTCATTTGTGGTTAAAAAAGTGTGAATCGTCGGTCGGTTGAGGGCCACCTCAATATACACGTTGTACGGAAAGGCTTTCGACCAGGTTTACTGTTTTTGCAAAAAAAAACAAGATCATCAGCCACACCGGGGCCACCGGCCCGTTGGTCTGGACGCTGTTGTGGTAAACACGCCGAAGGCTTTCGGTACAGAATTGTCGCAGGCCGTGACCGCGGACACCGCAACGGTAATCGATGTCCGGGCTTATCGGGACAGCTTCATGGTGACCACAGTTGCGATACTATTGGGATGACAAACCAACAGATGTGAGTGGGCGGCTATCAGTCTGCCCAAACTGTACGAATCTGCCAGCACCTGCGTCCTCAGGTCATCGGCCCGTCGCCGGCCAGGGTTGTGCGGTGCAGGACACGCTTGCAGACGGAACGATCCCATGAACGTCCCCGGTGGACGCAGCAGCGGTTGTCATAGACAAGCAGATCATGGACACGCCAGTTGTGACAATAAACGAACTGCGGTTGCGTAACCCAATCGAGCAACTCCTGCAGCAAGGCCTGGCCTTTTTCAATCGGCCACCCGATGATGCGCGCCGCATAAGAACCCACGAGCAATGCCTTCGCTCCGGTCTCCGGGATTGTGCGTACAACCTGCTGCTCGACAGGCGGCGTGTCTTTCAGGAACGCATCGCTGATCAAGTCCGGTGCGATCTGGGCACGCGAGTGTGCCATGCTGTGCTCGGCAACGAGGCCTTGCAACTCGGCCTTTTTCGCATCGGGCAGCATTGCGTAAGACGCGCAGGTACTGGCGAATTCCGTCTCGCCGCCAGTTGGCGGCACAACCTTGGCGGCGAGCAACGAACCGCGCAAAGGCACCTGTCTGAATGAGCCGTCCGAGTGCCAGAGGGTGTTGCCGATTGTGTACAGGATTCGAGTGTCATCCGGCGGGATGATATCGCCGTTTTCATCAAGATTGGAAAGGATGGCGATCGGCCCGCCGTCACCCGCGGGGTCACTGGGCATCATCATTTCTACCGTGCCGAAGCCCTCGGCAAAAGCCACCTGCTGCTCGTCGGTAATCTGCTGACCATGGAAGACAAGAACCGCGTGGCGGTACAGGGCATCGCGCAGTTGCGCGAATGTCTCCTCATCGATCGGTGCGGTCAGGTCGACGCCCTGCACTTCGGCACCGATGTGTTCCGTCAGTGGGTTGGTCGACACTGTCATTTGATTATCCGGAGATGTTCTGCGTGATGTCTGCCATCAAGCGGCTCGAACCACAGGCCATAGGGTTCACACCGGATGAGCCCAACTCGAATATCGAAGCCTACTTCGTTTTGTCCAAAGTGGCAAAAGCCTCGTACAACTCGATCGGCAGACCATCGGGGTCGTGAATGTAACAACAACGTGCGGTGCGACGGCCGCCGTCCCGGATGATGTCGACGGGATCGCTGATCGATGTCACGCCAGCTGTCTTGAGCCGCTCATACTCACTGTCGATATCGGTAACAGAGATAGCCAGGGTCGAAAAGCCGGCGGTGGTGACACAGGGCTCCCAGCGATTCATGTCCGGATGCAGGAACTGAATCAAGCCGATCGAGTTGGCCTCCGACTCATACCACAGCATGGCGACCTTCACGTGTACAGACTCCAGCCCCATGCACTCATCATACGCCGGGACCTCCGAACGCTCGGCATCGTAAACCAACTCGAACTCGAGCAGATCACGATAGAAATGAATCGATCGGTCCATGTCGGATACGAAAATCTTTGTGTGATGAATTCGGTCGTAGCTCATGGCAGTCTCCCGGTATGAGTGTAGTCGATCGGTTATAGTTGCAGTACCCCGAAAACCTAAGACCACAAAGCTATAAACTCAAAATCGGAAATACTAATTTAGTGACACTGTTCAAAGCGCAAAAACTTCGAATCAGTGGCAGCGCCGCCATGCAGATTTGGAGCTCGACATTTCGCACAACCTGTTAATCGGGCCCTGCAGACGACGAGATTCCGAACGGATTCTACTGATCTCGCAGCATTCCACAATGGTTATTTCGGTGACAAGGGAAGGTCACTATTTTGACCACGGCGAATTTGACAGAACTCCTCTGGAACGTATACTAATCAAGTATTTGGGAACTATTGTGAACGAAGGTGTCTGCCTTGCTCGCCGATGCCCCGTCGATCACTTCAAACCCATATGGAATGTGTTCGATTCCGACACTTGCGTGTCAACATCACGATTTCACGCACCACCCAAACTCAGAGAACCATCATGAACACCACCCGCGCACTGTTTAGCGTGCTGATCATCAGCCTTACGGCCCAATGGAACTTCGCGCAGGACGAAGAGGAAGATCACGACCGCCTGCTGGCCACCGTCAACGGCGTGGAGATCCATGAAAGCGATGTTATCGGCAACCTCGCCGGCACAGCAGGCTTTCCCGACGAGCAACGCGAGAAATACATCGAACATGCGCTGAAACAGGCAATCGACAACGAGCTACTCTATCAGGCAGGCATCCAGGAAGGGCTGGACAAGGATCCGACATACCTGGGACAGCTGGAGAGCCAGAAGATCATGGCCGTTCATCAAAAGGTCGAGGGGCTCGCCACGTTCTATGAGCAGAACATCGAAGAGCTGAGTGCGGCACGGGACCGTAATGCCATAACCAATGAAGAATGCGAAGATTACTATGAGCAAAATCAGGCCCGCTACCGGGGACGTTCCAAGGACCGCGCCATACGTATCATTCGCAGCCAGTTGGCCAATAAACGCTATCGCGACGCCTATGCTGAGTTTTTCATGGAACTTGTCAAGGAGACTACCTGCAGCGTCGACGGCCAAAGCATACCCTCCGATGTACTGCTCGAGTCGGCTGATCGCAGTCTCAACATGTCCGAAGTACGCCCCTCAGATGCCGACCCGTTCTGGGTCGCGGTTCTCGATGCCGCCAACGTCGATCTGCCAGAACCGACCACGCTCCCGCCCGGCCAGATCGATGAAGAACTGAAAAAGACCTTGGGCAACATCACCGTCAAGATCGGCAAGGACGAAGTGATGCTGGGTGACAGCCACCAGATCGACTCGTTTGTCTTAAGTGTCCAGAGCGGCAGGCTTGGACCGGAACTATTCTATCTTTTCAAACCCTACATCGTCGTGCAAAAGGCCGTCCAGGAAGGGGTGGATAAGGACCCTGCATATCTTGAAGAAAAAGAACAGATGTCAATGATGACCGGCGCAGGTATGGGTGGCGGCATGGGCTACAACAAACGTCTGTTGGTCAATTTGGTAGTGCAGAATCAGGGCTTCTACAAGATCGAAAATTACGAAGTTACCGACGAAGAAATTGAATCATACAGCACCGAGCATGGTCACCGCTATGAGAGACTGCGTCAGCGCCCCAACGGTGAGGAGCGCGTTCTCAAAATGATCAAACGCATCCTCAAGTCGCAGAAGGCGGAAACAGCCAAGGACGATTATGTCACAACACTCCGTGACAGCGGCGACGTACAGATCCACGAGTAATACGCAGACGATTTCCAAGACGCAAAAAAAAGCGGCGGCAGTTCCCGCCGCTTTTTTTGTGGAAGTTTCTTCTATTTGCAGCACGGTGCGGCCCACCCGTGATAGTGATCATTCCAACACCGATGGTGTTCAGCCGCCGCCAATGCGCTTCGCCCGCTTGATCCGGACATTGACCGTGCCAAGACGCAACTCGAATTCCTTGGACGAAAGGCTCACGCTGGCAGCGACATCGATCTCGAACTTGCCGCCTTGGTGGGTCTGTCGGTTGCCAGCCGTACCGGGGAGTTTCGATGCAGCGGCGTCGCGCAGGTCGAACTGCTTGTAATGCCCTTCCACGCTCGGAAGCAAGTCCGTACTCAACACGTCGTAGCCGCGTCCACGCAGCACGTCAACGATGCTCTCGCCGGTTCCTCCCTTGGCGCCGGTCACGAAGATTTTTTTCATCGGTTCAGTTCGTTCCTGTTTGGAAGTTGACATCAGAATGCTATTGCTCATTCTGATGTCAACTGAAATTGTTCTTCTTGTATTCGCGCCAGACAGATGCCGTGAAATCCGGTGATTGGGTCAGCGCCACATGACGCGACTCTTTATCGCGTACCACGGCACAGGCGTCGATAACGTCATCAACGATTTCGGGTGACACTCGCGTGATGCCGTCGTCATCACAGACGAGTACATCACCCGGCGTGATCCACAAACCGCACACTTCGAGCTTGATGCTGTGTTCGATTAGACTCCAGGGCCCGTGTCCCGGCACGCGCGCGCGCGCCCACAGGTTCAGACCAGCGGCCTTGATTCCCGGGACGTCACGGGCATTGCCGTCGACAACCGCACCGCACGCACCGAGCGCAAACATGATATTCGCCATGACGTCGCCGAGGATGGCGCCGCGCAGCCGATCGCTGTCAACGTCCTTCATCACCGCAATTACCGGCACCGCCTCAGCTTCGATGCATTCCCAGAAGTCAGCGTCCGCACGTGGGTCGGCGACAGAACTAATCGGGGTCCACGTCGATGTGGCAGCAACACCGACGACGCATCGACGGGTCTCGGTATATCGTGAAATGGATGGATCGGTATAGTCACCGGCAGCATCGACGAACCCCTGCACCAGAATGGCAGCGTTCTGAACCGTAGCGGAGTCGTATGATTCCAGTTGCGTAATCTGTTTTGCAGTGATCGACATGGTTGATCTCCGGTAAAGTGCGAATAGTGATAAAAAGCGACCCGCGAAGATAGCACCAGGCTCCCCCCGCGCAAGGCACCCCTGCGTTCCCGGGTGTCAGTCAACGCAGGGCCTGCTCGAGATCTTCGGCATCCAGACGATAGATCAGAATCGAATAACCGACATGATCATCACAGTCCCGGTCCCGCAGCCAGGCGCAGAGCTTGGCGAAGCGCAGCCGTTGAAATCTGTCAAAGTGGCGGGCAAATACCGGGCTTCGACTTGCCAATTGTTCACGCAGACCAACTGTATCACTCGGCGACACTTCTTCGAAAGCACCCATCTCCGGCAACATCTTGCGGTACTCATCCTCCAGCTCCGGCGTCCACGCCCGAAGCCCAGGGAAATACACCTGCTGCAGCATGGTAGCGCTGATACAGTAAATGCCGGGAGTCAGGCTGCCGGTGCCGATGCTGCGATAGCCGGCATAGCCGAGGGCCTCAAACGGCAACGCATGGGCGTCGATACCGTAATACCGCGGCGGACCATTGCCGAACCAGGCGAAATAGACATCCTCGGTACCGCGATTGCGGTCGAGCCAGATGCGCAGGTTGTCGATGTCTTGGCCCCAATCGAGCGAACTGTCGACAAGATGCCGATAGCCGTTGCCCGGACCGCCGGCAAGCGAATTGAAGTAGGCCAGGTAATGCGGAAAGATCCGCAGAGAACAAACAATCAGCAGCCCGGCGAGCACCGGCACCAACCATCGCACCAATCGTTGCCTGGCACGGAACAGACCGGCCGCCGCACCGCACAATACGAACAGCGGAGGATAGGTCGCCAGGATGTGGCGATGGCCGATGTTGATCGACGCGTTGATTGCAAAGTACCAGTAGACAACCAGAAGCACCCAGATCGGCAGCGTCGCATAGAGCGCTTTTTCGAACCAGGCCCGCGACGAAATTGCCGGCGCCGCGCCGGCGCCCGTCTGCCGGCGCCGGCGCCGGCACATCAGCGTTGCCGCCAGCGCTGCCGCCAGCAACCCCAATACCGGTAGCGGGGTCTTGTACAGAAACGCCAGCGGAAAGAAACGCTTGAAGCCGGTCATGCTATGTGCGCCGTCGATGAACGCCTCACGCTGAGCCGTGGTCCGGGTACCCATGGCGATCGTATACAGATACATCTCCGGGAAAAGTTTGTGCCGCCGGCAAAACTCGACGATTCCCTTGAGCGTCTGCCGATCGCCGTATTGCAGTTCCCAACGATCCACTGGCGAATCCGGTTGATGCGTCTCGGTGAGTTTTTCGTTGCCAGTGACCTTGTACACAAAGGTGTGGTAGCGCATGCCGTAAGCGCACCAGATACCTGCGTAAATAACCGTCGCCTGAATTGCCAGCAACACCGCCACCGCCAGCAAGCGCGCCCGCACACTGCCCGCAGACCAGTGCCAGCGGTCGGAAATCGTCACTGGCAGCGGCTGCTTGTGAAAGACGCAGATCAAAGCCAGCAACGCCACCATTGGCATCACCAGAATCGCCGTCAACTTGCACAGAAACAGTCCCGCCAGCGCCACTGCACTGCCCAGCGCGCGCAACCACGTCAACTTATTCATTGCAGCCCACACCAAGGCGATACTCAACGTGAAGAATGCCGCCGTAATCAGGTCGGTTGTGGCCAACCGTGCGTGGGCCAGCATCGTCGGGCTGAAGGCGTACATCGTCAATGACAGGATACCGCCGGTCACGCCGAACAAGGCGCGGGACCACAAGAACACTGCCAGTCCCAATCCGACGCTGACGATGGCAATCAGCGTTCGCGCCCGCTCGAGTATCCGCCGGGTGTCATTGCCGGCGCCAAAGAAAAACTTCAGGCTGTAGACCCAAGGATTCGAATCGTACCAGGTCGGGTCGTCGAACGACGGATACTCGACCGGTACATCGTACAACGGCATTGCCATCCACAACGACGGCAGCGGCAGCGCATGGGCGGTCAAACGCATGTCTCCGGTGTGCCAGGACACATAGCCCGTGGTCACGTGAAAGACCTCGTCGTAGGTCGCACTCTTGCCGGCCATGCTGCCGAGCGCCAGAACCAAATGTACAATCAACAGGCCAACAACGATCGCCGTCGTCGTCCTGCCGCACCGGCGGTTGCCGGGCGCCAGCACTTCTTCGTCGGTTGCCGGAGTGTCAGTCGTCTTGTTCAATCGCTTTGCACGGTGGGATGCTCAGACTCAGGTGTTACCTGCCCCTTCCCGGCGGCTCGTTCCGCGCCGGGGGACGCAGGGTAATCCAACATAACCGCGCGAACGCTTGACTGCAGTTCATTGCGGTCCATGAAAAAATCGTTCTGCAGAACCTTCACTTCGCTCATCAGCCGGTATCCGGCCGGAAGGGATTATTGTGTGTTTTACCTCGTAGAAACCGTATGTAAAAAATTTTTCCGCAGATTACAAACCCGCAAAGGTACAAATCGCCGCAATCATGGGTATAATTCCCCTTAGCGCTCTTTAAGCTAGCCGCGATATCAAAGCCTTTCGATCCACGGACCATTATGCTTCCCACCCAAAAGTACGCATTCCGCAATTACGGCGGTACTTACCAGTTGCAGATCAACAGCATGGACGATCTGGCGGGGATCAGCGATCTCGACGAACCGTTCTGGATGGCCACCAGCGCCCCGACCCACCAGCTCGTGTGCGATCCCAAAGTCCTCACCTACCTCGATCGCGATAAGAACAACCGCATCCTCAGCCACGATATACGTACCGCGAACAACTGGCTGCACCGCGTCCTGCGCCACTACAATGCCGTCAACCGCCAGCTGCTCGAGCTCAACCTGGACGACCTCAACACCGAAGACTCCGACGGCACCCGCATGCTGACCACTGCCCGGCGTATCCTTCACAACCTCAAGCGCCCGGACAACAGCCCCTTGATGCTCGCCGACATTCAGGATCAGAAAGCCATCCTGCAGCAAGGCGACCGCAACGGCGACGGTGTCATTCCGCCGGACAGCATCGAAGAGGAAGACGTCCGAACCCTCGCCGTCCACATCATGGACACCATTGGCAAGGTCGACGATCTCAGTGGCGTACCCGGTGTCGACAAGGCGCATCTCGAGCGCTTCATCGCCTGCGCCGATGGCCTGGTGAAATGGCAGTACGCCCATTCCGCAGAGCACACCCAGCCGCTCGGTGCAAACACCGCCGCCGCATGCGACCTGCTGGAATCACTCAAACCGGTGATCGAGGATTTCTTCCGGCTCTGCAAGGTCGTCAGCCTCAACAAACTGCTCCGCCGCGACGACCCGGTCATCTCGGTACCGCCCGAGATTTTCGACACGACCGATGCCGCCGACGGGTATCTGAAGAACGCCCCCATCGCCCGGCCCAATGCCAACGGCGTCCTGCCGCTCAAGCGCGATCTCAATCCGTGTTACGCCGACACCATCCGTCGATTCATGGACGATGTGGTGACACCACTGCCGCAGCTCAACATGGACTCGAACATGGAGGAGCTCACCGAAGCGGAGTGGCAGGCCATCGACGCGTCGTTCAACACCTACCGCAGCTGGCTCACCTCGAAATCGGGTGGTGAAGTCGAAAAGCTCAGCCTCGAGCAACTCGAAACCTACCTCTCCGGCGATCTGCCGCAGCGGCTCGGTGCGCGTATCGATGCCGACCTGGCCGTCGGCGCCGAGCTTGCCGCCGTCAATGATCTCGAGAAACTGATTCTGCTGCAGCACTGGTTTCTGCCGATCTGCAACAACTTCATCAGCTTCCCGCACCTCTACAACCCGGATAAACGCGCCATGTTCGAGGTCGGGCGGCTGATCATTGACGGCCGCATTTTTCAGCTCAACATCAAAGTGACCGATCCGAACAGCCATGCCGCCGTGGCCAAGAGTTCCGGTGTCTACCTGATGTATTCGGAAGTCACCGGCAGTGACCCGAAAGATAAATTCTTCATGGTCACGCCAGTGACCAGCAGGCGGCTCGGCCGCCTCGGGATCAACAAGCGCGGCGTGCTCTTGGATCGTGACGGTCGCGAATGGGATGCGCGCGTTGTCAAAGTCGTCGACAACCCTGTCAGTCTGATAGAGGCGATGATGTCGCCCTTCCGCAAGATCGGGGCGATGCTGGCAGGCACCGTGCAGAAACTGACGAGTAGTGCCGAGAAGCAGATTCAGACCAAGCTTACATCGACCGGTGCCAAGATGGAGAAGGGCGTGGCAGAGGGCATCACGGTGACCGAGCGCCAGTCGGTTGCGGGTTCTCAGACCGTGGCACCGGCAGCACCCGAAGGCAAGTCCAGCCGCGATCTGTTGCTGGCCGGCGGCGTGACGATAGCCGCACTCGGTTCGTCCTTCGCCTTCATCGCCAAGACCATCGCCAGCCTCAAACTGCACCAGGCACTGGCGGTGATGGCGTTCGGTCTCGGCATCGTGTTGATTCCGGTGATGGTCATCGCCATCTACAAACTGTACCGCCGCAATCTCAGCGCCATCCTCGAGGCTTCCGGCTGGGCGATCAACGGCCGCATGCGTCTGACCTACCGTCTCGGCAAGATCTTCGCCCCCCGCCCCACCCGCCCGGACGGCTTCGCCTTCCTTCGCAAAGATCTCCTCAAGACCCTCGCCCACGTCGCCAAGTCGCAAAAGCAACGACTGGAAAAGACCTTCATAGGCGAAGAGAAAGAAAAATAGTTCGTGCCACGCTATGCCCAATCGCACGGGCATGAGCGGCGGCCAGATGCTATGTCAGTTCACCATCATGCGCAGCGGATAGTCCGCGTTGCGGATTTCCAGGCGCGAGGCGAACGGCAGGGGGATACGCATGTGGGCGCCGTCGATATAGGCGAAGCCTTCGCGCATACGACTCTCGATGATGAGCGGACAGGCCACAGGCATAATGGCGCCACAGAGCTGGTACTGATTGGCACCGAAACTGTAAAGCTCGCGCGATTTATACTGCAACCGTTTCGAACGGCGCGCCATGACTTTTCCTCCGGCCGAACGGATGCCGCCCGTCGATCCTGCCGCCGTGCAAATCCATAAACCCGAGCCGTTCTGATCTTCGGTCGCGTCGCCGACGGTGAGCTGATACTTGCTCATGGCCGCCGGTGAGGCATGAGCGATGAGCACATCGTTCAACGCCAGAAACCGCAAGGGCTTGTCGTCCCGGCTCAAAAACATGCGATTCAACGGCACCGTCTGGCAAGCGCCGGACAGAATCTGGTCCAGTGCTGCTTCGAAATTATCGCGGGTGACGGGACAGAAAGCACCCACACTGCGCTCGGGATCGCTGTTGACCCCGAGAATGGGTTGGGTCGTGATCTGCCGCGCCGCTTCCAGGAAGGTGCCGTCGCCACCGACGGCGATGACGAAATCGTACGGGGTGTAATCGACCTGACGCGCGCGATAGAATGCTTTGTAGCGCACGCCGCGCGACTGCAGTGCGGCTTCGATATGCTCGCGCGCGTCCACATGACTCTCGTGCGAGGCCAGCAGACGGTCGCGATCGGCATCGGAAAAAACATTGTGAGCCTCGATCAACTGCTGACGATGCTCGTTGAAGTAGATCTGGTGCAGGCTCTTCTTGTAGATGACTAAGATGTTCAAATCAAGTGTCGGGGGTCAGGGGTCAAGGGTTCTTCGACCCCGGCCACCTCGAGTGGCCGGTGAAAGGCGCGTTTAACGATTAAGCTAATCCCTCCTACTGCGGTTCTTGGGGAATGATTTTGACGGCCACGTCGGTGGCCAGCTCACCGGGGCTGAGGACGAGTTTGTCGGTGGCTGTGACTGTGTCGGTGCGCAGAATTTTGCCATCCCAGGTGTTCCACCACTCCAATGTATAGGTCCCGGTCGGATACGCGACACTGACCTGGGTCGGCGCGATGGGTTCGACGCCACCCACCCAGTTCTGCCGCCAAGTGTTCCGGCGGTTGTGCAACCACACAAAGGCAACTCCGTCCGTACGCATGCCGCTGGCCGCCAGGTCCGGCTGCACTTTGCGATAGTCCTCGAAGACATAACGTTTCACCCGGATCCAATCGAGACCACCGTTGGCGACGCGAATCTTGTGGCGGCCGGCCGGGATCTCGAGAACGAAATCCTCGTCGTACAGGGACTGCCAAATATTCCATTTCCCTTGAAAACTCCACGCTTTGCCATGCCCCTTGCCAGCCGGCAGGTCTCGCTCGACCTTCAACTCGTCATCGATCCAGATATGCAGTTTGCCGGAACGCGACACCCGTCCGACACTCACGACGAAGCGAAACGGCCGGGCACAGTCGACCTTGAACACCGGCGGGTTGCGTAAGGTCTCGTTGTCGGTGCCGTGCAGGTACTCCAAAATTTCCGTGTCGTTGGTGACCATGCCGCTGTCGTTAACCATAAACTCTGACAGTGCCGGACGCGCCCACTTGGTCGATGGCAGAATCACGACGTCTGCGAAGCGAACGGTCTCGTCCTCGAACTGGACGCGAAAGCCCTGGAACTGCTGCCAAGTCGCAGTGCCGAACGGCAGGTCGTTTACGAACCGGCGCAAGGCGCCGAAGTGAAAGTAGAGGTTGAGCGGATCGATGTAGGTTGAGTGCCACCAGGGCATCGCGGCGCTGGCACCGCCACCGGCGACGGCCGCCCACATGGAATTGTGCACACACCAGCCACGCGGGTCGGTAGTCCGCGGCGGACCTTCACTATCGACGCCAAACTCGCTGAACATATGCGGCTTCTCATAATATAGCCATTGCGCCTGGGTGTAGTTCGTGACGGGGTCAGCAACGCTGGAATCGTTGTTTGTATAGACATGTGTCTGTACAATGTCGATCTCCGGAATGCGCCAGCAGGCCTCTGGTCCCATGTGCGTCCACCAACTGGTCGTCACCAGGTGCTTGTATGGATCAAGCGCTTTGAGCACGGGCGCCATCGTCTGGTGCCAGGCGATCACGGTCGACTCGTCAGCTTCCGGCCAACCCTCGAATTCATTGCCGAACTCCCAGCACAGCAAATTGGTTGCGTATCCCCAGCGTGCTACCAGGTAGCGCAGACGTTTGCGATACTGCTTGTGCGCCGCCTTGCGAGTAAACCAGTCCTGCGGCTTCTTGCAGAAACCGCCGTTCACTTTGTTGTACGGATTATCCAACCACCCCTGCCCGGCGAAATCCTGGTGCGTGTCGAGACAAAGCATCACATTGATCCCGAGCCTCTCTGTCGTCACCATGAAATGATCCAGACGCGCCGCGCTCTCCTGTCGATACCGGCCCGGGCGATCCTCCCATTCGATGCCGAGGCTGTCACTGGACATCCAGATACGGCAGCAATTCTCGCCGTTGTCCGCCATGCGCTGCAGAATGGTGTCCGGCGCTTTGCCGATATTGTTGTAGATCGGCAGGTTGTGACCGATCAGGAAACAGCCCTCGCCGTTGTCGTACTGGAAATAGTGCGGGTCCGTCTGGCTGGTGCGCAGAAAACCACGCTTGTTACCAGCCACAACTTCGATCCGCGGCAATGCCACGGTCTTCCTCTTTCTGCCATTGACAACCCGTAACTGACAACGCAGCGGGCCAGGTTCGTCGGCCGTCAGCCGGATTCTCCAGGGCTTCGCGGTGGGCTGGGGCGCCCAGGTCTCGACGTCCCCGTGGAACTGCCGCTGGAAATCAAGCATGTAAAACCCGGGATAGCCGTAGGTACGGCTGGCACTGGTGACATTGGCGGTCAGGGATATCTGATCGGGGTCATAGGGATTCTTCCACTTGCCCCCGACCTCCATACGGTATTCGAGCGTGTCGTATTGCGTGACACGGATGGTGCCATCGGCGTCGGGTGCGGCAGGATTGCCGTTGACATAGAGATCGACGTCCTGCAGCCTCAGCGGTGTCCGTTTAGACACAATGTGATCCTGGTAATCACCGTCGCGCTCTCCGAAGCGCAGTCGCACTGCAGCCTCCACGGGTTCGCCGAGCGGCAGGTCATCGAAAAGTTTGGCGGCAATGACGGGGGCCGTGCCGTCCATTTTGCTGCGTACCAGTCCCGGCCGGTCGAAGGCTATGTGCAGGCGGCGGCCGGCATCGGTATCGATATCGATACGGCTGCCAAAGTCGGCAAAGGTGCGGCCGAGCCGCCCGCTGGGACCCGGATGGACAGCGATCTGCTGGCGGCCACGCTCGAATTTCCCGAGCATTTCGGCGCGAATCCAAACGCCGCTGGTGAGCTCGATCTCCTCAGTGCGAGTGAAGGTTACTTCGATGTCGACACCATCTTCGTGGCGACTGAAAACGAAGTGGAAATCAATTGGCAGCGTCTCCGCGAAGTCACCCCACTTGCCCGTCTGCTCGACGACGCCGCCATTCGAACGCGTACGGACGTCGCGTCCGTACGTCAATTGGCGGAAAACCCAGTTGTCGCGCCACAGAGTGAAGTGCAACTCGATCTGGCAGCCATCCTCGGTCTCGATCGACAAGCGGCCGGGACCATTGACGGTGATCTTTTCCGATGGCGTCTCGAACAGGGGCGCAGCATCGCCAGATTGCCAGGCGGCGGAAACCATGAGCAGAACGCACGCGTACCGTATAACGGAACGGGGCGCAGGGGTGATTGGGTTTGGCTGTCGTGCAGGTGCGGGGCTCACCAAAAACGGTACTCTTCGGCGCCGGTTAAATCAAGGCAGTCTGGGCGCGCGGCGACGTGGCACATTCCTGCCCGCGTTTCAAATGCATCCAGTGCGTATGAACTCGATGTTCACCAACATGAAATTGGGGAATTGTTCAAGGCAACCTGCCATGCGGCCAACCCCGGGCTATGGATACGACGCACCGTCGGGGCAAAGAGAAGCGGCTTATTGGTACTTATCTTATCGCCACTGTACTTTATGGTTGCGATTGCGCCGGCAGTCATGCACCGTGCCACAGGGGGGTGCCCTTCGCGTCGGAAATATCAGTCGCGTTTTCCGCCAATTCGACGACCGTACCGTGTCAACTCGACGAGCACGTGGGGCGGGGAATACGGCGGTTGGAAAAACCGGCGTGGCGACGTAAGCTGTGCGATAGGTTGCCCGGTATAACCTGCCACACCATCTGATTGGTGATGTATGTCCGCTATTCGGAATTTGTACAATCCGGCACAGTTTATGCGTCAAGTATCATCAGGGTCAACCCATTCACTTCACCCAGCCTGTCCGCTGTAATGCCTCAACCACCTCGTCCAGCGTTTAGCTACGGCGCCCCCGACGCCTCTGCAGCCTCGACTGCGGAGGGGTCCCGTTCGCTGCAGGATGCGAATATCCTGATCATCGAGGACGAGCCGCACATCGCTGAGTTTATCGGCGAGTTTCTGCAGGACGAAGGCTGTAACGTCCATTACATCGTGCCGAACGGCTCGTCGAACGGCTGGCGTTCACAACTCGACGATATTCTTGCCGGGCGCGCCGCCTGCGATCTGGTCCTACTCGACATCGTCATGCACGACATCGACGGGATGGATTTGCTCACCGAGATTCGCAGCAAGCGCGATCGCACCGAGTTGCCGGTTGTGATGATGACTGGCCTCAACGAGAGCCACATCATCGTACAGACGCTGAATCTCGGCGCCAACGATTACGTCACCAAGCCGATCGATATTCAGGTCACGATCGCGCGCATCCGCACACACCTGCAACTGAGCGAGGCCGAGGAGCGCCTTAAGGATTTGAACGAATCTCTGGAACGCCGGGTCCGTCAGCGCACCCGTGAGCTGCAATCTGTGAACCAGCAGCTCGAGGAGGAGATCGGCGAACGCAAGCGGACCGAAGAAGAGTTGGTACGGCTCGCGGCCTATCCGGAGGCGCTGCGAAAAAGTGAAGAACGCTTCCGACTGCTGGCCGAGAATTCATCGGACCTCATCTCCAAACTTTCCGACGAGGGCGTGTTTCGCTACGTCTCTCCAGCCAGCCTGCCGCTGCTAGGCTTCCAGCCCGACGCCCTGATCGGTGAGAACGTTTTTGATCTGTGCCACAAGGATGACTACGCAATTGTGCGCAAAAGCTTTCTGACGGCGCTGGACCTTGGCCAGGCATCAACGCAGAACCACCGCATCCGCAGCATTGACGGTACCTACAAGTGGTTCGAGACGACCTTCAACGTGATGACGACAGGCGAAACCGGGCAACCAATCGAGGTCCAGGCGTCGGCGCGTGATATCACCCAGCGCCTGCAGCTCGAACGCGATCTCAACCAGTCGCACAAGATGCAGGCCATCGGTGTGCTGGCCGCCGGCATCGCCCACGAGATCAACACGCCGATTCAGTTTATCGACCATAACACGCACTTCATCACCGACTCCGTCAATGATATCCTTTCGCTCCTCACCAAGTGCCGCTCGTTGGTCAACAATGTCAGCGACCCAAATAGCGATGATCTCGAGGAGCTGCGCACAGTGCTTCGCGACTTCGACGCCGCTCATTACGTCGAACAGATTCCGCAGGCAATCAAAGAGAACATCGACGGCATAAACCGTGTATCAACTATTGTCACGGCAATGAAAGAGTTCTCGCATTCCGGCGACCAGAACAAGGCTAAGATCCCCTTCGACCTCAACAAGAGTGTACAGAACGCCGCAATCCTGGCACGCAACGAAATCAAGTATGTCGCCGATATCGAATACAATCTGTGCGACAGCTTGCCGCTGGCCCACTGCTTCGCGGACGAACTCAATCAGGTGTTTCTCAACGTCCTGGTCAACGCCGCGCATGCGATTTCGGACAAGGTCTGCCCGGCGACCGGCGAGAAAGGCACAATCACGGTATCAACACGGATCGTCGACGAGGCGGTAGAGGTTTCTATCACCGACACCGGGCCGGGAATTCCGGAAGAAATCCAGGACCGTATTTTTGAACCGTTTTTCACGACCAAAGACGTTGGCAAAGGCACCGGGATGGGGTTGTCGCTGGTGCATGATGTCATTGTCAGCAAGCATGGTGGCCGCCTCACTTTTGAGACCGAACCGGGCATCGGCACAAGCTTCATCATAGTCATTCCAGTCGGCGAAGAAGAACAAACAGTGGGGGACGAATGAACAGGAAAAGGATTCTGTTCATTGACGACGAAGTCAATGTACTGAACGCCTTGCGTCGGATTCTGCGTCATCAGCGAAAGACGTGGGAAATGGATTTCGCCGAAGGTGTCGATGATGCGCTCGTCCGCCTGCGACAGCAGGCCTACGACCTCGTGCTCTCCGACGTAATGATGCCGGGCAAGTCCGGCCTCGATCTGCTCGAGATTATGCAGCGCGAGGCAGACATCTGCGATATCCCCGTCATTATCCTTACCGGCCTGCAGCAGACCGATCTGAAACGCCGCGCCCTCGAACTCGGCGCCGTCGACCTTTTGAACAAACCGGTACAGGCCGAAGATCTCGAGGCACGGATTCGCAGCGTCCTCAGGATCAAATCCTATCAGGACGAACTGCGCGAGAAAAACTGCCTGCTGGAAGATCAATTGCTGCAGGCACGCAAAATGGAAATGATCGGCGTGCTGGCAGCCGGTGCGTTTCACGATATCAACAACGTCCTGGCAATCATCAGCAGCTACACACAGCTCGCCCAGCTCCAACCGGACACGCTGGAGGATTGTGTCGAAAAAATCGACGACTCGATCGAGCTTGCCAGCGAGTTCATCCAACAGATTCTGGCGTTCTCGAGACCGCAGAACACAGAAACCCGCGACATCTGCGACTTGCCCACGATCGTCTCGAACAGTCTCAAGCTGGTGCGTCGGTGCGTACAGAAACGCGTCGACGTGTGTTGGGAACCGCCGACCGAGGCGGCACCCATCGCCGCCAACCCGACACAACTGTTTCAGATCATCCTCAATCTCTGCGTCAACGCCTCACACGCCATGGACTCCGGCGGTACCATCTCCATATCGGTGAGCAACGTCGAAATCGACGTTGCCAAAGCCAACGTCGTCTCGCCGAAGGTGGCGCCCGGCAACTACCTGCAGCTGGCGGTCGCCGACAGCGGCTGCGGCATGGACGAGACGATGATTGAGAACTTG
>CAJWLW010000001.1 GCA_913042885.1 uncultured Lentisphaeria bacterium | reverse complement strand
CGGTCAACTGCCGGGAGACGCAGAAAGTGACGGCCGAGTCGACGATGTTTTTCCGTTTCTGGATGGTGCGCGACAAGGCAGCGCCGAAAGAATGACGGTAGCCGGGGGAGCGGCAATGCGGAGTCGGCAATGCGCGGTCTACCGGTACTGGCTGAACTCGTGGATAGCGACGACTGCGAAGTAGGCGATCGTCATAGCAGCCAACATGCCGGCGCGGCCGGCGCTGCTTTTGCTGCGCACCAGCATGAAGTAAAAGACATAGAGGGGTATAAACAGGGTCAGCAGGCCCTGTCCGAGATTCTGACGGAAAGCCTCGATGACATAAAGGAGCCAGAACAACAGGCCACCGAACAACAGCAAGCCCATCATGATTTGTAGTGCGAAGTTCATTGGGGTCATTGGGTTGGTGGTAACGCGTGCATTCGATTCTATAGTATTTACTCTTCATCCTTTTTCAACTTCTACCGCAACAATAGTACATGGCAACCGTCGATACATCCAACATCGAACAAACGACCTCCGAGATCGAGCCGTGCCGCTACGCCGTCAAATTTGATGTCCCGGCAACCGAAGTAAATCACGCTCTAAAAGTGCTGATCAACAAATACCGTTCTGCCAAAATTCCCGGTTTCCGTCCGGGCAAGACACCGGCCAAGCTGGTGCGCCGCCGTTTCAAGAAACAGATTTTCGAGGAAACCCGCGATTCCATCATCCGGGAAACGATCCAGTCGATGCTGCAGGACGATAGTCTGAACGCCGTAACGATGCCGGAGCTCACCAGCGACGAGCTGTCGGACATAGCAGACGACACCGAGTTCAGTTTTTCCGTGCAATTCGATGTCCGTCCCGAAATGGAACCGCCCGAACTGCATGGCATCAAAGTTGCGGCCCCAAAAATCGAGGTCTCCGAAGTCGACGTCGCAGACTATCTCGACGCTATGTGCCAACAGCAGGCGCGGCTCGAACGGGTCGAACGGCCGGCAGAGGAAAACGACATCCTGAAGGTCAGTTATACGTCGCAGACGTCGACGGATGAAGAAGTACCGGCAACGGCACAGAACCTTGTGGAGAACAGCGAAACGTGGATTCGCCTGACTGAACCGACGGACATTCCCGGGCTGGTGTCGGCATTGACCAACAAATCTGGCGGTGATAAAACTGATGTGACCGTCACGTTTCCGGACGATTTCCGCGAGGAATTCCTGGCGGCCAAGACCGTGCTGTACTCGATAAACGTGCATGAGATTCATGCCCTGCTGCCACCCGAGATCAACGATGAATTGGCACAGAAGATGGGATTGGACGATGTGGACGCTCTAAAAGACGCGGTGCGGTCACAGATCGAATCGACGCAACGGCAGCAACGCCAGCGTGAGATCGTCGATCAGATCGGCAAGTACCTGATCAAGGCGTCGGATTTTCCGCTGCCTCCGACCGTGCTACGCGAGGAGATCAACCGCGTCATGTACGAGCGCCTGTCGCAGCAGCAGCAGGACGAACCTCAAAGCGGGGAGCCGATCGAGAAAAAGCTCGATGCGATGGGCGAACAAGCGGAAGCCGAGGCGCGCGAACGCCTGGCGCTACGCTACATGCTCCAGACCATCGCTGCCAAGGAAGAAATCGAGCCGGACAAGGAACGCATGAAGCAGCATTTGCAGTTGATGACTATGCAGGCGCAACAACGGCAGCGGGAGATCAATCCGTACATGGCCCAGGAAGCGGCGGCGGCCAATGCAACCAGTGACGCGGTTTTCGAGCGTTTGACGGAATGGGCTGAGGTCACCGAAATGGATCGGGACAACTGAGCAAAGAAGACAATTTCCACTTCGCAATCGGCAATTTTCAACGCATAAAAGGGACGGACCCCATGCCGCTTTACCCACCAACAGTCGTCGAGCAGACGCCCAACGGCTACCAATCCTACGACATCTATTCGCGCCTACTGAAGGACCGGATCATCATCCTCGGAACTCCGATCGATGACCATGTCTCCAGCCTGCTGATCGCGCAGTTGCTGTTTCTGCAATCAGAGGAGCCGAAGAAAGACATCGATTTCTACATCACTTCTCCAGGCGGTTCGGTCACTGCCGGACTGGCGATCTACGACACCATGCAGATTCTCAGCTGCGATGTCCGCACCTACTGCGTCGGACAGGCCGCCAGCATGGGTGCGGTCCTGCTGGCCGCCGGCACTGCCGGCAAGCGGTTCGCCCTGCCCAACGCGCGCATCATGATCCATCAACCGTGGGGTGGCGCTCAAGGCACCGCGAGCGACATCAGCATCCAAGCCGAGGAAATCCTGCGGCTGAAAAAAAGCATCAACGACATCCTCGCCTACCACACCCACAAGGAACTTACAAAGATCGAAAACGATACCGACCGGGATCTTTTCATGTCCGCTGAACAAGCGAAGGCCTACGGCTTGGTCGACTCCGTCGTGTCCATTCACAAGACGGGCGACGATGACTCAAACAAGGACAGCGACTGAACCTGAGTTATGGCAAAGAACAAGGACGACATCTTCTGCTCATTCTGCGGGCGACTGCGTGACGAAGCACCCCAGATGGTTTCCAGCCCGTCGGGTGTTTTCATCTGCTCTGATTGCGTGCGACTATGCAGCAAAATGGTGCAGGGCGGCGGCGACGACGATGACGAAGAGGGTTCGCACAGCAAGACGCCGGTGCAGATTCCGCACCTGACCGTGCCGAAACCGATCGGGATCAAGAAAATTCTCGACGACTACGTTGTCGGCCAGGACAAGGTCAAGCGTGTTCTGTCGGTAGCTGTGCACAATCACTACAAGCGCCTGCAGCACCTTCGCGAGAACGAACATACCGACAAAACCGATGACATCGAGATCGAAAAGAGCAACGTCATCATGGTCGGTCCTACCGGGTCGGGCAAGACGCTGATCGCCCGGATTCTGGCCAAGGTGCTCGAGGTTCCGTTCGCCATCGCCGATGCCACGACCCTTACGGAAGCGGGCTATGTCGGTGAGGACGTCGAGAACATCATTCTGAGGCTGGTTCAGGCAGCGGACTACGATATCGAACGCGCCCAGGTCGGCATCATCTATGTCGACGAGATCGACAAGATCTCGAAGAAATCTGAGAACGTCTCGATCACCCGTGATGTTTCTGGTGAAGGTGTCCAGCAGGCACTGCTCAAGATTCTTGAGGGTACGGTTGCGAACGTGCCCCCCAAAGGTGGCCGCAAGCACCCGCACCAGGAATATATCCAGATCGACACGACCAACGTGTTGTTCATCTGCGCCGGCGCCTTTATCGGGCTCGACAAGATCGTGCAGCGACGTATCGGCAAACACGTCCTTGGTTTCCATGCCCGGTTCGAAAACGGTTCAGACCAAACACAGGACTCGACGGAGGAGACCGAGCGCATTCTCGAAAACGTCGAGCCCGTGGATCTGCTGAAATTCGGACTGATCCCGGAATTCATCGGTCGGCTGCCGGCTATATCCGTGCTCCGTGAACTGACCCAGGGCGAACTGGTAGAGATCCTGACCGGGACGAAGAACGCCGTCATCAAGCAGTATCAGAAACTGTTTGCCATGGAAGATGTCGCGCTTAGTTTTACCGACGATGCTCTCGAGGCACTGGCGAAGAAGGCGATCGAGCGCGGCACCGGCGCCCGTGGTCTGCGGTCGATTCTCGAGTCGATCATGTTGGATATCATGTTCGAAATTCCGTCACGTGACGATATCACTGCCTGTATCATCGATGAGAATGTCGTCAACGGCACGGGCAGCCCGATCACTGAAACGAAAACGAAAGACGACGACGGCGATGCCAAGGCCAGTGTTGCCTGAAGACTGTTTCAGGTGTCGGGCGTCAAGATTGTTGACGAACGACACATTTCATGACTGCCAAAGCACGGCCCCGTGAACACGGCTCGCCAGAGTGTTGCAATAAATGTAGCTGAAATGTGCGGAAGCCGGAAGCCGGCTGCCCACCGAACGGCGGGAGCGAGCGATGAGAGCGTCAAACCTTCACCAACCCTAACCCTACCCCACCCCCCACCCACCTATGTCATCTCGTTGTCTCTGCCTGCTCGCGGCCGTGAGCGCATCCGCCGTTCTTGCCCAAACCCCGACCCCGAATTACACCGACGGTATCCTCGCAGTCGTCAATGACGAGATGATCACTGTCTACGACGTTGCCGCCCAGAACGTCATGGTCGAGCGCAAGATCATCTCGAGTTACTCTCCCGAGCAGATGGCGGACCCGGAGATACGACGCCAGATACAGGAACGCATCAGCAAGTCACGCTATTCGGTCGTCGTCGACATAATCAACGAAAAGCTGATTTACGCCGAGTTCGAGTCAATTGGCTACAAGCTGCCGTCCAATGTCATCGAGAAACGTATCGACGAGATCGTCCGCAACGATCACCAGGGTAATTGGGACGAGTTTGGCAGGCGTCTGGAGCAGACGGAGATAACGATGGACGAATTCCGGGAACAGATCCAACGCGGCATCGCTGTCGATTATCTGCTGATACAGGAAGTCCACAAGCAGGCGCGAGTTTCGCGGCAGGCAGTGGAGAATTTTTACAACAATCACCAAGCCAACTATACCAAGGCTTCACGCGTGCGGTTGGAACTCATCAGCGTGCCGACTGCTGCCGATGCCAAGAACGTGCTGGAGAAGCACGATGGCGGCGCCAAGTTCGCGGACCTGGCTGAGCAACATTCGAATCACCCGAGCCGCAAAAATGGCGGCGACCTCGGCATGATGGCCGTCAAGAATATGGCGCCATCATTCCGTGATGCCTTCAACAGCCTGACGGTTGGTGCTATTTCCAAACCGTTCGAATTCGAGGGCAACACCGTGATCCTGCGGGTTGCTCAGGTGAAAGGCGCCAACGTGCGACCGCTCGAAGAGGTCGCCGACGACATCGAGAGTATTCTCAAACGCCAGCAGCGGAAACTGCGCAAGCGCGAATACATCCAGAGTCTGCGGGCACAGAACTACGTCAAGATCTTCTTCAAGACACCGATACAGCCAAAGAAAAAAGGGTAGCATCGACCGCGGCCAAGGCTCGCTCCGCGTAGGCACGGTTGCGCTCCGGCTTATTATGAATCCGCGTCGGCAGCGACGGCAGGATTCCGAAGTTCGCCTTCATCGGCTGAAAACCTTTGGCCGCGGCGTGCGTGACATACCAGCACATCGCCCCAAGCATCGTCTCGGGCGGCAGTACGACGGGGTCCTCGCCGCGCAGCAGTTTTGCTGCATTGATTCCCGCCAGCAACCCGGTACCAGCGTTGCCGACATAACCTTCCACCCCGGTAATCTGCCCGGCAAAGAAGAGATTGGCGCGGCCGCGGCTCTGCATCGTCGGCTGCAGGATCATCGGCGAATTCAAAAAGGTGTTGCGATGCATCTGTCCCATGCGCACGAACTCGGCATCGGCCAGACCCGGGATCATCCGCATCACCCGCTCTTGCTCCCCCCACTTGATGTTGGTCTGGAAGCCCACGAGGTTGTACAGAGTTCCGGCGAAATTGTCCTGACGCAATTGCACGACGGCATGCGGCCGCCGGCTGGTTCCAGGATCTTCCAGCCCCACCGGCCGCATAGGCCCGAAGGCTAGGGTGTCGATGCCGCGCCTGGCCAGCACCTCCACCGGCACGCAGCGCTCGAAGAACTGCGGATCCTCGAGCTCGAATTGCCGCAACGTGATCGTCTCCGCCTGCACCAGTGCATCGACAAAGGCGTGGTACTCCAACCTGGTGAAAGGGCAGTTGATGTAATCACCGTCGGCCTGCTCACCAACGCCGTAACGCGAGCCACGAAAGGCGATCGACAGGTCGATGGAGTCCGCCTCGACAATTGGTGCCAGAGCATCGTAGAAATACAGATACTTTTCGCCGGTGAACGCCTGGATCGACAACGCCAGATCGCTGCTGGTCAACGGTCCGGTGGCAATGACAACGGGCAGATCCGCCGGAATCTCGGTGATCTCGCGGCGCTCGATCACTATATTCGGGTGGCTGCTGATGCGCTCCGTGATCGCTGCCGAAAAGCCCTCACGATCCACCGCCAACGCCCCGCCCGCGGAAACCTTTGTGGACTGCGCAACATCCAGTATCAGGGAATCAAGGCGGCGCAGTTCCTCCTGCAGCAGCCCCGATGCCCGGTCGGCCAGCAAGGAGCCGAGTGAATTGCTACAGACCAGTTCGCCAAACTTGTCAGTCCGATGCGCCGGCGTCTGCTTATGCGGACGCATCTCGCAGAGCGCGACGCGGACGCCGCGTTCGGCGGCTTGCCAGGCAGCCTCGGAACCGGCGAGACCGCCACCGATGACAACCAGTTCGATAGATTCGGGGAATGTGTACATAGGCTTAGACTGTAGTTGGAGTTGCAATATACTTGTCGGTCGCGCATACTCAATGAGATACAGTTGACGCAAGGCTCACATCCTGTGCGCGCCGACGTCCGTCTCCCCTTCGCGGGACTCGTCATCGAGCCGGTCTTCGTTATTTTTGCGGCTGTGCCGTGGCACAATGGCGCAATGCCTGTTCACCGGCACCGGCATGCAGCGCGGCTGCTCGCGACTTGTCGGGTCCGTGAAACGAAACACTTTCATTGGTGTATGCTCAAGCCGCTGGCGAGGCGACATCGCTCCAATCAGACACCCAAGGGATTTCCTAGCACTATGAAAACAGAACAGCACCCGCCCCTCGAGGACATCCGCTTTGTGACGCAGCAGTTCTGCGCCGCGCGATACGGGGAGATGCCGCTCGACGGCGAGGCGCATGAGAAAGACGACGGCACCCTGGAGCGCATCGGCCGTATATGAAGAAGAGCTTCACGCCGCTTATCATCCTCACGACTGCCGCCACCTATCTGTTGATCTTTGTCGGTGGTCTGGTACGTGTGTCCGGCGCCGGCCTCGGGTGCCCGGACTGGCCGAAGTGCTTCGGGCGTTGGATCCCGCCGACGAATGTGTCAGAACTTCCCGACGACATCGCCCCGGAATCGTTCAATCTCGTGCTGGCCTGGATCGAGTACGTCAATCGCCTCGTCGGCGTTGTCATCGGGCTGCTGATTCTGCTGACCTATATCGTCGCCGTAGCCTGCTTCCGCCGACATCGTGGCATCCTCGTTGCGACGACGTTGACGCTGCTGCTCATCGGCATCCAGGGCTGGCTGGGCGGGCGCGTCGTCGCCTCGGAACTGGCGCCGTGGATGGTGTCCGTACACATGGGGCTGGCCGTGCTGATCGTCAGCCTGCTGATTTATGCGGCACAGAAATCGTGGTATGTTCAGCACAGGATCGAGCTGGCCTCCGACACGGGTGCGCTGCGTCGGCTGCTGGGCGTGCTGTGGCTGCTGACGGCGGCGCAGATCGTCGTCGGCACCGGCCAGCGCGGCACGCTCGAGGTGTTGCGGGGCACGCTGCCGTTGGCGAGTGATCCGGAGCTGTTCAATGCGCTGGGCTTGATCAAATATATCCATTTCGTGCTGGCCGCATCGATTGTCACCGTCAGCGCCATGTTGGTGCGCGGCGTCAGTCGTCTGCAGGTGAGGCGTTCGGTGCGTCTGGGTATTTATGCTGTGCTGATACTCGTTGCTTCACAGGTTCTGGTCGGTCTGGCGATGGGGCAGTTCGGACTGGTGCCGATCCTGCAACTGCTGCATCTGTGGATCGGCACGATTTTTGTCGGCCTGGTGATGAGCCTGTATTTCGCGGTGCGGGTGCGACTTGTCGACGGCGGACCGGCCCCCGGCACGGTGGTGCGCGTCGCCATGCCAACGGCGACACTGATGTTCTGTCTGCTGCTGACGGCGCTGTTGGTCATTCGCCAGGCGGAAGCTTCGCGCGGGCAGTTGCCGGCCTATCGCAACATTCCGACCTTCGAATTCGTCAGCCAGCACGACAGCCCGTTCGGCACCGACCAGTTTACCGGCCGTATCAGTGTGGTCGATTTCTTCTTCACGCGCTGTGGCTCGCAGTGTCCACGGATGACGCTGGAAATGCGAAAGCTTTACGAGCAGTACGACGGTTCGGATAAGGTTCAATTTGTCTCGATCTCCGTCGATGCATCGTTCGACACCCCGGAGGTCTTGGCGGATTATGCTGAAAAATACAAAGTATCCGGCGATCGCTGGACATTCCTGCACGGCCCGCAATCCGACGTCGACAGCCTGTGCGAAAGCGGCTTCGCCCTGAGCGCGGACAATCCGCTAAATCACAGCCCGAAGTTCATCCTGGTCGATCAGCAAGGCACAATCCGCGGCTACTACGACATCGACATCCCGACGGACATGAAACGCCTGCGCGAGCACATCGTGATCCTGGCGCAGCGCGGCCGATGATCCTGACGTTTTGATGGGCCCCCCATCCCCTTTTTGATACGCATTGTGGACAAGAAGCGCCTTCGTGCCTCCTATGGAGGAGCCGCCGCGCGCTTTACTCCGCCGATTTCCGGCTTCGTCGCCTCCCCGGAGAGCGTCGGCCCAGGGACTGCGTCCGCAGCCGCCGAATCCCCCGCGGCAGGTGGCGGCAAGGGCGGAGCCTTTGCGGATCCGGCGGCGGCGGGTGCATTCTCGCCCGCAGGCAGGTGGCTGTCACCGTGGCTCCCGAGCCCGACGGCCGCCGGAGCAGCGGCATGCGCTTCTGCTTTGGGCGCTTGCCCTGGAATGGGTAGCGGAGGTCCACCGTCCATGTTGATCAGGCAGTGCACCCAGATGGACAGCGCGTAACCCAGCACAATGGCCCAGGACCACTTCAGGTGGCTAAAAAAGGTGTAGACACCGCGCGCTTGGCCCATGAGCGCGACCCCGGCGGCGCTCCCGATAGAGAGCATCGACCCACCCACCCCAGCGGTGAGCGTGACCAGCAACCACTGCCCTGTGTCCATCTCCGGCGCCATCGTCAGCACCGCAAACATCACCGGGATGTTGTCCACGATGGCGGACAAGAAGCCCACCGCGATATTTGCCGTCGTGGCACCGTAGCCATCGTACGCGAACGCAGAGACAAGGCGCATATATCCAAGGGTCGAGAGGCCTCCGACGCAGAGAATCACTCCGTAAAAGAACATCAGGGTGTCCCATTCCGCTTTTTCGAGGCGCCGAAAGATGTCGAAACTCTGCTCTTCCGCTCCTTTATGAGAGAAGGCCTCAAAGGGGTTCGTGGTAGCGGTGGTGTGCTTATCTTCGGAATTACCTCGAATGAAGGCCGCCGCTGCCTTGCGCTTCAGATAATACCCATAGAATTGCAGGACTCCGAGCCCGGTCATCATCCCGAGCACTGGCGGCAAATGAAAGAAGTTGTAGAAGCTCACCGCAGTGGCGATGGTGCATAGAAAGAGTCCCACCACGACAAAGGCACCGGGCTGCAGGTAAACCTTCTCCTGGATCGGCGCGGGTTTCTCCTTCCCAAGGGTCAAGCTCATAATGCCAGCGGGAACAAGCCAGCTCACCGCGCTGGGGAGGAAAAGAACAAGGAAGCCCTGGAAGGGAATAATTCCTTTCTGCCAGACCATCAGTGTGGTGATGTCACCGAAGGGGCTGAATGCACCTCCCGCGTTCGCGGCGACCACCACGTTTAAGCAGGCGAGGGAGACAAACTTCTTGTTTCCCGCCCCCACAGACATGCACACCGCGCCCATCAGGAGCGCCGTGGTGAGGTTGTCCGCAACGGGAGAGATAAAAAAGGCCAGGAGCCCTGTGATCCAAAAGATCCCGCGCAGTGAGAAGCCCCGGTTTACCAACCAGACCCGCAACACCTCAAAGACCTGCCGCTCCTCCATCGTGTTGATGTAAGTCATCGCAACGAGCAGGAAGAGAAAGAGTTCTGCGTACTCCAAGATATTGTGCTTGACGGCCTGCTCAGCGTAGCGGGAATCGTACCCTTGAGACTGCAAGGCCCAAGCTGTCAAAAGCCAAATAAGCCCCGCGGCCACCAACACAGGCTTTGACTTTCTGAGATGCAAGTACTCCTCGCTCATCACCAGGATATAGGCGCAGACAAAGATGAGTACACAGAGGTATCCCACCCCAGACGCCGTGAAGTCTGGATCGCCCAACGCCGAGCCTCCCGCCGAGGCCCAGGCGGAGGCTGGGCCTATCAGAAGCAGAATCACGGAAATAACGATTCCTACAGATCTCCTGGTGTACGATCCGAATGATGCCAGGCCGCTGCGGACTTGTTCCAGCACCTCATGCCCGGCCTCGTAGTTGAACGACTGCTGGCGCTCGAGCAACTGCAGTTTGAGATAGTAGACGGTGAGATAGTCGAGATCTAAAAAACTGGTGGGCACGAGGCTGTCGAGGAACTGCCAGTGCAGTTTGAACAGCGCCTCCCCGGCCTGCAGGTTGCGGACTTCGCGATCGTGCTGCTGCCAGGCGCGGGCAATGGCATGACTGGACAATTCCTCGGCACCGAGCCGGGCAGCGGTCAACGCCTGGAAATCGGCCGAAGTGAGCTGCTGCTCGCAGTCATCGAGGAATACCTGGACACTCAGGCCCTGGCTGCCGTCGGGCTTGAGCATCGGCAGGGAGGCGGCGAAGTAATCGTACTTGTTGGCTGGCATTGAGATCATCGTTCGGATTTCGAAGTTGGTTGTTGCGCGGACGGCAGTTCGCGGTGCCGCGTTCAATCACGCATCAATTCAGTAAGCTGCGGCCGAGGTATTGCGTCGGCATTTCAGCAACCCCACCGCCGGTGAAGTCTTAGTGGACGTTACCGTCCTGTTTACCGATGCGGGTTCCGGCATCGACATTGTCTTTGGCTTTGCGAGACGGGTCATCAACGATTTGCGTGAGACGCGTTTCGACGCTGCTGTTGATTTGCTTGGCTTTCCCTTCAGCCGCCTAAATGCCTTCGGCTTTGATCGAATCGATTACCGGCTGGAATTGTGCTTCCACTCATAGATTCCCCGCATTGAAAATGGGTTGTCTTCACTACGAGGATGGGCCAATTCGAGGCAAAAACGGATACTATATCGCGAAAGCTACGCACCTCCAGTGTCCGCCTTGTTTATTTGGACAAACGGCCGTGCGCAAACAGCAAAAGTTGCTACTCTCGGTGTTGCATCTATATTATTTATCAGCCGCAATCGATGGTCTGAACCCATTGCAATATCGATACTAGCGACATTTCGAGGGAACTCGATGCCAGCATTGCCTGGAGAAAATTGGACGTCACCGACGCTGAACATCCCGTTTGTCTGGATCGAGGCCGTTGGCATGTGGGTTGCAAAAAATATGATCGCCAACGACGAATACCGCCGTTTCCGCCCGGATCACGACAGCGGCGACTACGAGGGGCATTCGCTCGATGAAGACCGCCAGCCGGCCGTCGGCATCAGCTACGATGACGCCGGGGAGTTCTGCGAATGGCTGATTGAACGCGATATCGAATCCGGCGACCTGAACGACAAATACATCTTCCGCGTACCGAGCCACAACGAATGGACAAGGCTGGCTCGCTGCGGTGATGGCCGCATATACCCCTGGGGCAACGAGTGGCCGCCGAAGTACGGCAACTTCAGCGACGAATCAGCCCACGAATGTTTTCCGGACTGGGAATCTATCAAGGGCTACAACGATGGTTTTCCCGTGACCTGCCCGGTCGAAGAAGCGGGCGAAAACGATTGGGGCCTGGTCGGCATCGGCGGCAACGCATACGAATGGACGTTCGAGGCTGGGGGCACCTCCTGCGAGCTGCGCGGCGGATCCTTCAGCACCAACCAGGCCGAGTACCTGCACATCGACAACCGCTACCGTCGAGAACCGTCCAGCTGCCTCATCAACTTCGGCTTTCGCCCCGTACTTTTGAAGTAAACAGACATGGGCAATCCGGAATGTTGGGAGGCGGATTCCATTACGGTGACCGCGTCGCGTTAAAGCTTAACAAGGAAATTTGTGGACTGCTCCAGCTCCCCCACACCCGACGATGGCAAACAAGCAACGGCCGCAGCGCCTGCCGGCACTGTTATCGTACCGATCGGACTGATCCTGGGCGCTACCGTTCTGCTCATGCTGGTCGGCTGGGACTTGGCGACCGGCAAGACGGATGACAGTCAATCGGTAATCCACCAGAACAACGCCATCAACTGGTTGACCGCCACGTGCCTGATCGGTGCGGGCTACCTGGCAGCAGCAATCGGTATCCGGCACAGGCGCCGGCCAGGCACAGACCAATCTACCTGGGTGCTGCTCCCTGTCGGTGTTGGGTTTCTGTTCGGCGGCTGCGACGAGGTATTTGAGATCCACGAACAATTCGGCAGCTGGGTACTGGGCGCCTACCTGGCCGGTGCCTGCGTGTCACTGATCTGGCTACTGCCGGTCCTGTCACGCTACCGAGTACCGCTGCTCAGCTTCCTCGCCGGGATGGTCAGCTTCGCTATGGCATTCGCCTGTGAAGTTCTCTTCCAGACCGCCGCGGACGTCGGCCCGCCCTTGTCCTACATCGCTTACGTCGAAGAGATCGCCGAGTTCACGGCCTGCCTTCTATTCTTCCTCTCCATGGCGGCGCTATACGCGAGCAAGCCGCCGCGGTAATCGGCCGCGGTTTTGTACGGCTGCCCCTGTGAGCCGAGATCACAACAGGGATTGTACTTTAACGTTCGCATTCACGGCCGAGTCAGCGGTACCACCTCGCGGTTCCCCTTCTAAACAGCTTCTGCACAGCGGCGACACCTCGTTAATTCGTGCTATATTCCGTGCTTTGTTTTGGCTATTCAACGAATGCGGAGCGGCCGATGGCAACCCCTATCGCAATGCCAATTCAGGGCCAGTCTGTCGAGGTCTGTGTCCTGATCGAGTGGTGTAAATCCGAAGGCGACGCCGTCGCTGCCGGCGAGATTCTGTTCAATTACGAGACCGACAAGGCATCGTTCGAGTTCGAATCGCCGGTGGACGGCACGTTGCTCGCCACTTTCTACAATGAGGGCGACGATGTACCGGTGCTCAGCAATATGGCAGTCATTGGCGATGACGGTGAAGACCCCACGGCGTTCGCACCTGCCGCAGCCCCCGCACCGGCAGCGCCAGAGTGCGAAGCTGCAACGCCACCACCTGCAATAGCCACGCCCGCAGCCCCGGTTCATCCCGCCACTGCCACGACCGCGCCAGGGGCCAATCAGGGTGTTTCCCCGCGGGCACGCCAGGCCGCGGCAGCTGCCGGTGTAGATCCTCGCAGCCTATCGGGTTCCGGGCCACAGGGACGGGTAATCGAACGCGACGTTTTGGCGGCGCCTGCCGCATCGGCGACTACGACTGCAGCGCCGTCCGCCACGGCAACCGTAGCGCCTGGGCCGGTGCTCGAAGGCGACAGCGTCAAGGACATCAAGCTCAGCAACATCCGCAAGATCATCGCCACGCGCATGGTCGAATCGCTGCAGCAGGCCGCGCAGTTCACGCTCACCGCCGGCGCCGAAGCTACCGCGATCATGGCCTGTCGCCGCGTCATCAAGGAGCGACGCGAGAAGCTCGGCATCACGGACATCAACATCAACGATCTGGTGGCATACGCAACGGTACGAACGCTGCTGCAGTTCCCTGAGATGAACGCTCATTTTCTGGGCGACAAGATACGCCAGTTCGAGAACGTGCACCTGGCGTTTGCCGCCGATTCCCCGCGCGGCCTGCTGGTGCCGGTGATTCCGTTCGCCAACAACATGACGCTGAACGAGCTGGCGCTGGCCGGCAAGGAACTCGCCGGCCAGGTGCGTGACGGCACAATTTCCTCCGACCAGATGACCGGCGGCACGTTCACCATTTCCAACCTCGGTTCTTTCGGCATCGAGTCATTCACGCCGGTGCTGAACCTGCCGCAGGTAGCCATCCTCGGCGTCAACACGATCACACCGCGCCCGGTGCAGGAAAACGACGACTACGTCATGCGCCCGCACCTGGGGTTGTCCCTGACCATCGATCATCGCGCTGTCGACGGTGCACCTGCTGCAGCCTATCTCAAGGCGCTGTGTGCAAATATCGCGAACTTCGACCTGGCACTGTTCCTGTAACAACTGCAAGCCGCAATCTGCAAGACGGAATCTTATTTATGCCTAAATCACAGTTCATCGATCCGAAAAAAGTTCGTAAGCGCAGCCACGTCAAACTGACCGACATTCCGGTCAACCACTATCGCCGCTCGTTCGCTGCCGAGTGCAAGAACTTTTCGACCGACGAGATGATCGGAATCTACCGCGATATGGCGGTGATCCGTGAATTCGAGACGATGCTGAACCTGATCAAGACGACCGGCGAATACAGTGGCATCGCCTACGACTATCCGGGACCGGCACATCTGTCGATCGGCCAGGAAGCGTCGGCTGTCGGCCAGGCTTACGTACTCGACACCGACGATTTTATTTTCGGTTCACACCGCAGTCACGGTGAGATTCTGGCGAAGGGTCTGAGCGCCATCGCAAAGAACCAGGACGACACGCTGCTGCGGATCATGGAAGACCAGTTCGCCGGCGAGACGCTGCGGGTCGTCGAGCGCAACAAGCGCGACAACGTCAAAGCGCTGGCGACAGATTTCCTGGTGTACGGCGCGCTGGCGGAGATATTCGGGAGGCAAACCGGTTTCAACCGCGGTCTCGGCGGTTCGATGCACGTCTTTTTCCCGGGCTTCGGCATTTACCCGAACAACGCCATCGTCGGTGGCTCGGCGGACATCTCGGTCGGCGCCTCACTGTTCAAGAAAATCAATCAGAAGCCCGGTATCGTCGTCTGTAATATCGGCGATGCATCGATGGGTTGCGGGCCTGTCTGGGAAGCGATCTGCATGGCCACGATGGGGCAGTACAAGGAGCTGTGGGAAGGCGAGTTCAAAGGCGGGCTGCCGTTGATCATCAACGTCATGAACAACCTCTACGGCATGGGCGGTCAGACCCTTGGCGAAACCATGGGCCAGGAAATCATGGCACGCGTCGGCGCCGGCGCCAATCGCCACCAGATGCATAGCGAACGCATCGACGGCTACAATCCGCTGGCCGTTATCGACGCCTTTCAGCGCAAGGTCGATGTGCTGAAGAAGAAGGAAGGGCCGGTGCTGCTCGACACCCTCACCTACCGCGTTTCCGGACACTCGCCCTCCGACGCCTCCTCCTATCGTGAACGCGAGGAGATCGCTGCCTGGGAAGCCGTCGACCCGATCATCATCTACGGCAACGATCTGGTCAAACACGAGGTCTGCACCCAGGACCAGCTCGACACGATCCGCGAAGAGACGGGTGCAATCATAGTAAACGCCTTGAAGCTGGCGATAGACGACGAGCTGTCGCCGCGTCTCGACCCGTTGACCGACCCCGATGCTGTCGCCCGGTTCATGTACTCCGACAACAACATCGAGAAAATGGAAGACCGGGAATGCACGGTCAACATGCCGAAGGAAAATAATCCGCGCGTCAAGCAAATCGCCCGCCGCAGCCGCAAAGGTGTCGACGACAGCGGCAAAGAACTCGCCAAAGGCAAAGCGGTGCAATACCGCGACGCCATTTTCGAGGCGATTTTGGACGGTTTCTACACCGATCCGACGCTGGTCGCCTGGGGCGAGGAGAACCGTGACTGGGGCGGTGCCTTCGCTGTCTACCGCGGCCTGACCGAAGCCCTGCCCTACCAGCGCCTGTTCAACTCGCCGATTTCCGAAGGTGCCATCGTCGGCGCCGCCGTTGGTTACGGACTATGCGGTGGTCGTGTCATTGCCGAACTGATGTACTGCGATTTCCTCGGGCGCTCGGGCGACGAGATTTTCAACCAGCTTTCCAAGTGGCAAGCCATGAGTGCGGGCGTACTGCCGATGCCGGTGATCATCCGCGTCTCGGTCGGTTCGAAATACGGCGCTCAGCATTCCCAGGATTTCTCGAGTCTGTGCACCCACATACCAGGGCTCAAGGTCGTCTTTCCGGCCACCCCGTACGACGCTAAAGGCCTGATGAACGCCGCACTGCGCGGCACCGATCCGGTCATCTTTTTCGAATCCCAGCGCAGCTACGACATCGGCGAACTGTTCCAGCCCGACGGCGTGCCGGAGGGGTTCTACGAAGTCCCGCTCGGCGAGCCGGACATCAAGCGCAGCGGCAAGGACATCACCATCGTCACCGCCGGGCATACGCTGTACACCGCCCTCAAGGCCGCCGACATGCTGCAAGGCTACGGACTGGAAGCAGAGCTCGTCGATTTGCGCACGCTGGCACCGCTGAACTACGCACCAATCGTCGAGTCGGTGAAAAAGACCGGGCGCGTCCTGCTGTGCAGTGACGCCTGCCAGCGCGGCTCCTTCCTCAACGACGTCGCCCAGAACATCTCGGAACTCGCCTTTGACTATCTCGACGCCCCTGCCGTCGTGGTTGGGTCGCGCAACTGGATCACGCCGGCGTACGAGCTGGAGAAAGCCTTCTTCCCACAGCCGGAATGGCTGGTCGACGCCATCCACCAAAAGATCCTGCCGCTTTCCGGACATACCTGTGTCAGCGATTTCTCGAACGAAGAACACATCCGCCTCAGCAGTCTCGGGATCTAAATTGGCACAGTGCGCCAGACACGGAAGGCGGCTGCAACTGTGTGCAGCGCTGTTGTTTTCTCTCCTGCCCCTGCCAGCCGCCGCCGACGACTCACTGCTGACGCGCGAATACGTCATGGAAATGGCTACGCCGCGGGTCCAGGCCAACAACGCCGAGCATGTCCGCAAGAAGCTCGCGGCACAACTGGGCGACGACCCGCTCAACGACCCACTCTGGGGCCGGCTCGGCTGGACCTACCTGGCGCTCGACAACGTCACCGCAGCGGCAGCCTGCGCCCGCACCGCCCTGCGGTTGCGCCCTTACAGCGCCCGCTATCGCCTGTTGCAGGCACACGTGCTGCTGGTTGACGGGAAGTCTGCGGAAATCGCAAGGATCCTGGCCGGCGCCGTGCAGTCGAACGCAATGTTCTTCAATCATATCAAATTGGCCGACGTCCGCGCGCTGATCGCCGCGATCAACGATCCGGCCATCCGCGGCATGGTGCAGGACCAGTTCGACCAGTTGCTGCACACCGATACCTTCGCTGCCGAGGAGACGCGCTTTGAAATTCTGGACAAGGCCGGCGGCCGCATCATGAACACCTGGCGCGAGCGTGATAACCGAATGCGCGTCTGGATCGCTGTCGAGGACAAATTCCTTCAGGTCTACGACGAGACCACGCGGACCCGCACCGACCTGGCACCAAAGGTAACAGCGTTCGGCTGCGAACGGGCCACCGTGCGCTACCTGGCGATTACCAGGGACCGTTTGTTGATTGCTGCCGGTGACCACCTGCTTTCCTGCGACCGAAAAGCCGAAGGCTGGCAAATCGTCCGGCCACCGATGAAGAGGCGGCTCGAAGTTATCGACATGCGCGACGCCGACTACACCACAGCGACCGTCACCTTCCGTGACGAGCGCGGCAACGAACATCTGTTTCTCTTTCATCCACTACGCAGCGAATGGCTCGAACTGCCGCCGCGCCGGCAGTTCCTGGAGCGCCTGAACGACGATCCAGGCCGGGTGAATTTCGCCATCCGCAACGGTTTTCCGCAACCGGAGACGCCGATCCAGGCAGCGGCCGCAACGTCGCAATGGCGGGACGCGCTGACCTACGTGCACGAGACGCCAGGTCATTTTACCTCACTTCACCGGGAACTGTTGCAGAAACTCGCCACCGAC
Source organism: uncultured Lentisphaeria bacterium (assembly GCA_913042885.1). The sequence continues at coordinate 56,575 of CAJWLW010000001.1, read as the reverse complement.
AACGGCGGAACCGGTAAAAAGGCAACGAACTATTACAAGGGCATGGCCCTGCCGATCTGGTCCAGGCGCGACCTACAGGACAGTCACTGGCGCCAGGCTTTGCACGACATCAAGGCTTCGGGCGCTGATCGCGTGAGCCTCACAATGACCGGCTATCAGCACGGACCACGGTCTGTCGAGATCATCGCCGACTCTGAAAAGACGCTCACGGTCGACGAAATACGTACCGTCATCCACGCGGCCCGCGAAACCGGTCTGCAGGTCATGCTCAAGCCCCACCTCAACCTGGCTATCGAAGCAAAAGACGACCATATGTGGCGCGGCCTTATCAAGCCGACCGAAAGGGACGTCAAAGCCTGGTTCACCAGCTACACTGCTTTCCTCATGCCGTACGTCGATCTGGCAATCGCCGAGCAGGTTGAGATTTTTTGTGTCGGGGTCGAACTGAAGAAGATGGTGCCCTACACCCGTGAGTGGAAAATCCTGATTTCCAATGTCCGCGACCGTGGCTACAAGGGCAAGCTTACGTACGCCGCGCTGCACGACAATTTCTACGTCGTGCGTTTCTGGGACACTCTCGATTACATCGGCATCGATGCTTATTTCGAAGCGACGCGGGACAAGAATGCCGGACTGCGCGAGATCATCGCGGGCTATGGGAGTTGGGCCGAGCGTTTGGAGAAATTCGCGAGTGACCAGAAGCGGTCGATTATTTTTACCGAGGTCGGCTTCAACAACCAGGACGGCGCCAACGTCCGGCCCTGGTACTGGTCCGGCAACCGCGCCGAGCTCGACAACATCGAGCAGGCCGCCTGCTATCATGCCGTGCTCGACGTGTTTCCACGCCACGACTGGCTTGCCGGCATGTTCTGGTGGAGCTGGAGCGCCAATCGCCCGCCGTTCCCAGACGAGCCGCACTACTCACCCCAGTCGAAGCTGGCGGAACTGGTGCTGCGCGCCTACTGGCGACCGGAGCCTACAGGCAGCGAAATTGAGAAAAAGCACGAGGAGTGATCCTTGCACAGACACCTGCATACCTTTATTTTGAATTTGTGATCTCATGAACCATCAGATTAAGAGTTAGGTTTACGATAACCACATGCACCCTTCAGCCCCTTAAGGAGACAGTCATGATAGAGACCAATATCCCCGAAGCCACCAAGAAGCTGCAAGCCATTGTCGACAAGAATCAGCAGAAGTTCGGGCGCTCGAAATCGTATATTGGACACCCTGCCGAATACTCTGGCACCGTGCAGGCCCTGCGGGACCGCGTCCGCACCAAACCACCGACGCCAAAGGATCTACTCAAGCGCAAGAAACACTGGCACACCGACTTCGGCGTCGAGATCGTGGATTCGCTGGAGATGCACAACTCGACGATGGCGATCAACATCTTCAACCGCCTGACGGAGCATACCTCGGCCGGACGCCCGGTCATCTGGATCACGCCGGTCGGGCCCATGGGGCAGTACCCGATCATCGCGCAGCTCATCAACAAGCTCGGCACCGTCGATACCTCGCTGATACATACCTTCGCAATGGACGAGTGGGCGACGCAAGACGGCGAGATGATAGCGAAAAAGGATTATCCGTACATGACCACGTTCCGCCAGGACATGGCCGAACAGTTCTTCGACCTGCTCGACGCGGACCATCAGATTCCGACGAAGAACCGCAACTTCGCCGCCGGCAAGCACCTGCACAGTTACGAGAAGAAAATCGATAGGTTGATGAAAAAAGGCGCCGGCGTCATCTTTACCGGCGGCGTCGGCAAGATCGGTCACATCATGTTCTGGGAAAGCACCTTCGGCGTACGCCTCAACCGCTCCCTGGCGGAGCAGGTTCTGTGGGTACGCGGCGCACCGCTGACCTTCGGCACAATCGACCAGAACGAAACCACCTCGTCCGCCAGCGCACCCGTGCCGGTGTTTGCCAACACCATCGGTCTGGGGCTTTTCGTCAAACTACGCAACTACGGCAGGAAGCATCGCGGCCGAGTGCACGCCTATTTTGGTCTCGACAATATCGAGGAACCTCTGAAATGGCAGCGCTTCATTGCCCAGTGCATGCTGATGATGGAAACCGCCGATCCCAGCTTCGGCGCCAGCTACGTGCCAACCATGCCGGGCGCCTACATCATTGTGCGCAGCCATGTCTACGACAGCTTCTTTGTAGCGTCGAAGTAGATTCAGCAGAATTCGGTCGTTCTCCGATCTCCCGAGCTCCGTGCGATAGCCGTGAGATTACCTGACCAGGGGTTTGGCGCGGAATGACGTCGTCTTTTGCGCAGCAAACGCCTGACAGTCACCGCAGCCCACCGTTGAACGGACACCGTCGAGTGGGCGAATGAAGTAGTCGATCATGCCGTTCGTATCCGGATGATTGACATCGAATCGGTACAGTTCAACGTCTGTCGGCAGATCGATACCGAGTTGGCGTTGCGTATCGACAACAACACTCGTCGCATCAATCACCGGTTGTTCGCTGGGCATCGTGGCGCACCAATCCGGAAGCGGATACGAGCCGACCGCAGTGGTTTTTCTGTGCGGTGTATTCATGGCAGATACGATGCCTGCGGTTCCGGTCAATGCAAAGCCGGCAAGAACGGGAAAGCAGGCATGGCTATACTGAATCCAACTGCCTTGATATTCCGGACCACGGCCGTAGCTTACCGCCTTTTCCTTCGCCGTTTCTCTATCATTTCTCTATCACTTTGGCCCCAAAGGAATTCGAACATGTACGAAAAGACCCTGATTATCGTCAAGCCGGACGGTGTGCAGCGCCGCATGGTGGGCACCCTGATCAGCCGCTTCGAAAACGTCGGCCTGAAGATCCACGCTATGCGCTTTGTGCAGACAACCGAGGAGCAGTCAAAAGCACACTACGCCGAGCACGTCGACAAACCGTTCTATCCGTCGCTGGAAGCGTACATCACCGTCGGCCCGGCCCTGGTGTTTGTGCTGGGCGGCACCGGGGCGATCGCCAAGGTACGTCAACTCGTCGGCAATACGGAACCGGCCAGTGCGTTGCCGGGCACGATCCGTGGCGATTATGCGCATCAGCCTCTGGAACGCGGATCCGACCGGTTCCTCTGCAACCTGGTCCACGCCAGCGCCAATGCAGAGGATGCCGAACGCGAAGTGGCCCTGTGGTTCGGACCCGACGAGGTTCTGGATTACGCGATGATCGACGATATGTACACGGGCCTGTGAGTATCCACTCTGCAGACCAGCGGCTCCCATGACATTTCGTCACTTTGTCGAAAACGCCGAGACCTATTTCACCGACCTCATCCGTGAAAGCCGGCACGCTCCCCTGGACGCCCTGGCGATGGCTGGGTTGTTCGTGCTGTCACGGGTCTACCGCAACCTCGTGCAACTGCGTATTTCGCTGTATAACCAGCGCATGCTGCGACCGCGGACGCTCGGCTGCCTGGTGGTCAGCATCGGCAATCTGACCGTCGGCGGTACGGGCAAGACGCCGGTCGTCGAGGTCTTCTCGCGAGTGCTGACGCGGAACGGCAGAAAGGTGGCGGTGTTGAGCCGCGGCTACCGCAGCAAGAGCAAGCCGTTTTTCGAGCGTCTCGCCGATTTCTGTCTTCGCCGAGCTGACGACGTGCCGCCGCGTGTGGTCAGCGACGGCAAGCGTCTGCTGCTGAACTCCGAGATGGCCGGTGACGAGCCGTACATGTTGGCCAACAACCTGGACAACGTCGTGGTGCTGGTTGACAAGGATCGGGTCAAAAGTGGCCGCTACGCCATCAACAAGTTCGACGTCGACACCCTGATCCTGGACGACGGCTTTCAGTATCTGTTTCTCAAGCCGCGGCTCAATATCCTGCTGATCGACGCGACGACGCCATTCGACAATCACCATTTGCTGCCGCGCGGCCTGTTGCGTGAGCCGATCAAAAACCTGCGGCGCGCCGACTACATCTTCCTGACGAAATCCACTGGCGGCAGCCACCTGCGCCATCTCAAGAGCTTCATCAAGCGCCACAATCACCGGGCCGAGATTATCGAGTGCACGCACAAGCCGCGCTACCTGCAGAATCTGTACTCCGGTGATCGGCAGTCGCTTGAAATGCTCAAAGGCAAGAAGATCGCCTCGATCTGCGCCATCGCCGCACCCGAGAGTTTCGAATCTTTTCTGCGCGACTTCGGCGCCGATCTCGTTCATTTCGAACGCTACGCCGATCATCACCGGTATTCGCAGCAGGAGGTCATCGATTTCATCAACGCCGCACATGAGAAAGGGGCGGAACTGGTTCTGACGACCGAGAAAGATGCGGTGCGCTTCCCGCTACTGGGACGACGAGACCTGCCAGTTCTGTGGATGCGCGTCGAGATCGACATCCTCAGCGGTCGTGAGACATTTAACGACTGCATTTCGCGCCTGTGTCTGCGGCCGACGCCGTTTGACGCCGATGGGTAAGTCCGCTCAGGACACATTTCGAGGCTGAAGGCGATTTCATTGATATTCGGCTCCGGGATCGTCGAACATTGGCCTCGCGATGGCGTCAAAAGTATTTAGCCATGTTGCGATTTTCACACATGGCAAAAGCTCTGGGAAGAGGCGTATATTACCGGGTTCCGGATACCCAGGCCAAACACCTCAAACACCTTCCGGCATTGACCGACCATGCCCGACCTGATAACTAAGATCCTGCAACGTGGCGGTGAGGTCACGTGGATCATTTTCGCACTGGGCACGTTTGCCCTGATCATCGTCATCGCCCGCATCCTGCATTTTCACCGCGCACAGATCAACGTGCCGGAGTTCATGCGAGGTGTGATGAACGTGCTGCGCCGCGGCAACGTCCTGGAGGCGGTCAGCATATGTGACGAGACGCCGGGCCCGGTCGCCCACGTCCTGCGCGCAGCGATCCTGAACTGCGGCAAGGGTGAGGTGCGAATGCGTCAGGCCGTGCAGGACTCGAGTCTGGCGGAAGTCCCGCGGCTGGAGAAGTGGGTGCGCGGCCTGGCGGGCATTTCTGCGATCTCTATCCTGCTCGGGCTGCTCGGCACAGTGATCGGCATCATCCGTCTGTTCGAAGCAATGAGTAACGCCGGTACCTTCGTCGACGTGCCGAGTCTGGCCGGCGGTATATGGGCGGCGCTGATCAGCACGGCCACCGGTCTGGTTGTGGCTATCGGCGCCAACGCGTCATACAACTACTTCGTGGCTCGGATCGACAATATCGTGCTGGACATGGAGAAGGCGTCGGCGGAGATGATTCATTTCCTGATCGAGAATGATATCCGCATCGAGAACAACGGCGAGAGCGGCAACGGCAATGTTGCCAAGGTCGAGACGGAGGTTGCCGATGTTTAAGCGCCGCCTGAAACCGCAGAACGGTTTTCTGCTGGCGGCACCGGCTGTTCTGGATTTGATTTTTCTGCTGCAGATTTTCTTCTTGATCGGCGACAAGGTGGTAGTCCAGGAGGGCATCACCGTGAGTTTCCCGAACACCCAGGAGCAGGAAATCGAAACGGTCGCCGACAAGATGGTGATCTATTTCACCAAGGACGGCCAGCTATGGTTCAACGATCAGACGGTCGAGAACTGGGACGCGCTCAAGGCAAAGCTGATCGAGGTGTCGAAAGAGCGCGAGAGTAAGCCGGTCATCATCATCAGCGCCGACAAGGACACAACTTACAACGACATCGCTCGCATCATGTCAATCGCCAGCAAGTACGCCTCGAAAGTAATCGTGCCTACCGAAGTCAATAAGCAGTAGCGCGTCGGGAAACCGGTGTCTCCATATGGCAACCCACGAAAAGAAAACACAACGTCCCACTCATTATGCACGCGACTACATCGCTGCGGTCGTGGCAGTAGGGCTTTTTTACACTGTCATCTGCTTCGCCCTGCGCATTGAATCCGATGATGACCGTGCCAGTGAAGTGACGAGCAAGCGGGCCGACATCGTGTTCATCCCTACCAACGACAAAGAATTTGACCCGCGCAGACGCAGCAACGTCTGGCTGAAGAACCTGCTGGCTTGGCGCGACGTGCTCGATCCGAAACTGATGTTTATGCCCAACCAGGAATACGGCTTCAGCCGCATTCGCAACACCGATTTTCAGCGGCCATTCTCCTATTTCGACCGCCACAATATCAAAGTCGAGCCGGACGAACCGCGAGGCTTCCAGCCGACGAGCACTTCGCCGGCAGTAACCGCATTGCGCCTCGAACGTGAACGCGCCCGACGGCATTTGGCACCGACGGTTGACGATATTGCCGAGCCCGGCCCGATCCCTGACGACATCGTCTGGACTAATGCCGACAATCGCCCGGAGCCGCGACTGCCGTCACTGCAACTGCCGCCGGAGCTTGCTGACGAGACGTTCACAACCGCCGGTCCGACACACATTGTGGTGTTGCCGATGGGGCCGCTGTTTCCGGAGGCGGAGCGCTCACGCATGGGTGATTATCCGGAAGGTTTGAAGAGTTCCGGTCGACGCTTTACTGTCCTTCAAGCCGGTAGCTGTGGCGTCGAGGTACTCGATGACCTGGCGCTGGCACATATCCGACAGCTGTTCAACGACAAAGCCAACCGGCAGCGCATGCAGGAAACGGCGCCCGAGTGGCTTGAAGGCAAGGCACGGTTCGCCTGCCACTGGCGTTTTCTGCCGAACGTGACCGAGAACCCGGAACCCAAAGACCGCGAGGGCTGGCATGATCGCGATTGGAACTGATCATCTCTTTACATTCTTGACTGTACTCATCATGCTGGTTGCCAGCATCGCCTGCATCCGCCAGTGGTGGCAGGACAACACGCACGGGTGGAACATTTCCGAAGAGCTGCTCTGCCGCTGCCGGGAGTGCCGGCTGATCTTTATCGGCAAGCGCATCGAGAGCATGACCCGCTGCCCCTCCTGTCAGAGTCTGATCCGCATCCGCGATAAAAAATCCTCCAAGCGCATGAGATATTAATGGACAATATCCATGAGAAAATCATCATCCTCGATTTCGGCTCGCAGTACACCCAGCTGATCGCCCGCCGCATCCGCGAGCTGAATATTTACAGCCAGATCGTCAGTTACCGCCTGACCCCGTCTGAGATTCGCGCCATCAACCCCACCGGTATCATCCTGAGCGGTGGTCCGGCCAGTGTCTACGACGAGAACGCCCCCCACTGCAACCGCGGCATTTACGATCTGGACATTCCAATCCTGGGTATCTGCTACGGGCTGCAGCTCATCGCCCATCACCTGGGTGGCCGTGTCGTCCCCGGCACCCATCGGGAATATGGCCCCGCCACGCTGAACGTCGTCGAGCCGCGGCCGCTGTTCAACGACACCCCGGCCAAGCAACGCGTATGGATGAGCCACGGGGACAAGGTCCTCGAACTGCCGGATGGCTTCCAGCCTGTCGCAACCACCGCCAACAGTGAGTTTGCGGCTGTGGCCCACCCGACACGCATTTACGGCCTGCAGTTCCACCCGGAGGTGGTTCACACACCGAACGGCACCGACATCCTGTACAACTTCTGCCATGACGTCTGCGGCTGCAAGGGCGAATGGACAATGAAATCCTTCATCGAACGCAGCGTCGGTGAGATCCGTGAACAGGTGGGTGACGGCAAGGTCATCCTGGGCCTGAGTGGCGGCGTTGATTCCTCGGTTACGGCAGCGTTGATTCACAAAGCGATTGGTCAACAGCTCAACTGCATCTTTGTCGACAACGGCGTGATTCGGGAAGGCGAGGTCCAAGCCGTACAAAAGCTGTTCGGCAGCGCTTTCCAGATAAATCTGGACTGCATCGCCGCGGCCGACCAATTTCTGGACAAGCTTGCCGGCGTCACCGACCCGGAGACCAAGCGCAAGATCATCGGCAAGGAGTTCATCACGGTGTTCGAGGAAGCGGCCCGCAAGTTCAGCAACGCCCGTTTCCTGGCCCAGGGCACGACCTATCCGGATGTCATCGAGAGCGTGCCGATCGACGACAACCCGAGCGCCATGATCAAGAGCCACCACAACGTCGGCGGCTTGCCGAGTGTCATGAATCTCGAACTGGTCGAGCCGCTGCGCCAGCTCTTCAAGGACGAGGTCCGGGAAGTCGGGCGCCAGCTCGGCCTGCCCGAAAACGTCGTCATGCGCCAGCCGTTCCCGGGCCCCGGTCTGGCGGTACGTATTATCGGTGAGGTCAACCGCGAAAATCTCGCTGTCCTGCGCCAGGCCGATACGATAGTTATCTACGAGATGCGTAAAGCCGATTGTTATTACAAGGTGTGGCAGTCCTTCGCCGTACTGCTGCCAGTGCAGAGTGTCGGGGTCATGGGCGACGAACGCACATACGAGAATACGATCGCCCTGCGCATCGTGGATAGTAAAGATGGCATGACCGCCGACTGGTCGCGTCTGCCGTATGACTTGCTCGAGCGCATCTCCAACCGCATCATCAACGAAGTGCGCGGCGTCAACCGCGTCTGCTACGACATCAGCTCAAAGCCCCCGAGTACAATCGAGTGGGAGTGAGCGAAGCGAAGTTCGTAGTACGGGGTGGTCTCTTTTTTCTGGCATAGCCGGCCCCGGCCGTGCGTGTCAATCGTCCGGTACCGAATTTATATTTTCTTTGTGGCGCCTGGCAACTTCCACCGGTGTTGTACAGATCAATTTCACGGCCGGGCCACAAACAGGGCGGGAATGAATCCAGTATGCGAATCATCAGCGGACATGCACGCGGTACACGGCTGACGCCGCCGCCCGGCACGGATGTACGACCGACCATGGACCGAGTCAAAGAGGCGATGTTCGCCATGCTCGAACCTCTGGTGGACACCGTCGTTGTCGACCTGTTTGCCGGCACCGGCGCGCTGGGGCTTGAAGCCCTTAGTCGCGGCGCTGCTGAAGTCTACTTCGTCGAACTCAAGCGCCGCAACGTTCGGATCATCGAAAAGAATCTGGCACGCGTCGAATCGGCACTGCCGGCGGCGGTATCAACACGCGTTTTTGAGGCCACGGTTTTACGTGCTCCGCAATTGCTGCCAACATTGCAGCCCGACCTGATCTTCGCCGACCCACCTTTTCATCCCGACCAGGACGGCAATGGCGTTGGCGGTCGCGAGTTGTTGGCAGACAAGGCGTTCTGCGCCTGGGCCGGCGAGGCTCTGGTGATCATGGAACAGCCCGTCACCGAGCCTTTGCCGGCGGACATCCGCGCCGACTGGGAGTTCATTCGGGAGCGTAACTACGGCGACGTCATGCTGTACATCGTACGCCACGCGGGCTGAGTCGCATTCGGTCCGTTGTCTGCGCATTCGAGACGGTCGATCAGATCGACCAGACTCATCCGGAATTCGACCTGCGAATCGTCAACACCACGTTGAAGCACACGCGTACTGTGAAAATCACAGTCCCCGACCGCAAACACCACCAGCCGGCAATGACGAGTTCGGTGCCATTCACGAGGATTTGACCAACGGTACCGGCCCCGGATGAACCGGTGGTCGAAACGATACCGCGGCAGATCGACTGATCGTTCTTGCGCTTGAACCAGCTCTGAAACGATCACGCCAAGCCAGCAGCTCAGTGTCAGGGCGTACATCCTGCGGACACACGCCACCTGCGCACTGGCAGGGCGGGAAAGTCACCAGAAGGAGACTGCACACCGTCAAACCTTGACAAGTGCAACAGCCGTATCGTCAGAATCGGTAGAAACTAGCGGCGGGCTGAATTAGTAGCGCGGTCCTTCACGGCGCTCACGCGGACGAGCCTCATTGGCACGCAAACGGCGGCCCATGAACTCATTACCGTCGAGCGCAGAAATAGCGCCATTAGCTTCGCCATCGTCACCCATTTCGACAAAACCAAAGCCTTTCGACTGGTTGGTCGCACGGTCAACGATCACGCGGGCTGAGTCGACGGCACCGTACTCTTCAAACAGCTTCCTCAAGTCGTCGTCGGCTGCGGTGTACGGCAGGTTACCAACATAGATATTCATCCGTTGATCCTACAAGTCGCCGTGGGTCATATTTCCTCGATACCTCATCACGGCGACTGAGATACGAAGTCACGCTGTTTTCTTGCAGCAAAGCAATGCATGCAAAAAAAAAAACAACGCTCAAGTCATAATACCCGCATAAAGTAGCCACGCTTGAGTACGGGTCAAGTCGCGCCAGCATAAATTTATGCATGCCAAATATCAGCACTCAAAAGCTCTGGCGTGCCGATAAGCAAATCTCCGAATCCAGCCCCCGTGACAGGGCGCGGACGATTGACGCTTGCAGCAGTCACGCGATGGTGACCTGGTCGCAGAGATAGACCTCCTGAATCTCCGCCAGCAAATCCACACCTTCCGACATCGGCCGCTGAAACGCTTTGCGACCGCTGATCAGCCCCATGCCGCCGGCTCGCTTGTTGATCACCGCCGTGCGCACTGCCTCGGAAAAATCGTCCTGACCCGAGGCACCGCCGGAGTTGATCAGCCCGACCCGGCCCATATAACAGTTCGCCACCTGGTATCGCGTCAGGTCAATCGGATGATCCGACGCCAGTTGGTCATACATCCCGGGGTGGTACCTGCCGTAGCTGCCGTAGCTGCCGTCGTTGTCCAGCACCTCGTACCCACGGTTGATCTCCGGGAGCTTCTGTTTGATGATGTCCGCCTCGATCGTCACGCCCAAATGATTCGCCTGCGCCGTCAAGTCAGCACTGGTATGATAGTCAGCGTCACCGATCTTGAAACCGGGATTGCGCAGATAGCACCACAAAACCGTCACCATGCCGAGATCATGCGCCGACTTGAAAGCCTCGGCGATCTCGACAATCTGCCGGGTACTCTGTGGCGAGCCGAAATAAATCGTCGCGCCAATTGCCACCGCGCCCATGTCAAACGCCTGCTGGACCGAGCCGAACATCACCTGATCAAACTCATTCGGCAGTGTCATCAACTCGTTGTGATTGATCTTGACGATGAACGGGATGCGGTGTGCGTACTTCCGTGCAACGCTGCCGAGCACGCCGAACGTCGACGCGACGCCGTTGCAGCCCGCCTCAATGGCCAACCGTACGATGTTTTCCGGGTCGAAGTAGATGGGGTTCGGCGTGAACGACGCACCGGCTGAATGCTCGATTGCCTGATCCACCGGCAGGATTGACACGTAACCCGTGCCGCCCAGTCGCCCGTGATCCATCAGTGACTGCAGATTGCGCAGCACCGCCATTGACCGATCGGTCGGGCCGAAATAGTTGTCTACCGAGTCCGGGCACGGCAGATTGATTTCGTCCTTTGAAATCTTCGGGTTGCTGAACTGCAGCAGGTCGTCGCTTTCGTCGCCGAGATACTTGACAATGCGGTCTATACTCATCACTAGTCTCCAAGTGTGCCCGAGAAAATCAAGCTATACTATAGCACGCGCATTGCCCGCAGTCAGGTCAGCATTGAAACTCCGGCTCATGACGGTACGTTCCTTTCCACAGATGCCGGGGTGTCGGCACCATGGAGGCAACAGCGATTTTTATGTCCGAGACAGCCACAATCGAACCGGTCCGTGACCTCAGAGCCGAGCAGTTCGAGCAATTACAGCAGATCGTCGGTGACGACAATGTGCTGCAGCGCCCGTCCGATCTCCTGACCTACGACTGTGATGGAACGACCCTGGAAAAGCTGCCTCCCGCCGCCGTCGTCTTCGCACACAGCACCGGCGAAGTGCAGCGCATCGTCACGTGGTGCAACGAGAATGCCCTGCCCTATTGCGCCCGCGGCGCCGGCACCGGCCTTTCCGGCGGCGCCCTGGCACTGCACGGCGGCATCATCATCGAACTCTCGCGGATGACCCAGATCCTCGAGGTCGATTTCAAGAGCGGCATCGCGGTCGTTGAACCCGGCCTGGTCAACCTGATGCTGACCCGCCATATCAGCAAAGAAGGCTACTACTTCGCACCCGACCCGTCGAGCCAGAGCGCCTGCACGATTGGTGGCAATGTTGCCGAGAATTCCGGTGGCCCCCACACGCTCAAGTACGGCGTCACCACCAACCATGTGCTCGGGCTCGAAGTCGTCATGCCCGACGGCGAAGTCGTCAACATCGGCGGCGATGTCCGGCACAATCCCGGTTACGACCTGACCGGCTTGCTGGTCGGTTCCGAAGGCACCTTCGGTATCGCCACCAAGATCACCGTGCGCATTTTGCGTAATCCGCAATCGACCAAAACTTTGCTGGCAAGCTTCACAACGATTCGTGACGCCTCGCAGGCGGTGAGCGATATCACGGCTGCCGGCATGATCCCGGCGGCGCTCGAGCTGATCGATGGCTTCCTGTGCAACGCCATTGAGAACCACTTGAAGATCGGCCTGCCGAAAGACGCCGGGGCCGTACTGCTGATCGAACTCGACGGCGTCAGCGCGGGCCAGGACGACCTGGCGGACCGCATCACCGAGATCGGCAACCGCAACAATGCGATGTTCGTGCGAATCGCCACAAACGACGAAGAACGCGCCGACCTGTGGCGGGCCCGCAAAGGCGCTTTCGGCGCCGTCGGACTGGTCAGCCCGAGCTACTACACCCACGACGGTGTGATCCCGCGCAGCAAGCTGCCCGAAGTGCTCGAACGCATCGACGAAATCGTCAAGCGCTATGAGCTCCGGGTGGCAAATGTCTTCCATGCCGGCGACGGCAACCTGCATCCGCTGTTGCTGTTCGACGATCGCGATCCCGTGCAAATCGAACGGGTACACCAGGCGGGCGAGGAAATCCTACGCGTCTGCGTGGACGTTGGCGGCAGCCTGACCGGCGAACACGGCATCGGCTTCGAGAAGATCGGGGCGATGAACTGGCTGTTCGACGACGTCGCGCTCGACCTGATGCGTCGCGTGCGCGAGGCCTTCGACCCGACCGGGCTGTGCAACCCGGGTAAGGTGGTGCCGACACCCGGGCGTTGTTCCGATGTCCGCAAGACCTTCGGCGCCAAGCGCTACGCCTGACGCTCGGAGATGCCACAGGCAGCACCGCGCAATGACGCGGTTTTAGGTATCCGCTGGTTGCCCCTTGTGCATCTTCATCGTTCTTCTCCGCTTCGTGCTCAATGTCCAATCGCGGGCTGACGGCTGCCGATTAGGCCGCCTGCGCGTAGGTACGCCGTTCATTGAGGCAGCGCCGGCAACGATTGACGAAACGCAACATATATAGGAAGGGCGAAGATGAATTTTTCGCGATGGTCGAGTATCTATACCTCTTCATCAACGGCGATAAATGGGTTACCGATGAATCTGCGACACCTTTTAAGTCTTTCATGAACATTCGATTCTTTGATCCCGAATTTCTTCGCGAAGTTGCTCACGGCATCTTCACAGCCTTCGGGGCACCCGCTGCCGAAGCAGCGATCGTTGCGGATCATCTCGTCGAGGCCAGCCTGATGGGGATGGAGTCCCACGGCGTGACGCGAATTCTCCAGTACACCCAGGAATTCAAGGCCGGACGCGTCAAGCCTGCGGCGCCGATCACGGTTGACAGCGAGACACCGACGTCGGCCATCGTCGATGCTCATCTCAACTTCGGCCAGGTCGGCGCCCATAAACTCACAGACGTTGCCATCGCCAAGGCCCGCGAACACGGCGTGAGTATCGTGACCAGCCGGAACTTCCCACACACCGGTCGCCTCGGGGCGTATACGACCAAGGTTGCCGAGGCAGAGATGATCGGTATTGCAACCATCGCTGTACCCGTACTGCCGAGCCTGGGACACTTCGTCGTACCCTTCGGCGGCCGCGAGGGGCGGCTGGCAACCAATCCGGTTTCCTGGGCAGCACCCGGCACGGATCGGCCGGTCGTCCTGGACATGTCGACGGCGACAATGGCGGAAGGCAAAATTCGTGCAGCTCACGCCGAAGGGCAGACCTTGCCGCCCGGCAACGTCATTGATGCGCAGGGCCGGGCGATCACGGACCCGAAAGATTTCTACGGCCCGCCCAGAGGCAACATCCTGCCGCTCGGCGGCGATCTTGGCTACAAGGGATTCGGGCTGGGAATCCTCACCGCGCTGCTGGGAAGCGCTTTGGGCGGAGAGAACCTGACAGAAGTGAGCGAGCATCACAATAACATGGCGATGATCGCTATCAGCGCAGCGAGCTTTCCCGATCCGGAAAACTTCCGTCAGCGGGTGCAGGAGAACATGGATTACCTCAGGAGCAGCCCGCCGGCCGAAGGATTCGACGAGGTCCTGATTCCTGGTGAACCGGAGTTTCGAAAGTATGAGGAACGCATCAGGACCGGCATCCCGCTGCCCGAAAAAACAACCTGGGCGGAGATATGCATGATCGCCCGGGAGTTTGGCGTTTCGACATCGGTTCCCTGATCAATCCACGCCGAACGAATCCGCGTACGCGAACAACACCGGCATCGCGGCCCTGCCTGCGACATCTGCGAGGCTCAAGCAGTGCCGCGCAATGGCTCGGTTCCAGTGTATCTGCTGGTTGCCAGTTGTACATCTCCACCGTTTTTCTCTATTTCGTGGTCCATGTCCGGTCACCGGCTGACGACCGCCAGTTACGCCGTCTGTCTGGAACGGGCGTATGCGGTTTGACATTGCACCACTGCCAGTTCTTGGTTCAAAATAGAAAACATTTCATGCTGCCAGCTGGCGCATGTGTATAAAATGTCCCCCAAGGTAACACGTTTATAATAAGCTAAATACATATCATAACGCAAATATCACCCACCACAGGCAGACAACTAAAATATAAATATATTAGATATATATCTATTTTTTTATATATTTATCTATTATGGATATTTTCTGGGGGGCAAAAGTACCGGCGCTCAGGGGCGCAGGCTCGGCAGCGCGGGGAGCCGGGCCGGTGCAATTACGGTCATTTCCGGCCAGTACTTTTCATCAATCCGTTGCCGACCCTTCCACAATTACGTAGAGTGAGGTTAAATTATCTGGACAGTCAAAGGTACATAGATCACAACCCGACTCGGGAGATGGACGGATGGTAAAACTGGGACGCAACGAGCCGTGCCACTGCGGCAGCGGCAAAAAATACAAGAAGTGCTGCCTGTCAAAGGACGACGGGGAAGCCCGGGCGGCGCACGCCGCAGCCGAAGCGGAACGCACAAAAGCGGCGGCCGAACGGGAACCGGCAGAGGACACCCCTGCCGCGGCGAAAGAAAAACCGGAGCAAAAACGCAAGTCGCCGTTCGAGGGCAAGAGCGGCTTTTGGGAAAACAACGATCGCGGCGGACAAACCAGCGGGTCGACGGGACGGAGTCCCGGCAGCGGCCACCGTTGACCTGGTGCAAGGGGGCACATGGGGACGGGCTTGGTGATGACGCGGTGGAAATCGGGGGCGCGGGGGAATTGATGGTGGATTCCGGCCTGAAGGCTACGAATTCCCAGCTACCAGGGCGGGCCTCTGCGCCATCGGCCCGCAATTCCGGCGTGCAGTGCGAAGCCTTTTAACAACCTGTCCGCGAAAATTGACAAAATTTTCGGAATCGGGTTTGGCGCATTCCATCCATCTTAATTGTTCAGCTTCAGGATGTATTCGACCATGGTCGCCCGCAGCGCTTGCAGGTTTCCGCCAGGGTCCATTGTCGCCACCCATTCCTCTGCTTCCTGTGCCAGGGTGGCTTTGCCATCGGTGGCTTTGCCACGCTCGATCGCCTGCAAGAGTGTGGTCAGGTAGCGTACGTCGTCCACTCCCTCGCGAAAGCCTTCCCACTGGATGGTATCTATGACGCCGTCGACGGTCGGATACGCGAAGACGTAATCCCGCCAGGTCGCGTCGTCGTCCACATAAACGGAGGGGCCGAACGTATCCTGGTAAGCGTAGTCCATGGCGCCGTCGTAGCCCGCCTTCCAGAGTCCGAGGCCGTAACTGCGGCGGTAGGTCTCGGGTTGCTCGAGCCCGACCTGGGGGGTGGCGTAGCTGAAGATGCGGTGGCCGACGTCGTGCCATTTTTCCGGGTCATCTCCACTGCTGACGGCTAAATCCAGCAGGTCCCCGACCAGGGTGAACGTGGCGCCGCCGCAGGCGACAAAGACTTTGGCCCCGGCCTCGTGTGCGACCTTGAATGCGGCCCGTTCGGCCTTGAGCACGTCGCCTTCGGCTTCGTCGATGCCGTAGATGTAGAACTCCTTGATCCCGTGCTTGCGGACTTGAGCGAGGCGGGTGCGAACTCTCGTCTCCAGGGCTTCCAGCGCCTCGGGTGAAGTGGGTGCACCCGTTCCCATGCCTAATGAGTAGAACGGGTCGACGACAATACCCGCTTCTTTCCGCAGTTCGATCGCACGGTCGAACAGCCCTTGGTCCTCGAAACTTTGATAGCTGGTCGGATACGAGACGCCGTGGGCCTTCAGGTCGCGCAATTCCGCCAGATACTGCTGCGGCGATTTGCGGTTTGTATCGATTTTCCCGTCCTGGTCTGCGGCCAGCTGCCCCCGATAATAGATCGAGTAGGTCAGCGCCGGTTCCTCCAGTTCGAAGGGGAGCACCTCAATCCTCAGTGGCATGACGATTTCGGGGGCGTTTCGGGGCTTCAGGACCAGCCTCCCCCTGTAGGAGCCGGCCTTTGCGTCTTCGGGCACGTGGACGGTGACCCAGAACTGCTGCGCCGTCGCCGCTGGTATGGAGACCGGCTGCAATTCGGCGGCGTCGCGCGGCGCCTGCGGGTCCTTCAGCGTATGGCTTTTTTCCCGGTGGTCTACGCTCACGAACTCCGGGTCCTTGAGCAGAAGCTCCGGAGTGAGTGTGGGATGCCGCACGTCGTCGAGCTCCACGCCCGCCTGCCACCAGCATTTCACGATGCGGACGTCGATCTGCGAAGCGGGCAAAGTGGCTCCTGCCGATTTGGCATCGCTGCACCGCACCGTTACATCGCGCAGTTCCTCCATTGCGTCGACGACAAAACTCGCGGGCTCGTACTCGCCGCGGCAGGCGGATACGGCAAGCTCCGTCCCGACGATGCCCGGCACGGGGAAGCGCTCGGGCAGCACGTTGTCATTACTGATCGGGTCAACAATCCAGACGACGTAAGGCAGGGCCGGGTGAGCTGCCGCGTACGCTGCCAAAGACACACAGGCCGGGTGAGCCCTTGCGAACTGCGACAGCAGCAGCCGGGCAGCATCCGCGGCAGGGGCTGTGGGTTTGGCCTGCAGTTCTGCAAGTTGAGTTTCCGTCCGCGAGCGCAGGTCGTCACGGTGCCGGCGCAGACGCTCCCAATAATCCTTCAGTTCCGCCGAGGCAGCCGCCGGGAACCTCGACGGCGTTGCGTCTATTTCTGCGGCCAGTTTGGCGAATCTCGCGGGCAGCTGACCGGTCATTTTTTGCACGTGAGCCTGTGTGCGAGCGTTGCGCGCGGCCTCGATTTCTGCGATCTGTGCGGTCAAGTCGTCCCGGAACCCCTCGGGAAGCGCGGCCTCGATCTCCAGGTCGTCCACATACACCACAGTCCGCCGGTCCTTGTCCGGTTGGATGTAGACCGAGGCACCTTGTATATAGTCGGCCTCGCCGGGCGTACCGGCGGCGCTGGAACGCCACTCAGTCCATCCGTTCGGCAGGGCTCGAACGTCCACACCGACCACCTTGTGGCCTCTTGTGTTCCTCTCCGGGGAGCCCCAGCCATGACCGAACCAAGCGCTGCCACGTTCGACGTGCAGTTTCCCCCGCACAACGGGATTGCCGTAGAGGGGGACGCCGCCGCCGGCCCACCAGTAGATGTATGTACAGTCGTCGTCCCAGGTCACGTCGATCTTGAACGAGCGCTTGCCCGTCGCCGCGTGTTCGTCGGAGGGGCCGGCGAAGTTGACCTTGTAACCGCCGCTGGAAGCCCAGACAGCCATCTTGCCATCGCCCTCGAAGCTCTCACTGTAGACAATCCTGCGTTCACTCGCGGCATCTTCAGATTCGGCCGCACCTGGTGCCGCGTGCGCCACCAGGGCTGCGACGGTCACGACTGCGGCTGCCAACCGGGTTTTCTTCTCACTGGTCATCTCGGTCTCCTTTTAACTTTCAGGTTCCGCACTACCGCTGGGATTCAGACAGGATTCCCAGTTAACCACTGCATGTGCTCTTCGCGCGAGCTCTCGGCCATCCGGAAATTCTCGTCGGTCAAAGAGAGATGGCGCGAGATTTCGACATAGCCGCGGATGAACGTCTCGGCGTAACCGAGTCCGACCTTCCAGCCCAGGAATCCCGCGAGGGATTCGATGCGCTTCTCTGAAAACTCAGCCGTGTGCCCCTGTGACGTAAAGAGGTTTTCCGCCTTCTTGCGGTTCTCGACCTGGTCGGTAATGTCAATACATACGTCGACCTCATGAAACCCGAAATTGATCGCCATGTAGTAGAGCGCGGCCACCTGATGCGGTGCCCGGCCATGCTCGGTGTCGGGGATCCCGGCGCGCTGGCATGCCTTCTGCACGACGATGCCGGCCGCCGTGTGGTCGTCGGGCCAGGCGGCATGAAGGCGTCGGCTGGGCAACGCATACGGCGGATGCGTCAGTATCATCTGTGGCCGAACGTCATACAGGATCTCACTGAGTGCTGTCACGACTTCGTCCGTCACCTCGAGGGGATTGTCCGCAAACGGCAGGACCCTCACGTCGCTGATACCGAACACTGCGCACACCTCCTTGAACTCGCGCGCCTTGGCGTCGGCATATTCGTCCTGAGGCTGGGTCAAGATGCTCATGTCCCTCTCAGCAGGCGGCTTGCGCAGCTCGTCGAAAAGCTTCTCGTTGTGTGTGGTTGTGCCTCCGGTGATTGCGGTGACGATGACGTTGTCACCCCGTTCGACATGGTGGGCACAGGTGCCGCCCATGTGGGTGAGATCATGCGGATGGGCCACAACCGCGAGCAACTGCAGCGGTCTTTGTGATTCTGCTGACATAACCTGATCCTCCTTTCCTCTTTTCCTGTTTGGTCAACCGCTCCAGTCCATTGCTTCGAGCCGCTTGGCAAGTTCTTCGGCGACAAATGCGCGGGCCTCGACACAGGACTCGTAACAGGCACTTGCGATGTGCGGCGTGATGATGAGGTTATCGTGGGTGCGCGCGTATTCGTGCAGCGCATGCCCGGCCCGATCCGGATCCCACTCGTCGTGCACGACATCCACCCCCGCCGCCCCGATTTGGCCGGTCTCGAGCGCTTCAATCATCGCCGCTTCGTCGATGAGATCGCCGCGGGCGGTATTGACCAGGACGACACCTCGCTTCATGCGTGCGATCCTTTCGCGGTCGATCAGTCGGCGCGTTTCGTCCTTGAGATGCAGATGAAGACTGACAACGTCTGACTCTGCCAGCAGGGTGTCGAGATCGACCTGTTCAACGTCGGGTTCCTCGATGGTCCGGATGTCATGCACCAGCACGCGCATCCGAAACGCCTGGCCGTATTGCGTGACCATGCGCCCCAGGCGGCCATGGCCGATCACACCGAGCGTCTTGCCGCACAGCTGTTTGGGCAGCGATTCCCAGTCTTCGGGACCAAGGCATCCCCGTTTGGCGCGCTCGAAGTTCCTCGGCAACCGCCGGATGCAGGCCAACAGCAGCAACCAAGCCGCCTCGGCCGTTGCGGTAAACCGTTCGATAAGGTCGTATTCCTTGGCGATGTCAATCCATTCGATGCCCCGGGCCGCCATGGTTTTCTTGTCGAGGTGGTCGGTGCCGGTGCTTGGCGTCGCGATGATACGGAGGCGTTCGGCTCGCGACAAGACCGCCTCGTCGAACTGTATACCCGCGTCGCACATGACTGCGTCGTACCGGTCGATGACGGCCAGCGCTGTCGCGCGATCAACAGGATACTTGCAATCCACCTGACCGATCCGGCGCAGCGGCTCCAGGGCCTCGGGACATGCCACGCAGTTACTTGTCACAAGGATACGGGGTTTCGACATTCTGGTCCTTTTTTAAGCCAGAGGTCAGAGATCAGAGGTCGGCTTCCCAATAATTAGCCGTCCTGATCGTTGATCTGGGCATCCTGCCGACTCGTTTGTTGAGATCGGTGAGTTCTCTATCAGCGCCATGATGGGGTTCTGCTGACCACTGACCTCTGGCTTACCTATTCCTGATTCAAATTCACCAGGGCTTCGACATGCTCCTCTGTGAGCTGCTGGTCGCTCAGGATCAGGTGGACGGGTTTCCAGACACCGCCCATGCCGGTGCTGTTGTACACGCGCACGGCCAGCAGGTCCTCGCCACGCAACGTCACGTCGTTGAGCGGAACAACAAACGGCGTCAGCCATATCTCCGATATCAGCAGGCCCGTCGTCTCTCCGCTGTGTTCGAAGATCTCCTCGCCGTTGAGATACAACCAGGTATCCTCGTCACAGGCCTCGAAGTAAAGACATGCGAAGGTCTTTCCTGCTTCCTGCCGGGTCAGCGGCAGCCTGGTCCGGTACCAGCCGAAGCCGGGATCGTTTCCCCAGCCTTTGTCCTTGACATCGGTGCGCAACGTGCCCCAGGTGTTGTCGTCGGTGGCCGGGTCGAACCACTTTTCGTCGACGCCCTGGTCGTCGGCATCCATCTTGAATCGCCAGGGCTCGGGGAACGCGATGATCCGTACGCGTTCCAGGTCGATCCCCTTCAGGATCTCCTCGGGCGGAAGCGCTTTGTAACCCATGTCCCGGAGGGCCACGATTCTGCGGGCCATCTCCGCACGGATCGCATCCAGGTCGCCTCTGACCACGTCGATGGCCTTCAGCCACGCGTGCGTCTCGTCTATCAGTGGATTGTCCGGAAAGCGTCCCGTTGCGGATCTCAATTCCGCGTAGAGCGTCGTCAGGTACCGCATGTCGTCCACACCTTCGCGGTATCCTTCCCAGTACACGGTGTCCACGACCCCGTTTTCAGTGCGGTAGACCTTGGCGTAGTACATGAACTGGTTGACCTTGTCGCCGCCGTTGTGCGTGTACGCCCAGGTCATCGTGCCGTCGAAGCCGACCCGCCACAGCCCCAGGCCCTCGTTGCGCCGCTGCAAGTCCGGGTAGGGCACCCCGGCGCTCGGGTTCATATAGGTGAGGATCTTGTGTCCGGCGCGATGGGCGCCGTCGATCGCTTTGCGATACCTCCGGTTCCGGATCATGACTTCAAAACGTCCGGCGCCGCCGATCTCCGCGGCCCGGCGGGCGGCCTCCATCTCACCGTACTTCGCCAGGTACTTCCTGAAGGCGGCGTTCACGTGTCTCGAGACCGGGGACTGCAGTACCGGGCAGTGCAGGATGTCCCCGACGCGGTCAAAGAACTCGGGGTGCATGACCGCCACGAAGACTTTCCCTCCGGCCTCGTCGACCGCCATGATGCTGTCGCGCTCCCGCAGGAGCTGTTCGCCCCACCACTCGTCGCGGCCCATGTAGAAGACCTCGGAATAACCCCGCCGCCGCGCCCAGTCGTCGATCTCGCGGACGTACCGGTGAATCCTCTGCCGCTGCGCGTCCGTCAGCTCCCCGTCGTAGAACGGGAACGGATGCCCGCCAATGTAGAGCACCTCCGGCCGCATCCCGACGCTCTCGCGCAGGTCCAGGAGCCTGGCCAGCACGGAGAAATCCAGGCTCCCGTCGGGACGTGCCGTCACGCATCCCTCATGGATGTTCGGGTTGCTCATCCCGTGGGCCAGCATGTTTTTCAGTTCCGCAACGTACTGCTGCTCGGTGAGGTTGCCGAAGCTCAAGGGGTCGTCGGGCGGCACCTGGCTGGCCAGGCGTACGGGGTAGTAGATTGAGTACTCCACCATCGGCTCCAGGAGATCAAAGGAATAGACCTCGATCTCGAGCGTCAGCGCGGTTGCGTCGTTGTTTTCCGGCACGATTCTCAGTACCGTCGAGTAGGTCCCGGCCTTGGCCGTCTCGGGGACGTGCACCGTGACCCAGAACTGCTTGCGCTTCTCGATCGCAACCGGCTGGAGTTCGTCGGCGTCGCGCAGCTCGCCGGTGGGCACGTACGTCACCGCATCGGGATTGTCCTGAGTGGGCGCGGGCACCGTCCGCAGAAAGCCCTCGTCGTGCACGAGCAGGATCGGAGAAGCGCCGAATTTCCTCCGCACCCGAACGTCGATCGCCGCTTCCGGCCACGGTTCGCCCGGACCGCTCACGGGCGCGACCTCGATCTGCACCGCTGCGAGCGGCTTTGAGGCGGTCACGACGAACGAGGCCGGTTCGTACTCGCCGCGGCAGGCCCGGACCTTCATCGTGCGGCCCTGCTTGCAGACCGGCGGCAGCGGCCCGTCGAGCATCATCAGGTGGTCGTTTATCGTCGGCTCGACGATGTGCACCGTGTACTCCACCGCGAAGCAGACCGTGCCCACGGCGAACGTGAGCACCCACGCGCAAAGCACCTTCCTCATGTGTTCCCCAGGGGATCTCATTCTACGCCTCTCCTTTCCCATTATTGAAACGAGCCGGTTGCTGGGAATCCGTTTCCCTCACCGCCCCTAACATTACGCCACCACTCTTATGATTCCACGCAACCTATTCTATGTTTGTTACATTGCATGCGGCCCCTCAAGCAATCCGGCGTGACGCATTCATGCTCCGGATCTCATCCTCCCCTGGGAACCGGCGCCTTCGGCTCGTAAAGGGGCAAGCTGACGGTCCGACTTTGCGTCGGGAAGCAATTGACCGTGAACGGGCGTTGTAGCCCGCACTTGACACACCAACGGGCAACCGTATGGTAGCCACCGAGGGTTCTTCTGTTCTTGCTGAGTGCCAACCTTTCTATACCCCACAGGGGTGAAGAAACGGGGTTCCCTCGTTGAAGGTACCATGAACCAACGGAGGCGTATCGTGACACGCACGAGCGGTCTTGCCCATCTTTGCTCCTCCATTTACAGCGTTTTCCTTCCCTCTCATGGCAGCCAGCCCTTACATTCCCGATCCCGCTTTACCTGCCGTCAAAGGTTCACGCTCATTGAATTGCTGGTGGTGATCGCCATCATCGCCATCCTCGCGTCGATGCTTCTGCCAGCCCTCGGCAAGGCCAAGGCGAAGGGAAAGCAGGTGGTTTGTATGAACAATCTCAAACAGCTTGGCATGCAAATACTTTATTACAGTAGCGACAATGATGCTCACTTCCCCCAGGTAAACAACGGTGATGTTCGTTTTCACAGTTCCTTCTGGTCCTGGAAACTTCACTATACGGGTTACATCGATATGCTTGAAGAGACCTGGCGTTGTCCATCAAGAACCGCTTATCGCGACTGGGTCGGGGTCTTCTTTGGTGAGACCATGATCAACGCTGCATGGAAGTCGCACTATGGCCCAAACATCTATGGCCCGATGAATCGTGAACTGGAACATGGCCTGTGGATATATTTTGGTGATCCGCCTGACAACTGTTTTTTGCTGCCAACAGCAAAAATCTCGCAGGTAGTGACCCCGGAGAAGGTCTGCCTGTTAGGTGAGCTGGGCAAGCCGCCCGGCATGCTGGATGGTATTCACCATGCATTTTATAGCCATGAGAACTACCATGGTGGGTTCGTTCCCATCCACTCTGATTCGGCTCACATTCTTTTTGTTGACAACCATGTCAAGATTTTCGATGCGAACTGGCTGGAGATGGTCCGGACCACGGACTTTCAAGCATTTAACGGCGACTTGCACGACACGACTTATTCGTTGGAGTGAAGGAACGGGGAATCACTGCGGATCCCTGCTTCGTGCCATCCATCGGTGAAGTCGCTCTGCCGCCACGTGTGCCGCGGCTCACGACCCGGCATCCGCCGGGCCTGAAAGGCTGCGCCGAATCATTGGGCGGCTTCAAGCCCTGAGCAAAGTCAGGGAGAGTATAGGTGCTGCCGAATTTCTCCCGGCAAACTCAGTGGCGACAGCGCGTCCCCGCCGGCTGTCGCTGGCGGGTGCCGCTCCCCGGCTTTACCCGTTGCCGTTTCAGCGGTCACGTATATGATGCTCGCCGCCTTTCGTTCCGTCAAGTTGCTTTCCCCACGCCGGGCCAGACGCTGTAGCTGTACACGTCCGTTTTTCCTTGACGGGTTTGTCGGTCGCTGACAGCGTCGTGCCTGGCGCACAAAAAAAGCCCGGGAATGAAGTTATTCCCGGGCTTTCCGTGTAAAAACCTTGCGGTCCTGCTTATGGATTATTCAGCCAGCTTGGCCGCGATGGCGGCATCGATTTGAACACCGAGATCGCATTCCCCCTCACAGAGGTTGGCGCTGATCATCAGCGAATCGACAATGACATCAGCATCCGCCCGCAGCTCCGCAACACTGGTCGCCGCGCTCGCACCGAGAATTACGCAAGCCAGGTCGACTGCTGCGCTGGCGACATCCTCACAAGATACACACGGTGCATCCGCACCAGCCGCACCAGCCGCACCATCGGCGCCAGCCGCACCATCGGCGCCAGCCTTGCCCTGCGGCCCCTGCGCGCCAGCCGCACCAGCCGCACCAGCCGCGCCGTCGGCGCCGGTCGCGCCGTCGGCGCCAGCCTTGCCCTGCGGCCCCTGCGCGCCGCCCGTGTCGGGTGCAGCCAAGACAATCAGATCGATCAGGCCTATCGTCGTTGCGTGCCAATCGGCCTCTCTCTCCTTCGGGCTACCGTAAATTATCACGCTGGCTGCGGTAACATTGTCTGTCGCGTCAAACTCGATTGTCCGAGTTATTACCCCATACTCGCCCGGGATTTCCGCGGACCAGTCGTCAGTTCCCACCTGCACCCAGGAACCACTGTCCGCTATCTCGACGAAGGCGTCCATATTCTGAGGCCGGAACCCGGCGTTGCCGCCGCCCCAGCCCTGAATCTCCGCCGCGATCGTGTCTATTTTTACCGGCGCCGGAAAGTGGACACTGTATCGGCCTTCGCCGCAGCTCGTGTCGGGATTGCGGGCAGGATTATTCGTGCACTTGTACCACCAGTAGTTCTGTCCCAGGTACTCCCAGGTATACGCCCCGGTACCAGTACCAATTGGGACACCCATGGTGGTCTCGTTGACCCACGTAGGCTTCGAAGTATTGTACGAATACGTCAAACCCGGGTTTTGTGCGTTGTCAGCCAAATCGCCGAGCACATCGCCATTCGCACCAAAGGCCGCTGACGACAGGAACAGCATCACGGTCACAGTTAATCCGATTAAGTGTTTCATTGTTTTCTTCCCTCCAAGTCTTTCGTCATTTTCGATTTTCGCCGCCCCGGATGGCCGGGGTGTCCCGCTGAGCGGGAACACGATCGCGGCTCCTCGCCGCAATATTGATCGTTCGATACTAAAAGGTTATCGGAAATTCGCCGACCAATTGCAAGCCTTTTCTTCAAAAAGATCCCCCCCCCTTTAGTAAGGCAGGACGCACTTCTCAAAAAGGGGGGGCGTTATCTGGCTGGAGAAATGGGAACCGTGTTGGATAAGCTTGGCCGGCGACTTGGCAAGAACCGCGACCGTTCCGTCTACGGAGACCGCTTCGAGGAAAGATACGGCTGTCTGCGCCCGGTGGCGGCGTGAGTTCCGGCCTACGTTGAATCGTGTTGTTTCACGCCCAGCAACTCGGCGACGTTGCCGCCCAGGATCAGATCTTTTTCCTGCTGCGACAGGAAGTCGCAGTGGAGGCGGATGTAATCGACGGCCTGCCGATAGGTACACCAACTGCCACCGCAGTATGGCATGTCCGATCCCCACATCAGCTTTTCAACGCCGACTTCGTCTCGCCATTGCCGCAGCATCTCCTGTCCCTCGGCGAAGGGGTACTCCGGCCACTTGGCCGGCATCAACACCTCGGCGTGCACGTTCGGTCGCTTCAGGAGCGACATCACCTCGTGAGGCACGCCGATTTCGTGGATGATGGTGGACGGCACCAGGCCGTGGGTCAGCACCGTCGGGACATCCGCGTGTGCCTCGGCCCAGCGATCGACCTCGGCGATGTACTGCATGAAACTTGCCACCCGGTCGCGTCGGCGGGCATCCAAGTACCACCAGACGGAAATTTCGAGGTCGCGCACCACTTCCCAGAGGGGCTCGAACTTGGTGTCGTCAAGGTGATCGGTGAAGCCGTCGAGGGCGAACAGCTCGACACTGAAGTAGAGCCCCTTGCACCCCTGCTCCCGGACGGCGCGCTCCAGGCGTTCGAGTTGGGCGGGTTGATCCGCTTCAGGTTCGCGAATCTGCGCCAGTGCGAGGAAGCGATTCGGGTCGCGCTCCATCGCCTTGGCGTAGTAGTCGTTGATGCACGAGCCATAGACATGATCGCTCTGCAACACGCCCATGTCCACACCGGCCATGTCCATCTCCGCGATCATCCGCTCCGGTGTTGCCTCCAGATTCTCGAGGTTCGGCGGGTACATCGCCATATAATAGTCGACGCCGTCCACGGTAAACTCGGCCTTGCCGTACGCAGCCATCCGGAAGTTCACCTGCGGCATTTCGTGAATGTCGTCCGAGGGATAGTCCAGTAGCCGCTCTTTCACACGCTTGCCGTCGGCCTTTCTCCAAAAGTCCGTGAAGTCCCGCACGTGGTACTGCCATAGCTTCAGCGTCAGTGCGGTGCTTTCCGGGTCGGAGCCTGTGGCGAACCGCGGGAAGATATGGGAGTGGGCGTCGATAATCGGGCTACGACGTGCTTCTCCGGGGTTTTCCACGGGCCGCCAGCCGGCACCGAAGAACTCCAATTTTTTGTCTGTGCTCATCTTTCGCGTACCACCGATATGTTCCGGGACACGGAATGCCGGGTGCCCGGCAGCTGGCCGAATTGCAGATCGGCAACATGAATCCAACGGGTCGTGGATTGTCGCGCCAACCTGCCCATCACAAGCTCCTTTCTCAAAGGTTGGATCATCATGGTTTGTTCCAGGTGCTCGTTCATTCTATTCTACGAGCGCGTTGCGGAGACGCTCGACGTGTTCCGGACTGAGACCCCCTTCCAGGAGGTACGCCTGTGGGCCGCCGTAGCACTCGTCCAGATGGCGTAATGTTCCGAGCATGACATCCGGCGGGCAGCACTCCCGCTGGTAGTCCTGCTCCGAGGTATGGTGTGCCTCGAAGCCCGGCGCCTGCCCGTCCAGCGAGCGTCTCAGGAGAAAGCGGGCACTGAGGGCGTAGTCCTCGGCGATGGTCTCGGCGGGCACCCCCACGAGTCCCAGGGCCAGGGCGGCAACAACCCCCGTTCGGTCCTTGCCGCCGTGGCAATGGATCAGCGCCGGCAAAGCCCCCGGTGTTGCCAGCATCGACAGTATCTCGCACAGCCGGCGTTGCCGGTGGTCGATCAGCATGGTGTAGATCCGCAGGATGCGCTCGAGGTTCCCCGTGGCTGGCGGCAGTCCGTCCAGCTCGGCCTGCAAGGCGTCGCCAATCACGTCCATGTGGTGATATGCTACCTCGGTCGAACTTGCGAACACATTGGGCTCGCACGCGAGTTCATTGACGAATCTGAGATCGACCACCGTGCGCACGCCGTAATCGACGAGCGCCGCCTGAGACGCGGGAGCGAGGCGGTGGAGGCTGTCGGCTCGCAGAAGCCTTCGCCAGCGCGTTCGCCGGCCATCGGCGGTAAGGTAGCCGCCGACATCGCGGACGTTGTAGGTGCCCTCCAGCGGCAGATGGCGTTTGAGCTGTCGTTCGTCATGCATAGGCCCGTGGCCCTGTGGAAATTGTCGCTTGATCAGTTGACTGAAAGGGATTTGCTTTCCGTTCCGGCTGCGGCAGGGAGGATAGCGTCCGGGGGTTGCTGAGTCAAGGGACAGGCTGGGCTTTTGGCTTTCGCAGTCGCCTTGCGGGGACGCTCAGCGTGTTGCGGACCGACGCCCCTCTTCCAGGAGGTACGCCTTCAGTCCGCCGTCAATTGCGCAGCCTTAGAATCCACTCGATCATTTTTGCTCGCAGCGCTTGCAGGTCGCCACCGGGATCCATTGTCGCCACCCATGCCTCTGCTTCTTTTGCCAGTGCGGCTTTGTCATCGGCGGCTTTGTCGCGCTCGATCTCTTTCAGGAGTGTGGTCAGGTAGCGCACGTCATCCACTCCCTCGCGAAAGCCTTCCCACTGGATGGTGTCGATCACACCGTCCACGGTTGGATACGCGAAGACGTGATCCCGGAAGGACGGGCCGTCGTCGTCCACATAAATGTCGCCGGAGGCGTGCTGATAAGCGTAGTTCATGGTTCCATCGTAGCCCGATTTCCACAGCACGAGGCCGAAATTGCGGCGGTAGGTCTCGGGTTGCTCGAGCCCCACCTGGGGATGGTTGTAACTGAAAATGCGGTGGCCGACGCTGTGCCATTTGCCTGCCTCACCCGGCGTCGGCGGCCCACCGTAGACAGCCAGGTCCAGGAGGTCGCCGACAAGCTCGAACGAGTCGCGGCCGCAGGCGACGAAAACCTTCGCTCCCGTCTCGTGTACGGCCTCGAATGCGGTGCGCTCGTTCTCGAGCTGCTCGCCGGTGGCTTCATCGATGCCGTAGATGTACAGGTTCTTGATTCCGTGCCTGTCGAGCTGGGCGAGGGCGGAGCGGAGTTTCGCCGTCAGGGTTTCCAGCGCTTCCGGGGTAGCGGGTGGCCCATGTGTTACGATGCCCAACGAGTACAGGGGGTCCACGACGACTGCCGCCTGCTTTCGCAGTTCCATCGCACGGTCGAACAGGTCCGGGTGCCCGAAGTCCTGGCACATGGTCGGATGGGAGACGCCGTGGGCCTTCAGGTTGCGCAATTCCGCCAGATACTGCTCCGGCGACTTCCAGTACTGATCGATGCTGTGCTCCAGTTTTGCGGCCAACTGCCCGGAATAATAGATCGAGTAGGTCAGCGCCGGCTCCTCCAGCTTGAAGGGCAGCACCTCAATGGTCAGCGGCATTGCCATTTCGGGGGCGTTTCGAGGCCGCATGGTCAGCGTCGCCCGGTAGGTGCCGGCCTTGGCCTCTTCGGGCACGTGGACGGTGATCCAGAACTGCTGTGCCGTCGCGGCCGGAATTGCGGGTACAGGCTGCAACTCGCGTGCGTCGCGGGGCGCCTCAGGGTCCTTCAGCGTGTTGCTCTGTTTCTGGTTGTCGACGCTTACGAACTCCGGGTCTCTGAGCAGGAGCTCCGGAGTGAACGTCGGTTGCCGCCCCTCGCCGCCATAGCCCAGCCCCACACCGTCCTGCCACCAGCATTTCACGATGCGGATGTCAATGTGGGAAGCGGGCAACGTCAACTCTCCGGACCTGGCATCGCTGCACTGCACCGTTACGTCGCGCAGCTCTTCGAATGCGTAGACGGAAAAACTCGCCGGCTCGTACTCGCCCGGGCAGGCGGACACCGAAAGCTCCGTCCCGGCAATGCCCGGTACGGGGAACCGTCGGGGCAGCACCTTGTGGTTACTGGTCGGGTCGGCAATCCAGACGATGTAGGGCAGCGCCGGGTGGGCCGCCGCATACGCACTCAAAGACCGACAGGCGGGGTGGGCCCTTTCGAGCTGCGCCAGCAGTTGCCGGGCCGAATCCACGACGGGGGATGAGAGTTTGACCCGCAATTCTGCGAGTTGAGTTTTCAGTTGCGCCCGCGTCTCGTCACGGTGCCGGCACAGACGCTCCCAGTAATCCTTCAATTCCGCCGAGGCGGCCGGCGGGAACACCGACGGCGTGGCGTCTATTCCCGCCGTCAGCTCTGCGAATCTCGCGGGCAGCGTGCCGGCGAGATTTTGCAGGCGGGTCTGTGTGTCGTCGGTGCGCGCGGCCTCGATTTCCGCAATGCGCTCGTCCAATCCGGCCCGGTACCCCTCCGGAAGGGCGGCCTCAATCTCCAGGTCGTCCACATAAACCACGGTCCGGCGCTCTTTCCCGTCCGTTTGGAGGTAGACCGCGACGCCCTCCACATAGGCGGCCGACCCGGGCGTGCCGCGGGCGCTGGAACGCCATGCGGTCCAGCCGTCAGGCAGGGGCGTTTCCACACCGAACTCCCTGCCGCCTGTGATCCCGGCCTCCGGGATGGCATAGGAATGGCCGAACCAGGCGCGGCCGCTCTCGACGTAGACTTTCCCCCGCACAACGGGATTGCCGTAGAAGGGGATCATCACGCCGGTCCACCAGGAGTTTATCGGGCAGTCCAGCCAGGTCACGTCGATCTTGAACGAGCGCTTGCCCGTCGCCGCGCGCTCGTCCGTTGGGCCGGCGAAGTTGACCTTGTAGGTGCCCTTGTCGGCCCAGACAGTCATCTTGCCATCGCCCCCCTCGAAGCCCTCCCTGTAGACGATCCGGCGCTCAACCTCAACGGCGGGGGCGTCCGTGGTTTCTTCGGCCGCAGACAATGTCCCCGGCGCCACCAACGCCAGCGCAATCAGTGCTGCAGCTGTCAACCAAGTTCTCTTCTCATCGTTCACGTCGACCTCCATCCAGGAAACGACATCCCCACGCCCCGACTGCAGAAGCTAGCGAAGGAGTCGGGCAAATGCAAGTGGAAGCGGGCGGTTGCCGCTTGCTTTCCGCTTGTACATCTCTGTCCACTCGACTACCTTGCTTCGAAGGCCTGCCCAGCCCGTTTCGGGTGCGATTTCGGCGGCCAGAACGGGGTTGGGGACCGTCAGACGCTTACTGGCCGAGGCCCACGGGCAAGGGAGAGCTGACCAATGGCCGATGGCGCAAGAATGAAGGGCAAGCGGGTTCTGGTAACCGGCAGCGGGACGGGCATAGGCCGCGGCATGGCATTGGAATTCGCCCGCGAGGGCGCCGCCGTTGCGCTGCACTACGCCCATAGCGACAAGGGGGCCCTCTCCGCGGTGGCGGAAATCCGGCGCGCCGGCGGCAGCGCCGAGGCGTTTGAGGCGGACTTCAACGACGTCGAGCAGGCGAAAGAACTACCGATAAAGGCGGCCGAATTTCTGGGTGGCCTGGACATCCTGGTCAACAACGCCGGGATTACCATGAATCGGCCCTTCACGGACGTCACACCCGAACAGTACGACACGCTCTACGATGTCAATGTGCGGGCAATGTTCTTCGCGGCGCAGTCGGCAGCGGTCACGATGATCGAGCAGGGTGCCGGCGCCATCATCAATATCTCGTCGGGACACGCCTTTGCGGGAGCGGTTGAGCACTCCGTATATGCCGGCACAAAGGCTGCGATCGTGGGCTTCACGCGGACCCTGGCGGTTGAGTTGATCCAGAAGGGAATCCGGGTCAACGCGATCGCCTCCGGATGGGTTCTCGTAGAGAACCAGCGTGCCATGATATCCGAGGATTTCGATGAGGAGCAGGCAGGGTTGGTTCTGCCGGCGGGTTTCATCGGCGAGGCGCGGGATATTGGGCGAGTAGCGATATTCCTGGCCTCCGACGAGGCGCGATACATCATTGGGCAGACCCTCGTCTGTGACGGCGGACAGACGGCTCTGATGGCGGCGGCCGGCGACTTTCGCAAGCCCGGCACGGAGACTTACGGCAAGGGTTATGTTCCCGGTCTGTAGCCACAACGCAGTTCCTGAGCTCACTCCGCTGCCCGCGGATCACGAACCACGCATTCCACCCGTTCGATTCGGATATCTCCCCCGGCATCTTCGTAGATTTCGGACCTTCTCTTGTTTCTCTCGTCAGCGGGCTTTGTGATCGTCACGCCAAGATAGTTGTCGCCGTAGACAAACGGGGGACTGGACAACGCGATCGTGCATGATGGGAACCAGCCGTGGTACCACTTCCATCTCAACTGCTCAGGAGGTATCACCTTGCCGTTGATGTCGACGGTTATCTCATCGTCCTCCAACAGGCCCAACGGGAAGAAGATCAATCCGCTCCCCTCATTCGCCGCAGTCACGTCGTCAATCAAGGTTCCTTCATCAATCACGGGGAGGATGGGCTCCGCCGGGAACTCTTCGCAAATACGGCATCGGAACTCCCCGCGCCGGCCGATCTCTTTCCGTGACAGCACGATCTCCTGCCTCTCATAGATCTTGATGTCATCGCCCCAAAGCGGGAGGAAGACGTAGTGCCGGTCGGCGGAGGCGGCGAGGGCCTCCGGACTCTTCAGTTCCTTCAGACAGTCCAGGATATCCTGACGGTCGGCGCCCTCCTGGTAGAACGGGTTGAAGTTCTGCGTCGAAAACCCGTCCGCCCCGGCGCCGTAGAAGTTGCGCACCGCGGCGCGGTATCGAGCGGGTCTCATGGCAATGCCTGCCTGGTATCCCAGTCTCGGCTGTACCTCGGGATAGACGCAGCAGTCGCGCGCCCGGGCCAGGGAGACAAACTCCTCGTACTGCGCATTGAAATTGGTGAAGCACCAGTCGCTCGGCGCGACGTAATCGACGAGCCCCTCCCCGATCCACGCAGGGATGTCGAAGCCCAGCTTCGTACACGTCTCGACCTGTTGAAACACGCGAACGCCGAGCAGGAGGTTGCGATTTCTCCTCTCCGGAGACTTGGAACCATCGGGATTCGGGGTCATGGGGCTCGACCTCTTCTTGCCGGCCTCATTCAGCATCTCCCGAACCTGTCGGAGAAAGCCGGTCATGATGTCGCGGCTCTCGGCAGCTTCGCCCCTGGGGAAACACTCAGGCCCACGCGTAAAGTTGAACTCGACACCATCGATATCGAAACGGTTTGCCATCTCTTCCATGAGGGAGAGGAGCCAGTCACGAACCTCCTGGATGGCGTAGTTCAGGCTGCAACCGTACTTGTGGCTCTCGGGGGGGGCGCCGCGGAAGGATGGCTTGTAGTCCGTGAGTATCCACTCCGGTTTTTCCCTGGAGAGCTTCTCGAAGAACGGATGGTTGTAACCGTGCCGGTCATTCATCCGCCAGCCGGCCAGGAACTCCATTCCCTGCTTGTGGCACTCATCGATGAGGACTTCAACAGGCATCAGACCGTCGTCCATCATGGGAACCAGTCGCTGGTGCGGGGGCCGGATATCGTGGGAACACTTGTCCGTGCGCCAGAAGTGGGTCATCGCCTGGGAAAAAATTTCCTGTACGAGGGTATCGATTTTCCCTTCCCCGGCGTAAAGGCGAACGATTCGTCGCAGCTCATCGGGTCGCGCCACAGGGTCACTGAGATGACACATGGTGTTCGAAGGATCACTGTTGTAAATGAAGCGGCGAGTCCCGCGGGGTTTCATGCTGCCCAGCGTGATTGCTTGCGTCGGCACATTTGTAGCCATTTCCGTCTCCTTACTTCGGTTTCTGCATCACGGCGGGCCGGGCGATTTTGTCCATCTCAAGCCTCCACGATGTGCAACTCACGCCCGATCGTGCTCAAATCCTCGTGTCCGTCCGAGGTGATGACGACGATGTCCTCAAGCGCAACCATGCCCAACGCTGGCCGGACAGTGACCAACTCAATTGCCATCGTCATATTCTCCTCCAGAACCCACTTGCTATCCGCGGCCAGTACGGGTTCCTCGTTGACATTTCTGCCTATCCCATGGCCAAAATACATGAGATAGCTCTCGAAGCCCTCGCGCTCGAGGATACGATTTCCAATTTCAAAGAGCTGGCGAGCCGATACGCCCGGCCGCAGCGCCTCCAGTACAGCATCCATTGCTGGACGCACGGCCCCGTAAATCTGTAACAATTCCTTGCTCGGCTCTCCGACGGCGATCATCAGACCAAAATCGGACCGGTAATGGCGGTAGCTGCAGCCGGTATCGATCCGCACCACGTCCCCGGTTTTTATTTCCTGGGGATTCGGCCCGACCACGTCGATTCCCTGTGGTCCGATTTGGGTGTGGATCCACTCGTGGCGCGCGCCGGCACGGTAATGCTCCGCGCCGATCAGCGATTCCAAGTCCAGCCCGGTCATCCCAGGTTGCAGCGTCTCGACGGTAACCTCCAGCGCCTGCTGCGTCGCCTGGGCGGCGCCCCGCATCCGGCGCACCTCCTCCTCCGATTTCACCACCCGCAATTCCAGAAACAACCCCAACACTTCCCGCAACTGCGCCTCGGGCAACAACCGCTGCAGCTTTTCATAGCCCTCCACCCCAAGGTAACGCCGCTCCACGCCAATGCTCGCCCCCGCCAACCCACGCTCCTTCAAAGCAGCCGCCACCGCCTCGTAGGGGGTCGCATACATCTCGCCGGTCACGGGGGGCAGCGGGCTATTCAGCGAGCGCGGCCTTTCATCGAGACCCCAGACGCGCCGGTCCTCGATCCACATCCCCCAGTTGTACATATCGCCCTCTTCGCTCGCCCGGCGGCAGGTAATAAAAGGGTCTATCTTCCGGTCTCGGGGCAACCCGACGAAGAGCTGGTAGGGTTCATCCTTGTCGAAGGTCGTATGGGCGCCGATGCTGGTATACAGGTCGTGCTTCCAGTGGTCGGCCAGGTAGCCCGCATTAAGCAGCGTATGGGGCAGGAGCAGATCCACGCCCCAGCGCTCCATCAGGTGTACCGCCTTGTCGTAATCAAACAAGATCATCGTCGCCTCCTAAAGAGCCGCGGCCAGCGGGCATGATGCCCGTGGGGATGACGGGTGCTGTGCACAGAACGTCATTCGCGCATGCTTTGATCGGGGTCCCAGGCTTATCGCTCATGTTTCGAACGCCGCGGATGCAGGCGGAGCTCTTTGCCGGCACCTGCATCCGGCTCGATATTTGGTCAAGCCGGTCCGTGCGGTCAACACGGCTTGGTTGTTCTTGAAAACTCCCATTGCCGGTGTCCCAACGAGCAACGAGGCTCGGAGGGTGTTCCCGGCGCGGGGCCAGCCGATTGCCTGGTAGCGACGTCACCGGGCGTTTGCCGTTAACCGCACCCGCGTGCTGAACCGCAGCTCCACCGGACCGAGCAGTCCGGACACGGTCTGCCCCTCGAACACATACGACGACGGGAACGCAACGGCATAGTGGTTGGCCAGCGAATTGTAGACGGACACTTTCAATGCGTTCACGCCCTCGCGGACGTATTCTGTGATGTCGAAGCAGTAGGGACGGCCCAGTCCGACGCCGACGTATCGGCCGTTGACCTCGACTTCGGCACTGATCCGCGCCTCTCCCAGATCCAACGTAATCGCTGTGTCCAGGTGTGCCGCGGTCAGCGTGAACTCTTTGCTGTAGACAGCGCCGCCGGAGTATGTTTCCAGGGCATAGCCGGACCAGTCACCCAAAGGCATGCGCGTGGGGCCACAGGTGAATCTCACAGGCTCGGGGATTGCTGCGCCGGCATAGCATCCGGGCGTTTGCTCCAACCGCAATGCGATCTGAGTAACACTGTCGGCTATTGGCGAGCCTTCGACACGGTCCAGAGGTGAAGGGACGTCGATACAGCCGTCGCGGATCTCGACCTCATTGCCGTTGACCCAGGCTTGCGCCGCAGCGGCCTCGAGGGGCAGTGTGATCGTCCGTGTCCCCGCCGGCGCTTCGAAACGGTACCAGCCCACCCGGCCAGTAGTGTTCGGCGCAATGTCGTATGTCGGCAAGTTATCACCGGCGAACCATTTCAAATATGGCGGCGGCGGTGTTTCTTGCGCGGCTGCATCATCTGTAGGGCGGAAGGCTGCATAGATATTTATCGATTGCCCCTGATGATGAAGCAGCTTGATCATGACCCGATTCAGCCCCTGCTCCAGACGCACCGGCACGATAGCGGCCTGCTGGTCCGGGCCGAACGTCACGACCTCGCGGCCGTTGATCCAGGCCCGTTGCCCGGCACCGCCGTGACCACCGGTATCGTACGCCCAGAGTTGTTCGTGCTGATCCTGACCGTCGCCGTGGCCGAAATGAAAATCCCAGTCGCCCGCTTCCGAAACGTGCACCCAGGTGAATAAACAGCGCCATGAATCTTCTTCATCACCGGTCGCCGGGAAGTAGATGAAGTGATCGTCGAGACCGTGGACGCCGGCATGGGCACCGTAAATGTCCATGCTGAGGTGTCCCAGTGTCTGCGAAAAAACATGTTCTTCCCAGACGCCCTCGGGATCGGCGTCCCCGGCAATGATCGATGCGATGTCGTCAGGTTCCGCACCGTCCGCGAACGGACCGAGACCGAGCCAGTACGGTCCGAAAGAATATGTGACTTCGTCCCAGGCGGCATCGTTGAAGTCTGGCTGGTGCCAGCCCGCGGCACAGCCGGCGCCGGCCGCTTCCTCGCGGTATCGAAAGATTCGCGCCTCGGGCCCGACCATGGCATCACTCGCAGGCCAACGCCAGTCGCCCCAGCGATTGTCCATCGTCGGCCGCAGCTCGAAGTCCCAATCGCCCGCCAGATTGATCGGCGGCGGCGGCGATTCGATCCGTGCCTCACCGATGCAGGTTTCGGTGCCGTATTGGATGCGCACCTGCTTGCGACCGCCGGTGGTGCAGTAGCCGTCGATCACCGGACCTTCGGCGCCGGCCTGCACATCCACGACCGTGTCGAGATCGTCGTGCACGATTTGGGGGCGCTCGCCGGCCCTGAACACCAGAACGATGCCCTGATTCCGCTCCATCTCCAGCCGCACTGTCGTCTTTCCTTCGTGGCGCTCGAACCGATGATACGGCAAGATCCGGCCGCTGAAGGTGTCCCATATTTCGGGGTCACCCTCGACCCGAAAGGTGAATGTCAGGCTTCTCTTTTCAGCCCGCACGTTGTAGAGGAAGTAGACGTCGAGCGCGTCGATCCGCTGGTGTGTGTGGTAGATATCCCCGGCTTCGCCAAGCGTTACCCCGCCTGATGCTACCACGTCCCGTTCGATCGCGTTGGAAATGACGGTAGCCGTATCGGCTTTGATCCGGAAGAAACCCGGATCGTGCCAGATGTTGCGGTGCAATTCCGGCTGCGGGATAAAAATGGCCTGGCCGCCGCCCGCATGCCGCTGCGTGCTGACACTGCTCAGTCCCTGCATTGATCTACCGACGGCGTGGATATAATCTGAACTGGTGGGGATGCCGAACAGCTCTGCCAACAGCTCACGGATGCGCGGGTCGTTGCGGCCGTGCTCCGCCGAACCGCCCGGCAAATGACTTACAGCGATGACGGTGCCGCCGCCTTCGCAGAAGGCTTTGATTTTCTCAAGCGTATCGGTACGGATCGTAGTCATCGGCGGCATCAGCACGACCCGGAACTCGAGTTCGTCGATATGCAGGATACCATCGTTGACAGTGGCTTCGTTCAGCTTGAGGTCATCGACGAAATCGAAGTCGATCCCGCTTGTATAGATCTGCTGGGCCAGGGCCATGCCTTCCATCTCGATTTCGTCCCCGGCAGCAGTGAAGTGGTCGCCCTTCAACCAGTTCGCGTGGATCGAGGTCAGCGGATACAGCAAGGCCACGTCAGCACGATGCACACCCTGACTCAGGACCGCGCTGAGGCGCGACACATGTTGCGTAAAGCAATCCCAATGCTCCCAGTACGGCTGCCGGAAGTGCACGGAGGGCGGCACCCATTCGTACCAGCTCCCGAGGCTGCCGTAGAGGCCGCCGTGGGTATTGTACATGTTGAGCCCGTACGCATAATTCTCATTCGTCCACGCTAGGTTTTCTTCCTGGGTCATGCCATGGCCGGACCCCCAGTAGACGCACATCGCGGCGCGGTCGCGCTCGTACAGGTGCAGAACCGAGCTGGACAACTTGGCGTCTGCGAAACATCGCCCGCCGGGTTCGGTGTGGCCGGGGTCCTCGTTGCCGGTGATGTGAAACCAGCGGCACAGGCGGAAAATGTCGCCGTACTGGTAGGTCTGCCCCAGCATGCTCTGCCGTCCCCACGTGGC
Source organism: uncultured Lentisphaeria bacterium (assembly GCA_913042885.1). The sequence goes on along the minus strand of CAJWLW010000001.1, from coordinate 19,072 downwards.
GATGGTGCTGAACTGCATGCCGCGCGCCTCGTGCCAGTCGGAGAGCGGTCGGTAAAGATTCTCCTCGAGCAAAGCCGACATCACGTCGTAGTATTCGCATCGTATCTTGTCGGTGAAGTCGCCGATATCATGGAACAGACCGACCAGGTGAGGGCGCGGATCGTACCCGTTCTCCGACTGGAATCGCGCCAGCAGGCTCTCCGCGTAAACGATATTGCCGCCCAGCACATAGATTTCGTCCTGCAGATATCCGCGCAGCGTATCCGGCACAAATCGCCCGAGATGTTCGATGTGCGGTTCCCAGTAGATATCGAGCCAGCGCTGGGCCACATGCGGGTTGAGGTAGTCGAGGTCGTGCGGCTGACTGCAGACCACCGCGGCCATCCACGCCCCGTCCGGCACCTGCCAGCTCAGCCGCCCGTCGGCGATTTTGTCGGCAAGGTCGAGGCTGTCGTCGCCGTCGAGTTTGATTGTCTCGTTGGGACTTTGCGGTGACGCCCCCTGGATGACACGAAAGGCTCGTGCACAGAGCAATTCCTCATCAGCAGGAATTTCGAACTGCAGCGTTTCATCGTCGCGCCCTTCGGCCTGATGGATGACCAGCCGTCCGCCTTTCAGATCCGGGTTGTGCTCGCTCTCGGCGCGCAGTTTGTCCTGCCACGATTCCTGTCCGGTCCAGTCGGCAAACCAGACCGTCATGCCGAGGCGCTCGTGTTCGGCGACATAGTGCTCGAAGAATTCCCACCAGCCATCGCTCCAGTAGGGCGGCTGCGCGTGCGGCTCGCCGCGCACGTAGCGAGGATAATACCAGGTGCCGCCGACGCCTTTCGCCTTTATCTGTTCGAGTTGCCAGGTCAGCTGCTCTTTCGAGAGCTTGCCTGACTCCCAGAAATAGGTCATGAAATCGCTGTACTCGAGCGGCGGCTCGGCGAACAGCTGTGCCAGTTCATCGGGCGATGGCGACTTTGTTTGCATAACAGATCTATCCCTGAGCGGCTGTCTCTTCGACGATGTTTAGCGCCCATTCCTTCCAGTAGTACTTCAGCGGGTCATCGTCCGGCCAGTCCTGGTAGACCTCGTCCCACGTCAATATCTGCATGTGCGGTTCCAGCGAATCGCTGCGCACCGGGTGGGACCGTGGTTGATAGCGGAAATCGAGCGACAGCCGGATCTGATCGGGGCTGGGGTTTGCCACGCCCTGGTGCACGGTAGTGCTTTTAAACATGATTACGTCGCCGGTTGCCAACTCACTTACCGCCCAAACGCTGTCGGCGGGAAAGTCGAGACAACTGGGAACGATCGGATCGTACGCCCTGTGTTCCTTGAATCCCCAGTGATTTGACCCGGGCACTATCGCCAGCCCGCCCAGGCTCATCGGACAGTCTCCGCACGGGATCCAGGCCGTCCAGGTTTCCTCCGTGCCACCGATGAAATTGAAATCCTGGTGCGCCGGTGTCGTTGTCTCGACGCCTCGAGGGAAAAGGGCCATCGAGATATTGCGACTGTGCGGCAACACCGGTTCGCCGATCAGACTGTCGAGCACCGCCAGGAGATTTTCGTGTTGGGCGAGTGCATGAAAATCATGCAGCTTAAGGATGTCCTTGTAGTACGCAAGCCACACAGGGTCAGTGTCGGATTCACGGATAAAGAAGTCGTTCCTGGCGATACCGTTTTCGAGCGGTGCCTGATCGTCGAGAAATCCGTGGTGTTGACAGGTCTCGAGAATCTGGCGTCGGACCGCCAGCACGTCGGCGGGCGGCAGCAGCCCCTTGAAGCAGAAGTACCCCTGTTCGCCTGCCCGGGCCCGTAATGCCGGTGGATCGAACAACAGTTCCGTGGAGTCCTGGTACGGTCTGGTTACCGCCATGGGCGTCATCGCCATGATACGAGTCCTGTTCGTTGTGAATTGCGCGGCTTAAATTTACGCCAATCGTCGTCAATGCAAAATGACGCTTTGGCATCTGTTGCAGCTGCGAGAGATTCCCGTTCCAACCTTACTCGAGAGATTCCTTTCGTGCCTCAGAACAGCTCCCAACCGCTGGTCATCTCGATCAGTCCGACGGCCGACAAACACGGGTCAACGACGAAGCTACATCAAACGACAACCGAGTTCAACTGCGGCATCGAGACCTACGGCTTGAAGTGTCAGTTTCTGGTCGCCCGGGTTCACTCCTTGCCGGCGTGCTTCGGCTCTTTCCCATCTCTTCGTGAGGTCGTCAATGAGCAAGAAGCCGCCATCATCGTGCCTCAATCCTTGAATTTCGGCCTTGTCCAGCAGCGGTACTGCTGGCCGTGAAAAGCAACTTCCTATCAGTTATTCAACCATCTTCTGGCAACCCACCAGGCGACCATATAACAGCATAGGCCTGCGAGCCAGACGGATGGCTGGCCTGAGAGAATCGCTCCCATGGTGGCCAAAGGTGCTGCCAGGACTGACGCAAAGCCGTTGATCCCCCAGCCCCACGGGATCATTGCTGGTATGGGATCCAGCTGTCGAAGCCCCCAAGGCATCGGCCTACCCATAGCCCATGCCAGGGGCAACAGAGCGATGACGACAAACGCACCGCGTACCGGGACCGAGCATTCCCAAAGCAGGGCAACGCCGGGCCAAAGCACGATGTAGCCCAGCAACACCCCCGCAATGATCGGTAGAAACAAGGCTGGCGCGACATGCTTCCTGGCTTCTTCCGGTGCATGGAGGCTGCCGCAGCCCGAGCCAATCAGAAAGACTGCAAAAACAACGGCCGCTGCGTAGATGGGGTGGCCAAGAAGCAGGACACAACGCTGAAAAACCGCCATTTCAAGCAATAGGTAGCCCAGCCCGAGGGCGAAGAAATAGGTAAAAATGCCCGGCCGCGTCAAGGGTGGACAACTGCGCGGCAAGCGTCCCAGTGGCAGCAGGATGAACAGGAGTCCGAGTACGGCGGCAACGGCAAGGCTCAACCCGAGCACAAGAGCGCTCCAATCAAGCAGGACGAGCCCTTGTCTCCCTGCGGACTTCCATAATCGCGGGAGGATTCGCCAACGCATGGAGTACCAGAAATAGGGGGCCGCATCTGTAGCTGGTGTGAGTGTATAGAGAGTCGCCGCAGAGGGCATGGGCTGTTCATTTTTCAGGGCCGATGCAGCCGCCTCGAAGTAAAGGGGAGACTCGAACTGATGTATCTGATTCGCTTCGTTGCGTGCCAATCCAGGCAGCCAGACCAGATCGAACCGCCAACGTTCGGCGAAAGCCCGAAAGAGCTTCTGGTCATGGAGCGAGATGGGGTCACGTCCAAGGCAGATGATGGTGTCGGCCATCGAACGCATGGCCAGGACGTGCTCCTGTGGGTCGGCCAGCCCAGCGGATTGAAGGGCTTGTCTTGCTGTGCGCAGAGCCTTTGGAAAGAACCTTGGCGGGTTGGATAGTTGCATGGGCAGTACGATAAAGCCGCCGGGTTGTAATCGTTGAAGGGCAGCCTCAAGGCTTTCCACAGTCAGGAGGAACTCTTCACCCAGGGCGTCTCCCCCGGCATGGAGATTGTCGTGTATGATGAGATCGAATTGCTCTGGGGTGGCATGGAGAAAACGACGCGGATTATCCATGACGATTTCGTCAAAGCGTTTATCGAGCCCGCGACGGCTGTATTCTTCGACGATCGTTGGGTGGGATTCGACCCAAATAGTGCGGCGCGCATCGTACAGGCGGGGCATGAATGTGCCCAGGTTTGCGCTTGTACCGATGATGGCGACGGACGGTTCAGGCCGAAGTGCAAAGGGCGCTGCCTGGAGGGTGGCTTTGAGGAATTGCAGATCGTTTGGGTCGACTGACCGGGGCAATACGATCAGCCTGTCAGCCCCGAGCACCATGGCATCCTGGGGGGGCAGTCCCTCGAGCCAGTGAAGGCTCAACCCTGTGGCAACGCGGATGTGCTGGGAACGAATGACCGTTGTCCGGTCGCGCAGCCCATCTGAGCGGCGGATGATTTTGGCGTCGGGAAGCTCAAGCAGATAGGAGAGGCGTTTGAAGTCGGAGACGTGCAGTGCGGGGTCAGGATTGAACAGGAGAAGGTAGGCGAGCAGGCCGGCTGTAAACGCCCCACAGACCAGGCCGGTCAGGCCCAGCGTACGGGTAGCGCCTCTCCCCTTCCGCAGAGCGCGGGCTGCGGCAAAGCCCGCCCCGGTAAGCAGCAGCAGGAGGGCAATGGCAAAGAGGCTCCACTCGAGGCTGACCAGGCTGAGCAGGACAGTTGCGACGAGACTGCCGATACCCGAACCGATAAGATTCACACCATAGAGCCTGCGTGTGGCCGAAGGCCAACGGACGAACACCTGGCCAATAGACAGGGCAGCCCCGAAAAAGGGAAGAAACGCGGCGAAGTTGAGCAGGAGCAGCTTGAGCAGCTCGCCCAAATCCCATGCGATGAAAAGCGGGCGAAGCTCGAGGACCTGATGGAGTGGATACATCAGGATAATGCCTGCTCCTGCCACCAGCACGCCTGCCGCAAAAAGGCTGTCGCCCCAGCGGCAAACACGGCGATTTCCCAAGAGAACCAACGTTGTTCCGGCCGTGCCAAACCCAAGAAGGGCCAGGGAGACGGCAAGGGAAGCAAAATGATGCCATTGGCTGAAACTGAACACCCTCAGCAGCATGATCTCGAGGGCAATCGTTCCAGCAGAAATCAGGGCAAGGGCGAGGAAATCTACGCGATCGGGCGCATCGTGTACTTGTTTCGTTGCCTCACGCATGGATTCGACCCAGCCTTACCGTTTCTCACGCGTAAGGGCGACGAAGCGCACCGCCAGAATATTGCGGGTGATGAACTTTCCGCCCTCTTGCTTTTCCACAAGCAAGAGGTTCTGGGTCCACCCCGTTCTTCCCACAGGGATCGCCATACGACCGCCGACCTTGAGCTGGCGCAGCAGGGGTGGCGGGATATGATCTCCAGCGGCAGTGACGATGATGGCATCAAAGGTAGCGCGCTCTTTCCAGCCAAAGTAGCCGTCGCCGCTGGCAACCGTGACATTCTTATAACCGAGCCGCTCCAGACGTTTTGCCGCCGATTTGGCCAGGGCGTCAATGATCTCGATGCTCACGACTTCCTTGACGATCTCGGCAAGGATGGCGGCCTGGTAGCTCGATCCAGTACCGACTTCCAGGACAGTGTCTCCGGGTTTGAGTTGGAGCAACTCAGTCATGAAGCCAACGACATAGGGTTGAGAGATGGTCTGACCATGACCAATCGGTAAGGGGTAATCCTCATAGGCTATACTGCGCTCAGAGGCGGGAACAAATTCATGGCGCGGTACCCGGCGAAGAGCGCGAAGGACTCGCTGGTCTTTGACGCCCCGCTTTTCAATCTGTTGGGCGACCATGGCTTTGCGTTTGTCCTCGAACTTATCAGATCCAAATTGAGGCAGGTCCGTTTTCTTGTCTGGGGCAGTTTGAACTTCTGCCCGCAGAAGAACACGATAGGAGCTGTCCGCCACAGCATCTTCGGGCGCACCGGACTGGCCACAGGCAGAGCCCTGCAACAAAGATAGGGAAATTATCAGTGTGACCATGCTCAAATGTAAATCCGTAAGGACTTTCAATGTCTGGCTCGTTTCCTCAGTTTCGTGTCCCAGGCGTCAAGCAAACTGCGGGCGCCCATGGACGATGGCTGACACCACTACCCATTGCCCCTTTGCATGCTCAAGACCCCGGATCTCGTATGGGGGTCCGATCTACTGGTGGTGACCAGCAGATTAGGAAGCTTAAAAGGGTATTATGCGAAAATCAAGACAAAGCCCATCGCTCAGATGGATCGATCCCCCGGTAAGAACGGTCCCCGTCCCCAGTGGCCGTAGACCTCGCAAAGAGGGTGACTTGCCCAATGTCATTCCACCCTTCACCTCAAGCGGCCGGTCACCGCGGCGATCGGTCTGTTGACCGAAATAGAACCGGCAGTCAACGCGGGAAAATTCGAGGCCCGCCGATGCGAAGCAGCACGGAAAATCATAATCAGTGTTTGTTGTCTGCCCTGTCTGCGTACCCGGGGAAATGCCACTCGATGACCTCCAAGGTATGAGCCAAAAGATCGTTTGCCGGGTGATATGTGGTCAGGCGATTTTAATCAATATCATGCCGAGGACAATCATCACCATCGCCAGAGCCTTTACGAACGACATACGCTCCTTCAGGATAATAACGCCCAACAGGCTGCCAATAACAACTGCGAATTCCCGGAAGGCCGCGATATAACTGACGGGGCCCATCGTATATGCATACAGAATCAGAAAGTAGGTTACCATACAGACAGGTCCAACGACAATAATAAAACGTTTTTTATGCCGCAGCGCGTCCCGGATTTCTTCCGCGCTCGTTTTCGCCCAGAGAAACGGGAGTAACGTCAACGCCGCAATGGCCCACATGGCAAACGTGTACGGTAAGGGGTGCACATAGCTGACGCCGATTTTGTCGACAATCGAATAAAGCGCGATAGTGAGTCCGACCAGTAATGCCGTCTTGACTGTGTGTGCATTCCGCTCACGGGCGTCAATCCCGATCCCGATCCAGAAAATCCCAATGACGATTAACGCAATCCCGAGGACGCCATTCATGGTAATTTTTTCTTGCAACAGGATTCAGGCGAGAAAGCCGGTCAAGGCAATCCCCGAACCGCGTGCCACCGGGTAAACCACTGAAATCCTCCCGTGTTCATAGGCCTTGGCAAGCATGAGGAAATAGAGTCCGTGCAGTATTCCGGTGGCGACCATGCAGGCTACAGCAGGGAACTGCAGAAAATCATTGAATCCGCGATCCATCAGGTCGCTCACAATGATGGGCATGATCAAGAGACTACTCAATACGAGGCCGCTCGTAAAGACAACGAGATTGCCGCGAACCTGCCTGCCCGCAAAATTCCACAGTGCATGCAGCACGGCGGCGGTCAATACCAAGATGGTTACCTGGTGTGTCATCGCGTTACCTTACCCGAGATTCATTTCACCGTCATACATGGAACTGTCCCCTCTCTAAGCAATGACGCAATTCAAAATCCACACCGGCCCGCAGGCCCGACTGCCTGCCGAATGGCAGGAGTTTTGACACCCTCGGCGACCTTGCATCGCAGGAGCGATCGAAAGAAAGCGATGACCATGAAGGTGGACAGGAAGGCGTTTATGGCGCGAGGATACCTCTGTCGTGCGCGAGGTGGGACAGACCGAGTACCTGCTCGACAGCGACGTTCCCGCCCTGAGTCCGGTGATTACACCGCATCTCTCAGCCGGAGCCTTTCACCATCCAACCTCGATCTCCGCGTCCTGCGGTACTGTCATGTCCGCGGGACGAGGGAATTACCACGCAGTGATCACGAAAATGACGGTGAAAAACAGCGGGTGACTTGATCGCAAAAAATCTGCGTTTATTTCCCGGGCAATCCCTCTCGGGGCCGCCACCGTGCCTCGCGCCTGTGGCGACCCGGTCCGCATATTGAAATCGATCCCCCCCCCCGAGACCCGTTACCAAAAAGGCATTGCTGTCGTACTTGTTCTTTCGGAGTCCTGCGGGTCCCCTTCCAAGAGTGCAGCCTTCCCGACGAAACGCTTCTCCATAGGAATTTCCATGGGTTAAAACTGTCAACCGGTGAAGCGAACGCTTTGTCGGAATGCATTCACGGCTGTGCGAAGGCAGACAAACGTCGGTGTATTTGGGAATCACATTGACGAAGGACCGGGCACTGCAGCCGGCATAGACGATTGCAGGCAGGGCTTGACCTTGTATAGGGGTACGTGTTACTTTCCTGCAATATGCTCAAGGAGGCACCAATGAAAAAGCGAGTCTTGATCTTGACGGGGGCGTGTATCGCAACAGCTCTGCTGCCGCACCTCGAAGCTGCGGAAAACGGGACGAAGCCGAAAACAGAGCAGGAACGGATAGAGCGCGCCATCGAATTCGAGAAACTGCGCCAGGCAGACTACCATGCTTACCGGGAAGCGATGGATGACGCTCAGCGCGAGAAGCTCGAAGAACTCAAGGCGGACGAGCCCGAGGCGTACAAAAGGCAACTCGAGACCCTTGAACTCCGCATCCTGCGGCGCACCAATCCCAAGGCCTGGTTTGAAGCAAGGGATTCGAAGCAGCTGGCCGCGATCGATGAACTCAAGACAACCGACCCGGAGCGGTATGAAAAAGAGCGTGAAGCCTACGACATGCGGCTACTGCGCAGAATCGATCCGGACGCCTACGCCGTACGCCGCCTCGAGCAGATCAAGAAACTCGAAGCAACCGACCCGGAGCGATACAAGGCCGAGCTGGCGAGGCATGAGGAAAACGAACTGCGGCGTACCAATCCCAAAGTCTGGTTTGAAACAAAGGCGGCCAAGCGCGAAGCAGACATCGAAAAGCTGAAGGAAACCGACCCGGAGCAGTATGCGAAAAGGCGCGAAGTTTTTGACATGCAGAAGTTGCGTCAGTCGGATCCGGACGCCTTTGATGCGCGGCGGCGTGAAAAAATCGAAACATTCAAGACCACCGATCCGGAGCGATACGAGGCCGCCCACGAACGGCTTGAAGCGGAGATTCTGCGGCGCACCAAGCCCAAGGCGTATTGGGAAAAAATAAATGCCAAGCGTCTGGCGGACCTGGAGCGTCAGAAAGAGGCAGCCGCAGAAGAAGAAAAAGAACAGGCCAATTAGTGCCTGTTCAACAATTCACGGAAGCCGCCGATCCGGAACCGACAAAGTACCCCATCCTCTACATCGACCAGTACAAATGCATCCGCTGCGGAAAATGCGCCGACGTCTGCCCTGTGGCATGCGTTTCGCTGCAGAAAGTCACCCGCGAGACCGTTCCCGCATGCCAGTTCGCCGGTAACTGAGCGGATTTCGGGCGTGCGCACCGCCACGGAGTGGCCCGCTGCAGTGGTCAAAGATACGCTGCCAGGTCCGGTGCGCGGCGCAGACGTGCTCAGCCTCCGCATTCATCGCCCCAGCGCATCGACGAGCTGCTGCAGTCACCGCCATTATCGTGCCCTGTTCCTCGAATTTCAGGCCGCGTCCAATAGCAGTATTACTGACCCTGAAAAACCGTGAAAAATCCTGTCAGTCAGTTTATGAATCATTCAGGCCAAGGCCGATAGGACCCACAAAACGCAAATCCGAAAATCCAAAAAACCCGTGTAAAATCTCGGATTTCAACAGTATTGTACCGCAGCTAAACGGGCCTCGACAGTACAACAGAAAACGGAAATTAAAGTCGTTTATAATATCATGGGGTTAAAAATCCACACGGTCATTTCCAGGCCTCGCATACGTTGCAGAGTTTTCACGCTCATAGAGTTACTCGTAGTAATTACGATCATCGCTATTCTTGCCTCGCTGCTGCTGCCGGCACTCCATGAAGCCAAGCGAAGAGCGTATCGGATTGTGTGCATCAACAACCTCAAGCAGACACAGCTTGCAACCCTGATATATGCTGATGACTGGGGCGGCTGGGTGATGCCACAGAAGAATACTCCTTCACCAGCGCCGGGATACTTCGGGCACGGATACTTTGGAACGACCGCTCACTCCATGGCCTGGGCCTTTAACCACAACTCTGACGCAGGCTACCTGCGCAGCGACGGGTACCTGCCAACCCTGGAAAGCCTCTACTGCCCGGCCGAGGATGGCTCGGATCCTTTCGGGTATGGTCGTAGCAGAGAAGAGGAGATGGCACTGTGGGGTATCGTGCAGACACCGGATATAGGCTGCTCCGTCTCCTACGAACACACCTTTCGGGTTGTTACACCAACCGCGGATGAGGGGTGGAAGCCCGGCACGATCATTAGTGAAAACCCCGAGCACTGGTCCTATTGGGACGGGGACGGAAATGCCACCAGATCACACGCCGACGGCTACGGTGCGGTCTATTACGATGGCAGTGCCGGATTCATCAGCGATCCATACCTGGAGATCGCGCTCAGCACCGACTGGTACTTTCGGTGGCGGGCTGTGAATTCACACTACGGCGGCGGCAACTGAGCAGCTGACCCGATAAGTCGGTTTCGGAAATTGTCGACGGCGAGGACAGCAAGCCGTACATCGCGAATAAGCTGGAGTCATCAACCGGAGAATTCGGTCCGTCGGACGTTCCGCTGGCTACGGATATAATCTGGTCCAATTATTCGCCGAGTCTCCTCGGTATACTGAGTGGACCGTGGGTCCTCGACCCGTGGGCAGGCGCGGTGCCTCGAGTGTTGCCAACCACCTCCAGTTTGGGGTTGAAGGACTGAATGTGATATTTCAGGATGGTCACGCCACCTGGTGCCGTACACATGAGGTCGGGCCACGCGTCAAACAGCGCTTCGACATGACTGGGTACGACTGCATCCACTCATACTGACCGGGCAGATGGTGAATCCGTCACAGACCATCCGCGACCTCATATTGTCGGATTCTCATTGACATGCCGGCGGGCAAGCGTCGCCTCGCCGACACGGTGAATCGCCAGCACAAACGCCGCAGTGCGAAGGTCGATTTTGTGCTCGGCCGCGGTCTCCAGGACCGCAGCATAGGCGGTGTTCATCGTCTTGGCAAGCTCGGTGCGAACCCGGTCGAGCTCCCAGCGGAACTGCTGAATGTTCTGGGCCCATTCGAAATAACTGACGGTGACACCGCCGGCGTTGGCCAGGATATCGGGCACGACTGTGATGCCGTTTTTGTCGAAGATCTCATCCGCCTCCGGCGTCGTCGGGCCATTGGCACCTTCGACGATAATGCTGGCGCGCACATCGCCGGCATTCTCTTTGGTCAGCACCCCGCCCAACGCGGCGGGAATCAGAACATCCGCATCCCAGGTCAGCACCTCGACACTGTCGAATGCCTCACCGCCGTCGAAGCCGGCCACGGTGCGATGCCCATCAGCCCAGGCGATCAGCTTTCCAACGTCGAGGCCATCCCGATTCGACACCCCGCCCACATGATCACCCACTGCGACGATCTTGCCGCCCTTCTCGGCAATCAGCCTGGCGGCATGACTGCCGACATTGCCGAACCCCTGGACCGCAACGGTGATACCCTCGATCGATTTACCCTGTGTTTCCAGGCATGATTCCAGACAATGCATGATACCGCGGCCGGTCGCCTCCTCGCGGCCGGGGGACCCGAACAGCTCGAGCGGTTTGCCGGTGACAACGCCCGGTGAGAATCCATGAAACTTCGAGTATTCATCCATGATCCAGCCCATGACACGGGCATCGGTATTGACGTCCGGCGCGGGGATATCCAGCATCGGGCCGATGATCTCATGGATCTGCTCGACGAACTTACGGGTGATCTTGTGCAACTCACTGTCGCTCAGTTGCCGCGGGTCGCAGTTTATCCCGCCTTTGGCACCACCGTACGGCACCTGGACGACTGCAGTCTTCCAGGTCATCAGGTTGGCAAGCGCGGTGGCGTGCTCCTCGTCCATCAACGGATGGTAGCGCAGCCCGCCTTTCATCGGTCCCCGTGACCGGTCATGCTGAACTCGAAAGCCCACGTGATGCTGCAGTTCGCCCGTGTCGCTTTCCGTGACCAACTCTACCTTGACGACCCGATGCGGCGTCAGCAGAATATCCCGGATCTTCGCTGTCAGGCCGAGAATGTCCGCCGCTTTGTGGAAATAATAATGACTTTCTTCGAGCATGATGAACCTCGTATGATGTTACCCGCCATTCTCCGCCTCAATCGCCCCTTGCCGGATTAAGGAGGATGGAATTGAGGAGAATGGGATTAAATGGATGGAGTGTTTGGAATTATAGGAGAGGGAAATGCCGGGAAGCAGAACCAGGTGTCACGTCACCCGCCTCACACGTCGGCCGGCATGCCAAGCAGCGATTCGTGTAATATGCAGTTCAAATATCCGGGGTGCAACGGCCCGCACAGCAACTGGCCGAAGTGGAAGTCGAAGGCACGTTGGGCTGCTGCAAATGGTTCGGAGAACGAGATTCTTCTCCGTCAGAGATTTGATTGGGAAACTGGTAGGCTGGCAGCCCCAGCCTGCAGCAGCTATGCGTTTTAGGAGCGAAGTCGCATTGTAGGCGCGTCGCACAAAGGGGCTTCAGGATGCGCATTGAACCAATCACAATGGCCATTGAGAGCAAGACAGGTACTGCACAGCGTACGTTTGCTGTGGGCTCTCTCGGCGGCGCGCGACACTCATCCCGCAACGTCGATGCCTTGCGCCGTGAGCTCGACGAAAAGATCGCACTGGAAGGTCGCTACAGCCTCGCTAACCTGACGAACCCTTCGATTTTCCGCATCGGCCGCTACCTGCTTACCCAGGATCCCGAATTCGAGGTGCAGGGTTCCCTGACCGGCGGTGAAGGCGAAGTGATCGCCATCCGTGACCGTGGTGACATCTTCATCTCGGTCGGCAGCGACCAGTGTGACCGTGAACTCGATCCGCTGTTCCCCGACAAGCCCAAACAGATGTGCCCGCATCCGATCGCCACAGTCGCATGGCCTTACGATGAGGTGCGCGACCATTGGGACCAGATGCAGCTCTGCAGCGAAGTCGTTGTTGACGGTCACAGCGTTACCCTGCAAGAGAGTGCCTTGAGTGCCCTGGTCGATCTGGAGTATCTGCTGGCAATGGACGCGGTGCGCGCGCTACCCGATCCGATGTTCCTGTATTGCGGCGCGGCGCCATTCCTCAACGTCCAGGAGACCATCGAGCACCTCGGTTTGCCGGAGATGACAACCCATGGCGTCGGCGACGAGTTCCTTGTGCGGTTGCATGACCCGGCAATGGAACGCACGATTGAACATCGATTTCGACCGGTTCCTCTAGGTGATGACATGGACGAGCGCCGCGGCAGGCCCGGCGCGGCGTCGCATCATCTGAATTTCTGATAACGGAACCGTCGCGTCTGATTTCGCGGCAGGCCGCTACGCCTTTGCCAGCTCGGCGTGCTCAGCCGCGGCAGCCGCAGTGACACGCTCGACGTCGACGGCAACGACTTTGTACTCGGGGCATAGGGAATCCGCGTCCTGGACGTTGCTGGTGACGTAATTGACCATCTGCTCGGGGAAGTGGAAGGTCGTGTAGATCACCCCGGGCCTGACGCGGGTCGAGACTTCCGACGTCAGATTCACCTCGCCACGGGCCGAGAACAGTCGCACGGTGTCGCCATCGGCAATGTTCTTCTTCTCGGCGTCAACCGGGTTGATCACCAGAACGTCTTCGCTGAGCAACTGCAGATTGCCGGTACGCCGAGTCATCGTGCCGCAGTTGTAGTGCTCGAGCTTGCGACCAGTCGTCAGGATAAACGGGAATTCGTCGCTGTGGTCGACCAGCTCCTGGCTCTCTTCGAAGTTCCAGAAATGGAACTTGCCGCGGCCGCGCTTGAATGTCTCGGTGTGCAGGATCTTGGTGTCGCTGCCGTCGGGCTTGATCGGCCACTGCTTGCCGTTGTCACCGAACTCTTCCCACTTGGCACCGGCGAAGAACGGGACGATCTGGCTGATCTCCTGCAGCGTGACATCGGGGTCATAGCCAGCCTGCTCGTATCCCATGCGGTTCATGATATCGACGATGATCTGACCGTCGGGCTTGGTACCTGCCAGCGGCGGCACGACTTCGTTGCAGCGCTGCACCCGGCGCTCGGCGCTGGTGAACGTACCGCTTTTCTCCAGGAACGTGGCACCCGGCAAAATAACATGCGCCAGCTTGGCCGTCTCGGTCATGAAAATTTCCTGGACCACCAGCAGGTCGAGGCTCTCCAGCGACTCTATCACGTGCTTGGTGTTGGGATCGGTCTGTACGACGTCCTCGCCCATGATCCACAGAGCCTTGAGCTTGCCGGCCACGGCCGCGTCGAACATTTGTGGGATCTTATAGCCGATCTCTTTCGGCACCGGGACGCCGTAGATCTTTTCGTACTTCGCCTGGTTGTCCGGGTCGGTGACGGGCAAGTAGCCGGCGCCCTGATGCGGCTGCACGCCCATGTCGGCGGCACCCTGGACGTTGTTCTGGCCACGCAACGGATTGACGCCGACACCGGGGCGTCCGAGGTTGCCGGTCATCATTGCAAGGTCCGCAATTATGGTGACAGTTTTGGTGCCCTGGCTGTGCTCGGTGACGCCCAGACCGTGGAAGCTCATGGCATTCTTGGCGGTGCCGTAGGCGATCGCGGCCTCACGCACGAGTTCACGATCGACACCGGAAACCGCTTCCATCGCGTCGATGTCGACCTGGCGCAACTGCTCGACATAGTCGTCGTAGCCTTCGCAGCGTCCTTCGACGAACTCCTTGTCGATAAGGTTCTCGTTCACGAGATAATAAGCGAACATGTTGAGCAGCGCGACATTGGTACCCGGGCGCAGGGCCAGATGGTATTTCGCGTACTCTGCTATCTCTGTCACGATCGGATCGATGACGATCAGCGGCGTGCCCTTCATGACTTCCTGTTTGATGCGGGCACCGGTCACGGGGTGTGCGTGCGTCGGATTGGCACCGATGATCATGATCAGGTCGGTATTTTTCAGGCAGTCTGTCGAATTGGTGCCGGCACCAGTTCCGAAGGCCCACTGCATGCCGAGCGCAGTCGGTGAATGACAAACGCGGGCGCAGCAGTCAATGTTGTTGGTGCCGATGACTGCACGGATGAACTTCTGCATCAGATAGTTCTCTTCATTCATGCAGCGCGCCGATGATATGCCGGCAATGGCATCCGGCCCGTGTTCAGAGCGGACACCGGACAGTTTCTCGGCGATGTAATCGTAAGCCTCGTCCCAGGACACTTCCTCGAATTCTTCGCCGCGGCGGATCAGTGGACTCTGCAGGCGCTCGGGGTGACTTTGGAACTTGAAGGCGTAGCGCCCTTTCAGGCAGGTGTGGCCGCGGTTCGCTTCGGCATCGGGCGGGGCTTCAATCGACAGGATGTTGTCGCCGGGGCCGACGGCTACTTCGAGGTTGCAGCCGACACCGCAATACGTACAGACCGTGCGGACCTTCCGTTCGGCCTCGTGCGCCTGGAGTTTGTGGATGTCTGTGATGGCACCGGTCGGACAGGTTTGCGAACAGGCACCGCAGGCAACACACGGCGAGTCCTTGAACGATTCGTCGGCCCCCATGATGATGTGATTGTCGAAGCCGCGGCCGGCCATGTTCAGCACGAACTGTCCTTGAATCTCGTCACAGGCACGCACGCAGCGATAGCAGTTGATGCACTTCGAGAGGTCGGCGCGCATGTACGGATGCGAGGTGTCCTGCTGGCGGTCGGCGTGGTTCTTGCCGGCCGGGTAACGCACGGAATGGATGTCGAACCCGACCTGGTCGATGACTTTCTTGAGCTCGGCATCGCCATTGGGCGGCGACTCGAGGGTGTGCAACGGGTAATCGGTGACGACCAGTTCGAGAATGTTCTTGCGCAGCTTCCTGACCGAGTCGGATTCGCTGAACACCCACATATTCTCGGCGATCGGGGTATGGCAGGCCGCGACCATGCGGCGCGGCCCGTCTTCACTAAGGGCGACTTCTACCGAGCAGATCCGGCAGGAGCCGAAGGGCTCGAGGCGGTCGTCATAACACAGCGTCGGTACGCAGCCTTTCTCACGCTGTCGCTCGATAAAATTCAGCAGGGTTTCACCTGCTTCTATTTCGTATGCCTCGCCATCGAGATATGCGGCCTTATTCATGATGCGACGTCCTCGCGAAAATATGGCTTCAGTTCATCATTAAAGTACATCAAAGCGTTCCTGATTGGCAACGGTATGCCGCCGCCGTGGGCACAGAGGCTGCCTTTCTCCATTGTCTCGATCAGATCTTCGAAAAGTTGGCGATCGATCAGCGCGCCGCCCTCAATGGCACCGGTCACCAGCTCGTGACCACGGGTCGAACCGAGCCTGCAGGGAAAACACTTGCCACAGGACTCGAAGGCGCAAAAATCGAGGATGTGCTCGACGTAGCGGATCATCGGGAACGACTCTGGCACGCAGACGACGCTGCCGTGGCCAAGCAGAAAGCCGCCGTTGATGAAGGACTCGAAATCAATGGTCAGTGAATCGATTTTGGCGACCGGCACCAGCCCACCGAGCGGCCCACCGATGTGCAAGGCCTTGACCGGCTGCCGGAATCCCTGGCCAAGCCCGTTGACCACGGTGGACAGAGGCGTGCCCATCGGCACTTCGAAGAGGCCCGGGCGGTTGAACATTCCGTCGAGGCACAGCAGCTTGGGGCCGGCCGACTTCTCGGTGCCGACAGCAGCATAAGCGGCGCCGCCGTTTGCAACGATCTCGTGGATGTTGGCGAAGGACTCGACGTTGTTGACGACTGTCGGCTTGCCAAACAGCCCCTCGGTCGTCGGGAAAGGCGGCCGCACATCAACTTCCGGCCGGCGGCCTTCGATCGAAGCGAGCAAGGCCGTTTCTTCGCCGCAGATATAGGCGCCCGCACCGACCACGACCTTGAACGAAAACGAGAAACTCGAGCCGCAGATATTGTCGCCGAGCAAGCCGCAGCCTTCGAGCTCCTGGATGGCACGGCCGATGGTCTGGACTGCATCGGGATACTCGGCGCGGATGTACAGGCACCCTTCGTCGGCGCCGACCGCGTAGCCGGCAGCCATCATACCGAAGAGCACGCTGTGCGGCTGCTGCTCGAGCAGGTAGCGGTCAATGTAGGCGCCCGGGTCGCCTTCGTCGGCGTTGCAGACGATGTACTTCTTGTCGCCCGGCGCTTCCTTGGCAGCGTTCCACTTGAAACCGGTCGGGAACCCGGCACCGCCGCGGCCGCGCAGGTTCGAGGTCTGGACCTCGGCGATGAGCTCATCGCCGGTCTTCTTCAGCACGACATCGCGAAACACTGCGTAATAGCTGTCGACACCGGGAAATTCGGCCGTAAGGATGGGGGTATCGAGCAGGGATTCGACGTGGTAGGCGTCTTTCGAACCACCAGTGCCGTCTTTACCGATGACCCCGTCGAGCTGGTCGATCGCAGTACCGGAGTAGTTCCAGCCGTCGTAGTAGAACGCCGCGTTCTCGTGGCAACGGCCGAGGCAGGTGATGGTGCCGATCTCTGACTCGTCCATGTGCTTCTTGAGTTCCTCGACGACCTTGTCCTGGGTGCCGGCACAGAGACAGGCGCTGCCGTCGCAGACCAGGGCCTTTTTTGAGGCAACCTCTTCACTGATCAGGTCGTAAAAAGATGCGGCACCGAAGGTGATCGCTTCACCAACGAGGTATTCCTTCGCCAACAGCTCGTGATCGGGCGCCGAGGCAGGGTTGGCACCGATCTTGACGATGCGGTCGAAAAGATTGTCGTCGAGGCCTTTGCGGCCGGACAACGCGCTGATATTCTTGGACATGCACAATCTCGCGGTAAGCCCGGTGGCCGGGCATAACAAACCGTAACCGCCTCACAGTGGCTGGAGACAACCCGACTGGATTGTGGGTGTTACAGGTTGATTACTAATAGGATAGCAATATCTATACCCGATTGCAAGGAGAAACTGGTGATGCGCAAGGCCCCGGTTCTCGTGCAACCGTCACAGCATGCGCCGGGCGGTTTTGGCAGAGGACGACGCCTTTACACACCACGCACATTCTGCGGATTAGCGTAAACTGTCGCGCGCGTGTCGCGGCAGAAGGCGATCAGCGACATGCCCCAATACTCACACATGTCGACTGCCAGGGTCGAGGGTGCGGAGACCGCAACCAGGTATGGAATACCCGCGTACCAAGCCTTTGAGACGATCTCGAACGACACACGACCGCTGACGAACAGGATGTCGGCACCGCCGATGTCATCGGTCTCGAGCAGGAAACCGGCGACCTTGTCGACGGCGTTGTGGCGGCCGATATCCTCGAAAACACAGAGGCATTCGCCGTCGAGCCGAAACGCTGCTGCAGCGTGGATGCCACCGGTCTCTTCAAACACGCGCTGGCGCCGGCACATGGTTTCGCCCAACCCGGGCAGGATGCCGACGTCGAGGACGCCTCGCGGCTCGAGCGGTTCGCCGGTCAGGTTCAGGTCCGCCAGTTCACGGGTACCGCAAACACCGCAGGAAGCGTTGATCAGCAGTGACCGCTTCGCCTGCAGGTTCTCGCACAGAAACACCTCGGGGATCTGGAGATCGACTCCGACGGTGACACCTCTGTCAGGGTCTTTCTCCTCGCTGTAAGGGAATTGGTCTTTGCACTGCTTGACCACACCCTCGGTAAACAGCAGCCCGGTGACCAGGCGATAGTCGTCGCCGGGTGTGCGCATCGTGACGGTAAAGGGATTGCCGTTGATCGTCACCTGCAACGGCGCTTCAACCGTCAGCAAGTCCGTCACCTCCGTGGCAACGCCTGTCTCGTACTTGATACCTTTTGCTGATTTGCTGGACATGGAGGAATGTAGCGCGGCAAGTCGTTATAGGTAAACGACGCCGGCGAAGTGGAAGCGGGTGAAACCCGGAGCGCTAAAAGATTACGCTGCGGGGAAACAATTACGGAACAGTGTTACCTGCCGAGCTGCCAGATGTCAATGCGGCTGATGCTGACATGGCCGTTGAAATACGCCACGGCCCCATCGGATGTCGGGTCGTTATCGGAGTCGACCGACTGCAAATCGTGCCGATAGTCCCCGGTCGCCTCGTCGCGAACAAAACAGGAGCCGTATGACGTGCGGCCGACATTGGTGTGGACAACGCTCCAGTTGTCATCGGGTGTATGCGGCATATTCACATTCCAGGTGATCGGTTTCGAAAAGGCATCGTCGCGGGCCCGAAGATCGGCCAGGGCAGCATCGAGGAATTCCCGCTGGTGACGACAAAGGTCATCAACGGTAGCAGCCGGCAGATGCTGCTCGTTCGCCCACTGCTTGTACGTCTCCGGCTGCAGGCACTGCGACAGGGCGATGCCGGGAACGCCTGCGATATTCCCTTCCATGCAAGCGCCGACAGTGCCGGATGACACAATAAAGGAAACGCCGAGGTTGGCCCCCATGTTGATTCCCGAGACAATCAAGTCCGGCAGCTTCGGGCAGAGATGATGCAGGGCCAGGTTCACGCAGTCCGCCGGACGGCCGTTGATGCTGTAGCCGGTTACCCCGCACAACTCCCGCTCTTCCACCTGCAACCTGCCGAACCGTGTCATCGCTTTG